>JAGHUK010000021.1 GCA_018064845.1 Candidatus Hennigella equi | reverse complement strand
AAAAAATATGTTAAATCATTATATAAGAAAATGCTTTTTTGCTTTAATGTTTTTAACCTAGTTATCTTATTTAAATATAAAAAATATAAATGAAAATAGTTTGTCTATATAATTAGTAAATAAATAAGGGGAAATAAACCTATGAAAAAATTAAACAAAATTTTGGTTGGCACAATGACTGTACCAGCATTAACAGCAATTGTTCCAACTTTTGTGTTAACAAGCTGCGGTCAAACTAAAGAACACTTAGTTTTGGAAGAAGAACAAAGAGTGCAAGTTCTACAAGGAACTGAATATTTCAATATTATTTTTGATACTAAATTTGTTCTTGTCGAATCTGATGATATTACTGTCGAAGTTTTAAATCTTAAAACTGAACAAGAAGTTGAAGTTGAATTTAAATTAAATAAAGAACGTTCAGTTGTTGGAGAACATGGTTTAAAAGCTATTTTTGATGGTGAAATTAAATCTCTAACAGGTGAAATTGAAAACAATACAAATGTACAATTTGACCTAAAACTTAGTTATTCAAACAAGCAAACATCTAAAACTTGAGAAGAAACATTTACTGGTTTTAATATTACATATAATGTTGAAGAATCAGATATTACAGTTGTTCCTGGACAAGGTGATTTATATACACAACCAAATTCAAACTTCCAATGTATTAAATTTAAATTGAATGGTAATGTTGTTTCTGAAGAAACATCATCTATTGGTTTAGAAGTTGAATTGCTTGAAGAAAGCAAAAATGTTGAAAAAGTAGAGATTTCTGCTCCAGCTGCTGGACACAGAGTCTTCGATGTTGAAAATGACATTTTATATGTTTGAGTTGAAATAACTCCTCAACAAGGGCACGAAGAAGACTATAAAGCTGTTTTTAAAGTTAGATTATTTTGTAAAGAAGTAATTGATGGACAATGAACGACAGTTTGAGATAAAACATTCAATGATGAATTCCAAATTAGTTACAATAACGAATGAGCATTAGTAACTAGCGATGAAAAAATGGGCACTAGAGCTGACCACATTGCTGGAACTTTAGAGAAAACATATCGTTTATTTTGTTCTTATGATACTGCACATGCTACAGCTTTGAAAATAAATGGTTGAGATGAATTATATAGTGGAAATAAATTACAAATAAAAAGCGCACGTCTAGGAATTGAGCCTAAATTACTAGGTGATTTTTGATATAGAGAAATCAAAGTGGTTTTTGAAGAAAAAACTACACTAAATGAATTGTCTGATGGCGACGATATTGTATTTGATATGGAATTATCTTACCCCGATGTATATCAACCTATATGATTATCTATGGGTGAAACTAAGTTTCACTTCATTTATGTTTCTGACAAAATTGATGAAGAAGGACAACCAGATGATTTTAAAAAAGATCTTTTATCTAAAGAAGATGAAACATGAGCTTTATATAAGACTAAATTATTAAATGACTATCCATCTACTGGTTATATTCAATATTCTATCATTCCTCATGAAAGTGAAGAAAGTCACTCTCCAAACATTTATGTTGTAAATAGAAGAGCAAATGTAATTAAAGGCACAGATCCTAAAACAATTGAATGGGATGCAATGTTAAGCAGTAGACTATTTGAAAGAATCAAAGCTAGAGAATTTGCAGAATTTGATGTTGAATTTAAATATATTGATGGTGAACAAGAAGCACAATGGATGGAAAGATTAAATGGTTTTAAATTAACTAAGTTAAATAACCCTGTTATTCCAGATGTTGATATGAATCAAATTCTTGATCCAAATGATAAAGTTGGTTACTATCCAATGACATTAGGATCAGCTATTGAAGATATTACCGATCCAAACTTATTATCTGTTGAAGCTACTGTTACAGGTACTTCTCCTGAAAACCCTCTAGTAATTGTTGGTGCATCAGTTGAATTTATTAACCACAATAAGATTATGGTTAAACTTCCTGTACAACGTGCAGATAAAACAGATGCTCAAAATGGTGATTTTGCTGAATTTAGCTTAATTGTAAAATCAAATGAAGATGGCTATGCTTGAACATCTAAGCCTATTAAAGGCCGTATGGATGTCTGAGCAGGATTTGAATTATGACATGCAGTAGAAGTAGGAGTATCAGTTAAGGAATACAAACAATGATTCCTAACATCTGGTACAGATGAAGTTATTAGCGCAGGAGTAACTGGTGGTAACTCATCAAAAGTAACTGTAGATACAAGCATCTGAAATAAAGAAACAGCTACTGATTGACCAGAAAACAAGCAATGAGAACTTTGTGTTCCTTTTGATGTTTATGAAGGCATGATGAATTATTATCATTATGATGATGACACAATCAAAATATGATTAACACGTGATGGTCAAAAAATAGAAGTAACTAAAGATGATTACATCGTTTCAACTGGTGGCCCTATCATATTTAATAGAGGGTTTATCTTAGAAGGCGACAAGATTGAATTCAATGTTGCTCTAAGAGCAGATGAAACAGTAACTAGAGATACGCGTTTCTTCTTTGGCTACATTAATAGATAAAATAAACACCCACTTGGGTGTTTTTTTATTTTACAAATTTTAAAAGACTTGGTAATTTGTAATCATTTACTAGTTTAATAAACTGTTCTTTATTAAATTCCTTTTTAATAAATTCATCTATTTGTTTATCAACAAACAAGTCTTTTTCAATTGTTGCTATTTGATAACACAATTCACCGTTTGCTTTATTATCAATAAACTTTTGTGCTTGAGTCGAAGATAATTGTGATAAGTTCTGATAGATGTTCGCAAAACTACCAAACTTCTTTAATAATTCAGCTGCTGTCTTTGGGCCTAGACCTTTGATACCAGGGAAGTTATCTGAGCCATCACCAACTATTGCTTTGTAATCTACAACTTGTGTTGGTTGTAATCCAAAATATAAATTTGGAAAATTACTTGGTTCATATCTTACAGTTTCAGAAACTCCAACTTTAAATAAATTAACACTTGTTAATTCATTAACAAGTTGCAGCATATCTTTATCCGATGAAAAGACATCAACTTGTATTTGATTATCATTCATTAATTTGCAGTAACTACCAATTAAATCGTCAGCCTCAAACCCTTCCTTGCTTTCATGTTTAATTCCCATAGCATCTAAGAAACTGTGCACCATTGGCAATTGCACAAATAATTCAGTTGGCATTGGTTTACGGTTTGCTTTATATTGATCTAACATTTCAGATCTAAATGTGTGTTTAGCGTGATCAAAAGCAACAAAACAATAGTCGTAATTATCTCTTTGTAAAAGAGTTAATACTGCTTTTGTAAATAAATTAACAGCATTAGTAGGAATTAAATTGTGTTGTTTAAAATATGGTAACATCTTAAATGTTGCTCAATATACACGATAGATTAGCGAGTTGCCATCTATAACCATTGCCTTTTTCATTATGCTTTCACCTCACTAATAATTCTTTCTAATCTTAATGAACGACCAGATTTGCTAACTACACAATATAAATATTTGCCTTTAGCAAGTAATGGAGCTTCTTGAAGATTATCTAATACATTACTAAATGTTACTGCATCAGATATAGTCATTGTTTCATCTTCTAAAGAGATGAATGCCATATTTGCTCCAGCCTTAGTTTTAATCTTCCTTAATGAATTGATATAAACTAAAGTTTTATATTTTACATATGGTTGTGCATTTTCTTTAATGTATGAAAGAGTAAATGCATCTTTCATTAATTCTTGGTTTGCTTCTTTGATTTCTAAAATTGGATGTGCTGCAAAAGCAATACCCAAAATATCAAATTGGTCTTGGTTTTCTTTCTTACTTGTTTCTTTATTATCTTGAATCTTAGTATAAGTAATATTTGATAGATAACCGAATTTAGGCGTGTACATCTTGACAGCATTAACAATTGACTCTAGGCTTGCAACAATCGAACTACGGTTAGGTAAGTCTTTGTTAATAAAACAATCGAAACATCCAGCTTTTGCTAAAATCTCTAATGCAGATAAACCAACTTTAGCTTTTACTAAATCTTTAATACAAGCATCAATTGTCTTTCATTCTTTTGCCTCTTGTCTAGAGACAATAATTTTCTCAATTCCTGCTGCACCAATTCCTTTAATTGCACCAAAACCAAAAATTATTTTTCCTTCATAGATGCTAAAACCAACTTGACTATGATTAATATCTGGTGGTAGTACTGTAATACCATTATTTTTAGCTTCAATTACATAGGCTGTAGCTTTGCTAGTTGGGTTATAAGATAACAAACATGCATAGAACTGATTAGGATAATATGTTTTTAAATATGCAAGTTGATAACTAACCAACGCATAAGCAATAGAGTGACTATGGTTAAAACCATAACTAGCAAACTTTAACAAGTAAGCAAAGATCTCATTTGCTTGTTTTTCACTATATCCATTTTTAATAGCACTTTCAATAAACTCTTTACCAATTGATTCTAGTTTATCTAATTTCTTTTTAGAAATTGCTCTACGAACAATGTCGGCTTGCGCTAACGATCAATTAGCAACCAAACATAGTGTTTGAATAACTTGTTCTTGGTAAATGATAATTCCATATGTTGGTTCAAGAACAGATTTTAATCTATCGTCAACATATTCAATTTTGTCAGGATTTTTCTTATTCTTTATATATAAAGGAATGTTGGCTTGTGGTCCTGGTCTAAATAAGGCTGAAGCAATAGAAATATCTTCGATTGATTGTGGTTGAATCTTTCTAACTACGTTAGTCATTCCAGGAGATTCAAGTTGGAATATTCCTAGCGTATTACCTAAACATAATTGTTTAAATACCTTTTGATCATCTAATGGAATGTCATTAATGTTAAAAGTTTTCTTTGCATGTTTGTTGATTTCATCAACACAATCATTAATAATACTTAGGTTTACTAATCCTAAAATATCCATCTTAATTAAACCAACTGGTTCCACATATTCCATTGAATATTGGATTGTATTAATTCCTTCAGCAGATAAAGTGGTAGGCACTACATCTTGTAGTGGTTTGTTACAAATTACAATACCAGCTGCATGAGTCCCTATTTGTCTTGGCATACCCATAATAAATTTAGCCAAATCAAACAATTGAGGATATTTCTTTTGATAGTCTGCTACGACTTTCTTTTCGTTGATTACAGTATCAATGTCTGTATCAAATCAATCTGAGATTGATTTACAAATTAAATTCACAACAGACAAATCGATGTCCAAAATTCTAGCAATGTCTCTAATCGCTGTTTTTATTTTGATCTTTTGGAAAGTAATGATGTGTCCAACTTTGTCTTGACCATACTTACTAAATAAGTAATCGATGACTTCTTGTCTACGATTATCCATAAAGTCGATGTCAATATCTGGTTTAGTTTGACGATGTGAATTTAGAAAACGTTCAAAAATTAAGCCATATTTTAATGGATCAATATTAGTGATCTCTAAAACATATGATACTAATGAACCTGCAGCAGAACCACGGCCAGGTCCAACCATAATGTTGTTTTGCTTTGCAAAAGCAACATAATCCTGAACTACTAAGAAATAATCATCAAAACCCATTTTATGAATTATGTCTAATTCATACTTAATACGTTCAATATATTTTTTAGGTACCTTTTCACCAAAACGTTTTATTAAACCTTGGCGACATCTATCTTGCAATAATAAATTAGAATTCTTCTTTTCGTCAAACTTAACAAAGAAATTTTCTTTGTTAAGAGGAATGTTTAGATTTATCTCATTTAATAATTTACATGTTCTTGTTATTTGCGCGTCACTAAAGACTTTACGCGCTTGTTCTTCATTTAGCAAATACTTTTGAGCAATCTCTTTGTTGTCTTCAATCTCAGAATAAAGGCAACCTTTATTAATTGCTAACAAAGCTTTATATTTAGAAAAATCGCTCTCAGAAACGAACAAAGACTCGTGGATGGCTAAGTCTTCATCTTTTACTCAATTGTTGAAACCAGGGGCTTTATTTTGGCTAATAACGGTGATGTGGTCGCTGGCAAAATCTTCCAACTGCCACTTTCTATTGTGATTGATTGCACTAGACAAATTACATAGTTTAATATATCCTTGATAATCTCGTGCGAGCAATACGTACTCATGCTTATCAATATATACAGATAGCCCAATGACAGGTTTTAAGTTTGCTGCCACGGCCTTAGTATAAAACTCTAGCGCTCCATACATTACATTAACATCAACAAGACAAACATAATCTTGTTTATTATCGCGCGCATGTGTAATAATATCATCTATAGAAATAGATGACATAGCCATGCTATAGTGCGATCTAGTCTTGACGTTAATGTACATAAATTAACTATGCTTTAGTTTTAAGAATCTTCTTAATTAATTGAATAACTTCAGGATCAGTTTCTTCATAGTTTAAACGATGAAGTAATTCTTCCTTAGTTAATTCTCTTAGTTCATCTTCAAGATTATCATCATTTTGATAAACATCAATTTTTTCTGTTGGTTGTACTTTAATTTTTTCAATAGCCATAATTTCTCCTAATTCTTTGTTTGTGGTATATTTTGTCTCAAATATTCCTTTATATCCTCGAGTATCATTTTAAATTCTTTTCTTTTAAGAATGGTGACACCGGCTGCGAGTTTGTGACCTCCGCCATGGTACTTTTCAGCAATTTGATTGATTGGTAATTTGTTTGAACGAATTGAACCTTTTCATTGCTTTAGCACATTATCATAGTAGAACGTGAATCATATATTTATGTTCTTTATATTTCCTAGGACATGAACCATGCTCATTCTTAGTTTTACTCCGTAACGATCAAACGAATTCTTTCCTAGTTTAGCTCATGCTATTCCAAGTTGCGTATCGAAGTGTGCTTTCTTTAACACATACGAAGTAAACTTCATCCTATCAACATCTTTTAAGTAGATGGCATCGTGCACTTTTTGCCGGTTGCAACCTTTGGTTACCAACTTAGCAGCAATAGCATAAGTCTTTGGCGTTACTGATGGATATAGAAATCTTCCAGTATCTGTCAGTAATCCTGCGTATAAACTATTACATGTAGGAATCAAAACAGAGTTATAGTCTCATTCGAACAATAGTTCTGCTATCATTTCAGCTGTCGCACAATATGTGTCATCAACTCATTCATAGTCTGCAATTGTTTCAAGTTTAGGGTGATGATCAATTCTGATCAATTCACGACAATAGTTATGACGACCAGATCATATTCTGCTAGCATTAGCAGTATCTAGAATTATCCCTAAAGCATTTGCTAAAAACTCATTTGGTACATGACGTTTATCAAAATCATAGAAGTTGCTTTGGAATTGTGCTGATAAAGTATCAAGCCCAATAATACGTACATCCTTATCAGGATATTTTGTTTTTAAAAAGTATTGTAGACCATAAGATGAACCTAATGCATCTAAATCAGGAAGTTCATGGAAAAAGATAGCAATATTTTCATATTGTTCTATTTTCTTAACGATTGTTTCCTTAATAGCAATCATTAAACAAACTCCCTCTTAATATGCTTACCAATTACCCTCTTGTAGATTTCATCTATAAGCATTAATTCTTTTTCTAATGCTTCTGCTTTAGCCAAGCTTGGTTTAGTTGTTGGGTTAGCAGGCACAAACATACTACATGCATCTGGGTATGGAAGTATAGATATATTATAGGTATTAATTTTTTCTGCTAATTGAATAATTTCAATTTTATCGTAGGTTAATAGCGGCCTTAGAACAACTACGTTGTCTAAGACTGAAGAAATTGTTGTCATACTTTCTATCGTTTGACTAGCTACTTGACCCAAAGATTCGCCAGTTGCCATAGCATCATAGTGTTGTGTTTTAACTAAATGTTGAGCTATTCTAAAGAAGTAACGGCGCATAATAGTTATTTGATAACTATGATTTGTAATATGAGAAATCTCATGTTGTAAATCAGTAAACTTGCAAATATAAAGTAATGGTTTTTCTAAACGACCATCTAATGTTAATTGTTTAATTAAGCTTCTAACTTTGTTCTCAGCTTCTTTAGAAGTATGAGGAGGTGAAACAAATGTTAAGAAGTCAACATGAAAACCTTTTTTCATTAATAATGAAGCAGCAACAGGAGAATCAATTCCACCAGAGATTAGCATTAATACTCTTCCATTGATTCCTAAAGGAAATCCGCCGCATCCTTTAACCTTATTAAAATAAACAATGAATTTATCTTCTTTGATCTCAACATTAATTTTTAAGTCAGGTTTATGAATATCTACAGATAGGTTTTTAAAATTCTTTAAAACAAACCCTCCAAGGTTTCTTGAAAATTGCATTGAGTCAAGCGGGTATGATTTATCAGATCTTTTTGTAAAGACTTTAAATGTTTGTTTTTTATTTTCAATAGTTGTTTTTAAAAACGCGTGTAATTTATTTTCATCACGTCCAATACCATAACCTTCAATAACATAAGCAATACCAGGAATTGCTTTAACAATAGAAAAGACTTTATCATATTTTGTTTTAGCGATATGACAAATTGTCATAGAGTCGAATTGTCTAATGATTTTGATTGTTTTAAAATCTGCTAAAGCTTTTTTAACATTGTTATACAAACAAGTAACAAACTCTCTACGGTTTTTGCCTTTTAGGGTTAGTTCGCCATATTTAATGTATATTAATTTTTCTACTATAGTAGCTCTACTTCTTTTAGTCATGCTTTATCGGCCTCTGTCATTTCTGGTGATATGCCAGTCTTGATATATTTTTCATATCAAGCTCTTGCAGGTTCAACAACTTGTTTAGAGAATTTTGTCATGTCACTTATACCAAATCCACACATACAAACTTCATGATCATCAATCTCGAAGTTTTCAGGATGTGCATAATCTTGTCTTGTTAAGAAACAAACTGCAAACATTCCTTTTGTTATCTTTCTTAAGTAAAGATATAAACCAAGTTGATACATATATTCTTGACTTACTTTTAATTTACCGTTGTCATCAAACCAAGATAATTTTTTCTTGCCTGGTTCTTTTACCAAAGGTAATCCTTGTTCATCTTTTTGCATGTGCATTAGGCCTTTGTGTGTCTTATATACAAATGCATCTATAGATGAGGTCTTAATTTCAAGCATAGGTTTACCATTAGAATAATCAACATTCCCGTTTTCATCAACTGGTTCACCATCCGGAATTCCACCAAAGACTTTGTCTACATCTTTAAAAACATCCCATTTAACTTCAGCTGGAACATAGTCTTTAAACTTAATGTTTAATTTTTGGCTAACATAATCTCTTACCTTAGGTTCAACAAACATTCCTAATTTTGCTAAAGTTGGATCAATTGGTTCTGAATAAATTCCAACCATACAACATCACACCTTAAAAGGTGAGGTGTATTTATTTTTACCTAAAACGGCAGATAATCGTGTTCCGGTTATCTTTTTAAATTTCCAACTATCTTTTAAATAGTTAGGTGTTAATTCAAAATGGTTATTTTTAATAACAAAATCTTTGTTTAGTGTCTTAATAAATGGCATAGTATATTTTTAGTATTATATACTAAAAATATTTACTATATTAAGTTAGTATCTTTTAGTTCAATTGATTGTCCGTTTAGGTATGATAAATTACCTGCAGGAGTTCTAAAATTAAAGACTAATTTATAAGCTATTAAAGCTTGGGCTTTAAGTTTAAATTTATTCTTAATTTTCTTTGAACTATATTTTCTCTCTCCAACAAGTGGGTGACCAACAAAAGCAAGATGAGCTCTAATTTGATGAGTACGACCAGTTAGAAGTTCTACTTCTAGTAAACTGATATCGTTTTCCTTGTCATACTTTAATACTTTGTATTTTGTAACAATACGTTTAGTTTTAGCTGATGGTTGATCAGTAATCTTAACTATGTTACCATCTTTAGGTTTTGATCAGTATGCTTCTAGGCATAATGAATCTGTTGGCATTTTGCCATAAACTAAACATTGATAAAACTTATCAATCTCTCTATCTTTAATCTTTTGTGAAAGAATTGTAGATGCCTCATGAGTCTTTGCAATCATAACTAGTCCAGAAGTATTAAAGTCAAGACGATGAATCAAACAAGGAACAAATTTATTTGTTTCACTTGGAGTTCATTTACGTTTAGTAAATAAATACTTCTTTGCACGATTAATTAAAGTATCTGCAATTTCATCATCTTCATCGTTAGTTAATAACTTAACTGGTTTTTTGACAATTAGTAAATTGTTGTCTTCAAAGATGACATCTAGTTCGCTCTTAGCTAATTTTCATTTTTCACTAGAGCTGACTATGTCAGTGTTAATAAAGAGCTTAAGCTCATCACCTTTAACTAAACGATAATCAAACTTTTTCTTCCTTCCATTAACTTTAACCTTGTTTGTTCTAATAGCTTTGAATACAAAGCTTTTAGATAAATTAGGATACAACTTTAGTAAATAGTTATCCAATCTATAGTCAGCATCTTCTTTGTTAATTTTAATTATTCTCATGGTTTAAATAGAATGCAACAATGCTTGCAGCAACTGAAGCATTGAGTGATTCAACCTCCTTGTTTAATGGAATTTTTATGATTGTTGAACATTTGTTCAAAATGTTGTCTGGTAGACCCCATCCTTCGTTACCAATCATAAAACAATTGTTTTTCTTTTGTTTGTAATTAAATATATCAACTGCTCTGTCGTTGTTCGCCATAGCTAATAAATTGATGTTATTTGATTTTACATATTGTAAAAAGTAATCGAATGAATTAAACTTTTCAATAGGCATTTTGAAGACATAGCCCATTGATGATCTAATGGTTTCTGGGTGATATAAATCACAGCAATTACCTATAAGGTAAATTCCTTTAATGTTGAATCCTAAACAGCTTCTAATTACTGCCCCAAGATTATGTGGGTTTTGTAGGTTATAAACAGCAATATAGTTACTGT
This sequence comes from Candidatus Hennigella equi, assembly GCA_018064845.1. Lineage (GTDB taxonomy): Bacteria > Bacillota_I > Bacilli_A > Mycoplasmatales > Mycoplasmoidaceae > Hennigella > Hennigella equi. Next base: position 3,257 of record JAGHUK010000021.1, on the reverse strand, counting down.
TTTTATCATAGATAATTTTGTTTTTATTAGGTCTAAAAACACAAATAATTCCATCCGGTGTTTTAAGCCCTGATGCCGCATTTAAAATTGCATTAGAGCATAAATTTAGTTTGTCATCAAACTTATGTAATAGACGTTTATTTTCCATTAAAAAATCGTTTGTGACAAAGATAGCTTCAATGTTTTTAGAATCAATAGATTCTAAAATTGTTAGAAAAATTTTCTTTGTTTCAACAACAGCAAGATTCTCTTGCTTGCGTTGTTTTGAATCATTAAGTAACTTCTTTACTCACTTAATTGACTTGTTGGTAAATGAATCAATCTTTTTCATATACTTATAATAATATTATAAGTATGAAAATATATGACATTGCAATAATTGGTGGCGGTCCTGGTGGACTTTACGCTCATTATTATGCGCATCAAAATAAGTTATCTTCAATTTTAATTGAAGCTAATAATGAATTGGGTGGCCAACCAACTATTTTATTTCCAATTAAGGCAATTCATGATTACCCTGGTTGAGAAAGCATCCAAGCCAGTGAATTAATGAATGATTTCATTAAAAAAGCTGATTTGCCTGATGTTGTTTTAAATACATCCGTTAACAAAATTGAACAAGCAGATGGTTGCTATCAATTAGTTACAAATAAAGAACCAATCTATGCTAAGTTTGTTATTATTGCAACTGGTGGTGGATTTTTTAAATTCAATAAAATTGACGGTATTGAATCTGACAAGATTCATTATGTTGTTAAGGATATAAATCTTTATAAAGATAAGAAAGTAATTATTGCTGGTGGTGGTGATGCCGCGCTTGATTGAGCTGCAGAAATTTTAAAAAGACACCTAACAAATGATTTATCTATTGTTCACCGTCGTGATCAATTTAGAGCTTGTCGAACTAAGGTAAGCTGTTTAAAAGAATATGAATACAAGACTTATTTAAATAAGTCATCAAAAGTTATTGCTGATGGCAAATTAGAAATTATTGATAAAGTGACTAATGAGAAGGAAGTCCTTCCTTTTGATTATCTTATTGTCCAATATGGACAAAGTTATTCATTGCAAGATAATCAAATGTTAAAACCATTTAACTTAGATTTACAAAATAGAATTAAAGTTGATGCTAAATGCAGAACAAATATGGGCAACATCTATGCTATAGGAAATGTAGCAAGCTACAACGATAAGCCAAGACTTATCCATGTTGCTGTATCAGATGCAAAGAAAGCAATTGATGATATTTTAAACCATGAATAAATTAATTGTTATTGTTGGACCAACATCTTCACATAAATCAGCTCTTGCTTTAAAGATAAGCAAGATGCTTAACTACCCATTAGTGAATGCCGATGCTTTCCAAGTTTATAAAGAACTAAATGCCGGAACCAATAAAATGGATAAAGATACAATCAAAAAAACACCTGTCTATTTAATGGATTGCATTTCAATTTATGATGAATGAAACATTAAAGAGTTTCAAACACAAGCTAAGAAAATCTTAGCTGACATTTATAAAGCTAAACAAATTCCCATTATTGTTGGCGGTAGCAACTTATATGTTGATGCCCTAATCAAAAACTATGATTTGTCTTCTAGTTCTAAAAGAACAAACAGTTATGAAGATATGGATAATGAACAACTTCATAAACTATTAGAAAAATTAGACCCACAAGAAGCTAAAAAGATTCCTGCAAACAATAGAAAACGTGTTGTAAGAGCTTTACAAATAATTGAAGAAACTGGAATGACTAAAACATCAAAAGATGTTCAAAGACAAAAATATTTCTATGATTGTTTAGTTATTTATATGGATGTAGAAAGATCTAAACTATATGAAACTATCAATAATAGGGTTTTAGAAATGGTCGATGAAGGTTGAAGACAAGAAGTAGAAGCATTAATTAAAAAAGATAAAAATGTAATGAATCTTAATGCTTTGAAAGCTTTGGGCTACCAAGAAGTTTATGAAGCAATTAAAAATAAAACTTCAATCAACACTGATTTAATTGCACAAAAAACAAGACACTATGCAAAAAGACAAGTAACTTGATGTAAACATCAATATCCAAAAATGTTCTCATACCACGGTTTGATGGATGATGATTTATTAAGAAAAACAATTGATAGTTTTATTAAAAACTAAATTAATTAAACATTCAAATACAACGATATAGTTTTGATTCTTCTACTTGATTAGTTATTTTTACTCTTCCAGTTAGTTGAACGTCATCATGAATATCAAAAATAGGTCTTACAAATTTAAAACCATTGTCTTTTTCTACATAACATTGAGGATCTACTTTTTCTCCATTTAGAAGAACGTTTTCTAAATTTGAGATTTCCATAGGAACACCTTCTGAGTCTTTTATTATGAAGAAATTGTATGGAACAAAAACTTCTGATGTTTTTAAAATATATAAATTTATATCAAAATCAATGTATTCATCTTCAGTTTCAATATAAGTAAATTCTGAATAAATCATTTTGCCATCGAATTGATCTAATTTTATTGATTTAACTACTGGTTCTGGTTCAGGCGGAACTGGTGGAACGGGTTCTGGTTGTGGTTTTGCTTTTGCTGTAGCCACAACAATTGGTGCAACAATAATTGTTGCTGCCATAACACATGGAGCACAGATTGATAAAGTTTTAAACATCTTGTTTGTCATACATTAATTATAGATGATATCAATATCAAAATATAATACACTTATGACCAAGTCGTTATATATTCACATCCCTTTTTGCAAAAAGTTCTGTGCTTATTGCGATTTTGTTAAATGTATATACAATAAAGAAACGGTAGACAAATATATTGATTTAGTTTCTCATAAACTAAAGAAAAATAAATATGAAACTATTTATTTAGGTGGAGGAACGCCTAATTGTTTATCTGATGATCAATTAACTAAATTATTAAAACCGCTTTCAAAATGCTTACCAAAAAATTATGAATTCACAATTGAATGTAATCCTGAATTTGTTACCGAATCACAAGCAAAAATTTTAAAACATTACAAAGTAAATCGTGTTTCATTAGGTGTACAAACGCTAGATCCAAATTTATTAAAAACTATGAATAGATCTAATCATAAATTCATGGTTGAACAAGCAATTTCTATATTGCGAAAAAATAAAATAACTAACATTTCTTGTGATTTAATTTATGGTTTTCAAAATCAAACAAATGAATCTATCAAAAATGATATTGATTTTCTAATTGCTAACAAAGTTAAACACATTTCTTGTTA
>JAGHUK010000017.1 GCA_018064845.1 Candidatus Hennigella equi | reverse complement strand
ACAGCCATGAAAACATCTAAGTCTGGTTACATGACTAGAAAATTAGTAGATGCTGCTCAAGAAGTTATTGTTAAAGAAGAAGACTGTGGAACACCTACAGGTCTTGTAGTTAAAGCTATTGAAGATACAAAGCAAAACTATAAGATTGAATCTTTAGCAGATCGTATTGCTAACAGATATGCTTTTGAAGACATTGTTAGTCCAAAGACTGACAAAGTCTTAGTAGCTAAGAATGAAATTATTACTCCAGCAATGGCTGCACGTATTGAACGTGAAGGTATTAAGGAAGTAGTAATTAGATCAGTATTACATTGTCAATGTAAAGATGGTATTTGTCAAAAATGTTTTGGTAACGACTTGACAACTAACAAACCAATTGAAATTGGTACTGCTATCGGTGTTATTGCTGCGCAATCTATCGGTGAACCTGGTACACAATTAACAATGAGAACATTCCATACTGGTGGTGCTGCTGGTGAAGCTAACATTACACAAGGTTTCGAAAGATTGAAACAACTATTTGACCTTGTTCCACCTGCTGACCGTGAACTAGCACAAATTGCTATTGCACCATGTAAGGTTACAAAAATCGAACCATATGAAGATGGTACAAAGATTTATGTTATCAATGATGTAACTGAAGAAGAAAAAATCTACTATGCTAGCTTGTCACAAGTTATTAGAGCTGAAAAGGGTGACCACCTTGAAGCTGGTGACAAGATTACTGAAGGATCAATTAACATTAAGAAGTTACTTGATGTTGCAGGAATAGAAGCAGTTAGAGATTATCTAATTAAAGAAGTTCAAAAAGTTTATCGTCTTCAAGGTATTGAAATTTCAGATAAATACATTGAAATTATTGTTAGACAATTAACTAACAAGTTAAAAGTATTATCTCCTGGAGATAGTAACTACTTTATTGGTGAAACTACAGACATTAACACTTTCACTGAAGTATGTAACCAATTATTTGCTGCTGGTAAAGAATTACCAACTGCTAAGAACGAAATCTATGGTCTAGATAACGTTGCAACAAGCAAGAAGGGTCCATTCTTAGCTGCTGCTTCATTCCAAGATACAAAGAAGATTCTTACAGATGCAGCTATTAGAGGTGACGTAGATACTCTAATGGGTCTAAAAGAAAATGTTATGATTGGTAACTTATTACCAGTCGGTACTGGTCTAGAAAGACCAGAAGATGTCATCGCTAAAGGTGACGAAATGTACAAAAAAGAATATTAATTGTACATCTGTGATAAAATTAAAATACATTAAGGAGAAAACTTATGCAAAAAACAACTATGCTTAAGAAAGAAACAGCTGCAAACAATCGTGTTTGATACACTATTGATGCTTCTGGTGTAGTTCTAGGTAAATTAGCTGTGGAAGCAGCTAATATTATCCGCGGAAAAAACAAACCAAACTTTACACCAAACGTTGACTGTGGTGATAACCTTATCATTATTAATAGTGATAAAGTTGTTGTAACAGGAAACAAAGCAACAAAGGAATTTAGATATAACCATTCTGGTTACATCGGTGGTATTAGAAAAAGATCTGTAAAAGAAATGATTGCTAAATATTCTGATGAATTAGTAACAATCGCTGTTAAAGGTATGTTACCAAAAAACAGACTTTCTGAAAAGATCATTAAGAAATTACATGTATACAAAGATGCAGGTAAAGACCACAGCAAACAAAAACCAAAATTAATTAAGGTAGGTAAATAATCATGGCAACTAAAATTGAATACAAAGGATTAGGAAGAAGAAAATCTTCTGTTGCAAGAGTGTTAATGGTACCAGGAACTGGTAAGATTTTAATTAACGGTAAAACTCCTGCAGAATATTTCCCTAACAAACTAGTAATCCAAGATATGCTTCAACCACTTGAAGTAACTAACCAAATGAAAACATTTGACATTAAAGTCAAAGTTGTTGGTGGTGGCTTTAAAGGACAAGCTGGAGCAATTAGACTTGGTATTGCTCGTGCTTTAATTGATTGCAACGCTGAACAAAAAACATCATTAAAAAGAGCTAAGTTGACTACAAGAGATTCACGTGTTAAAGAACGTAAAAAATACGGTAAATATGGTGCACGTAGAAGCCCTCAATTTACAAAACGTTAGTTCTCCTTTTATCACAAAACAAAGCTTGTTTATATCTATGATATAAGCAAGTTTTTTATTTTTTTTGTATAAGTCTAATATGTATAATATTTAAATCGAGAGGATACGATAATATGAAAAAATTACTTACAGGATTAATTTCCTTGACATCATTAGCTGGAGTAACAACTCCATTAGCTTTTATGACTTCATGTGGTAATACACCATCATCAAAGTTTGTTGATGTAACAGTTGTAGATACAACTGAACCAGTTACATTAGAAAAAACAAAAGCTGAAAAAGGTAAACAATTTGAAACACATGTTACTTATACAGGATCATTTTCTATAGAACAAGTTATTGTTAAAGTTGGAAAAACTGTACTAAAAGAAGGAGATGAAAAAGGGTTTTCATACAATTACATGACTGACGACCTTACAATTTATGAAGGTGTCGTTTTTGATAAAGTTGAAATCTCTTTTCAATTCCACTATGTTGTATATTCAAACATTAGAGCTGAATGACAATTCCATGAGCAATGAATGGTATCAGATATAGCGCTAAATGCAAGTGATATAAGCAAGGATATAACATTAATTTTAAATGTTAGCTACGCTAATTGACAACTTGATGAATCATATCCTTATCCAGTCAACTACCATATTTACTATGATGAAAAACAACCTTCTGCCGAAATTAAAGAAGTTATGCTATTGACTTCCTTAGGATCTTCAATAAGCGAAGTAACTAAAGATTCAGATAACTCAGGATTCACTCTTGCAGGCACTATAAATGATGCTACACAGTGTTTGATTGCAGTAGTTTGTCGTTTGCCAAAAGCAAATACTGATTACCGAGTATGAGGCTATAATTCAAAATAAAAAAACAGGCAAGTGCCTGTTTTTTCTTATTTAAGAAAAGATTATTTCTTTTTCTTCTTGTCGTCTTCTGGTCTTCTTCTTGATCTCATTACATCACCAGCAGTTTGAGTTTTGTAAACTCTTTTTCCGCTTAATGCTGAAGATTCAAGAGTCTTCATATCTTTCTTAACAGATTTTGGTGATCTAAGTGTGAAGACAAGAATAACAGAAATAAGACCTAGTACTACTATAATAGCAGCAGCTACCATCATACCGATCCCTAGAGTTGTTAATTTGTCACCTTCAAATCATTGTCAGTCTTTGTATAAACTTAAGAATGTGACAATGATGAATGCAATAAGTGCAACAATTTCAATAAGCACTAATGCTTTTTTAAGACCATAGCTTTGATTAATTTTTTTAATCAAACTTTGTCTTTTTTCATTTGTAATAAATGCCATATTTTCTCCTTACTATTATTATATATAACCAATAAAATAAAAGTAACAAGAAAAAAATAGGCATAGCCTATATTAATCTAAATTAAAATCTTTTGTTAAACCTAAAACAAACTTTTCAATATCAAATGGTTGTAAGTCATTATATGTTTCACCTAAACCAATAAATTTAACTGGGATATTAAAGTTGTCTTTAATAGCTAGAATGATTCCACCTTTAGATGTTGAATCCATTTTAGTTAAAATAATACCTGTTAACTTTGTTACTTCACTAAAGGCTTTAGCTTGAATAATTCCTGATTGACCAGTTGTAGCGTCCAAAACCAATAATGATTCACAAGGTTGGTTTGGATTAAACTTCTTGATTACGCCATCAATCTTTTTTAATTCATTCATTAGGTTTATTTTGTTTTGCAAACGACCAGATGTATCACATAGTACTACATCTATCTTATTTTCGTTTGCTCATTTAACACCTTCATAAATAACTGAAGCAGGGTCTTGGTTAGCCATCTTAGGTTTAAAGCATTGGATGTGTAAACGATCAGCTCAAATCGCTAATTGTTCTACTGCTCCTGCTCTAAAGGTATCTCCAGCAATTAAGCATACTTTCATACCTTTATCTAATAGATAGTGAGCAATCTTGGCAATGGATGTTGTCTTGCCAACACCATTGACTCCTGAAACAAGAATGACATTTGTTTCACCTTGTTTTAGGTTTAAACCATTATCTATAATGGTATCTTGAATGTAATAAACAAAGATTTTATCAATAATGATTTGTTTAACTAAAGATGCATCAGAAACGTTTTGAAATTTAATTTCATCTTCAATTGCTTGCATGATTTTCATGGTAGCACCTGTACCAACATCAAAACCAATAAGCATCTCTTCTATGCTTTCTAGCATAGCAGCATCTACTTTCTTGTGTTGTTTAACTAAATCATCTAAAGCAGATTTGAAAACACCGCCTGATTTCTTCAAGCCTTGATCAAAAGTTTTTTGATCTACTTGAGCAATTTGAGTGGTCTTTTCAATCTTAGCAGCTGTTTTCTCTGCTCTTTTATGCTTTATTTTATTTATTAAATTCTTTAAAAATCCCATTATTGATTGTCGCTTCCAAATTCGGATTTAGCATGTGCTAAAGTTACTTTGTACATGTTTGTGATACCTTTAATTTGCATTGTTGCACCAAATAAGCTATCACATCTTTCCATTGTACCAGGACGGTGTGTAATTACTAAGAATTGAGTTTCTTTAGAATTCTTCTTAATAATATTACCAAATCTTTCTACGTTAGCAGGGTCAAGTGCTGATTCTGCTTCATCTAGTACAACTAGTGGGAAGTTGTGAACACGTAGGATAGCAAATAATACTGATAAGGCTACAAGTGACTTTTCACCACCAGATAATAAGTTTAATGTTGTTATCTTCTTACCAGGAGGTACAGCAGTTACTTCAATGCCTGAGTTTAAGATATCATTTGGATCAGTATATTGTACTGAAGCAGTACCGCCACCAAATAAGTAACCAAAAACATTTGGTAATTCATTATTAACTTTTTCAATAGTTTCTTTGAAACTATTTCTGGCTTTATTGCCAAGTTCAGCAATAGCTTTTTCAATTGTTTCTTTCGCAGAAATCAACTCTTTGTGTTGGACAGATAAAGAATTAAATTCTTTAAAAATCCCATTATTGATTGTCGCTTCCAAATTCGGATTTAGCATGTGCTAAAGTTACTTTGTACATGTTTGTGA
>JAGHUK010000018.1 GCA_018064845.1 Candidatus Hennigella equi | reverse complement strand
CACTCGTGGCGGAACTGGCAGACGCGTTAGACTTAGGATCTAATTCTTTACGGAGTGGGGGTTCAAGTCCCTTCGAGTGCACCAGTAAAAAGAAAAGAGGCATATGCCTCTTTTTTATATCTATTCAAATTCTTGAAAAGAGATGCTACCGCCCTCTGCAGCATTTAACCCAAGGTTTGATAAAAGAGATTGTCATCCATCAACAAGACCATTATGTACTTTAACATATAATATTTTATCTTGAATGACATTATAGAATGCTGAATCACCTGTTCAGTCAGGAACATAGTCAAAGTCTGTTAAATCAATCACACTAAGACTACCTAAATTTGCAAAAGAGTGTTTTCCAACTTTAACAACTGTTGATTTAATAGTTAAATGTGTTACACTTGAGTAATTGAATAAATAATCTGGAATTACTGTTAAATTATCTGGAATAATTATTTCAGATAGTTTCTTGCAATTTTCAAATAAATTGCTTCCAAGTTGTACATTTGGCAAAGATAATATGTCAATAGCATTAGTAATGTCAGATTCTGCAAATGCAAAGTCACCAAGTGTTGAGAGTCTCTCGTTAAAATTAATAACAAAGCCATCAGTTGAAGTTACACCCCAAAAAGCATATTCACCAATATTTTTTAATTCTTGGAATATACTAAAATCTAGTTTTGAAACCGTTGTTTGCATCTTGGCAAATGTATATGGTTTAATGTCTGTAATTTCTTTTCGTAAGATATTTGTGCTAACATCATTTAAGGTTTCTTGCACGGCTGCAACTACTATTAATTTGCCATTGCTCTTACCATAAATTACCTTACCATTGTCAGATAAATAATATTCATTCCCTGCTAAAACATTAAATGATTTAAGGGCTGGACATTGATAGAACACTCCATTGCCTATATATTGAACAGATGATGGAACCTCAATTGTTTCAAAACTAGTATTTGCAAACGCAAAATCATCAACATAAACAACTTTGCTTACATTACTAACTTCTTTTAAATTTGTGCAATTAGCAAATGCGCCTTTGCCGATATAAAGCGCTTCACCTAAATTAATAGTATTAATTTTTGTACCATAGAATGCTTCTTGCCCAATTCATTTGACATAATTTAAATATGCATTGGCAAAATTAGCTACATTATAGAATGCCCTAGGTGCTATTCTATCATAAGCCCCTGTGATTGTTGTAACTGAGCTTCCTTCAAAACAACATTTACCTATCCTTACAACATTTTGATTTGAATATCCTAATGATACAATGCTAAAAACGTTAGAGTCAGCAAACGCATAATCGTCAACAATTAAATAATCAGGTACTGCTGTAGAACTACAAAGGTTAAAGGCTTCATAACCACCATTTTTGATTTCAGCAAAAGCGTGTGATCCAATTCTTCTTAATTTAGGGTTAGCTGAAGTAAATTCAATTCTGCAGCCAGTTTGTCCTCCTAAATCCATCCCTTTAAAAGCATTTGGTGCTATCATTGTAATATCAGGTGATATTGTTCATTGTTTAGGCATTGTTTGTCCTTCGACAAGACCAATAACAATTTTTTCCCCATCTTCTTTATTAACTAAATATCTGAAAGTGTCGTCTGCTTCCTCAGTCAAATTTAGATCAAGCTTGTCAAGTCATGAATCTCCCAAATTAGTGCATGACAACATAAAATATAAATCATATTTTATTTGTTTCTCTTCTTGTGGCAATGTATAAATAATATTGCCATTGCTTCTTCATCCAGTAAATGGATTAATATCATCAAATGGATTGCATGTGTCATTTCAAGCTCATGTGCTTAAATCCAAATTTAGAACTGATGAACAGTTTCAAAATGCTTGTGTATCAACATATGCTAAATTTGAAGGTAATTGAAGGTGAACAAGACCAGTACAATTATAAAATGCCTTTTTCTCTATATAAACTTCACGGTTTTTATTTTCTTCAAATTTTAAACATTTGATATTGTTTGGCATTCCTTCAAATGCACTAGGTTGAATTGTTATTACTTCTTCTGGAATTGTTAAAACATCATATTGAGATAATTCTTCTCAACTACCATTTATACCATACAAGTTACCACTTTCGTCGATATTTAAACATTTTTTAGGGATGCTTTGCCCTGTTGAATACTCAACTGTGAAATCTTTAATTTCTTGAGATCATTTTCCACAGTCAAATTTTAGACTAAATTTTGATTTTGCATTTTGTTCATTGCTTTTTGCAAACAATAAAGTTAAACCTACATTTTTGCCAGTAACTGTAATGTCTTCAGCAATAGAGACTTGATAAGAACCAGATTGAGATGATACAGTACATTTTAATTCACTATCTAGTTCTTCTTTCATCAAAAAATTCAATCTATATAGATAGTTGTTAATATCTGAATATAGTTTTATATCTTTAGAACCATCAACACTTATATATTCTTCTTGTACTGGTGTTGGCGTTTTCCCACAACTTGTAATACCAAGTAGCGGTGGCAAGCTTATAGCAATTGGTGTTAATGCTATTAATGCTGCAAATTTAATTGTTTTACTTTTTTTCATAATTTTCCTCAAGTATAAATAAATTATAAAAGAAAAGGAACGCAAGAACTATATTTGTTAATAAATATTTATCAATTTAAAATAATTTCATATACAATATATTACATATAAAGAAAGTAGTTGTGTAAACTCGCCTGATTGCGAATAGTAATAGGCAAAAAGCTTTTAAAGGTCTATTAGACTATTTAAATGTTTTGATACACAATGAATTCAATCATTGTGTATTTTCTTTATATAAACAATTAATTAAAGGAAAATTGAATGCAAAAAGACAAATACTTAATAAATGAAAAGATTAGAGATCCTAATGTTTTAGTCGTTGATGAAAACGGAGCTAACCTAGGAGCAATGAACACAAAAGCTGCTGTTAGATTAGCACAAGACAAAGGTTTAGACTTGGTACTATTTGTACCAAGTAGCAAGACTGGCAAGCTATCTATTTGTAAGATTATTGATTATGGTAAATTTAAATACCAACAAGATGTTAAACAAAAAGAAGCTAGAAAAAACCAAGTAGTGATTAAAACTAAAGAAGTTAAAGTTAGACCACAAATTGGTGCTGGTGATTTACAATGAAAAGCTAACCAAACTAATCAATGATTAAAAGATGGATGCCAAATTAAGTTTAAAGTTATGACTTTTGGTAGAATTGCTACCAAACAAGATCTAATTGATAAAGTTTATCAAGACTTCCTAAAATTAATTGAAGAGAATGGCAAAGTTGCTACACCGCTTAAACAATTAAGCCCAATTATGTATGAAGCAACTATTGTTAAGAAATAAGGAGAAAGTTATGGGAAAGATTAAAGCTAAAACTAAAAGAGCTGTTGCTAAAAGACTAAAAAGAACAAGCTCTGGCAAACTAAAAAGAAAACACGCTTATAGATCTCACTTAGCACACAATAAGACTACTAAGCAAAAAAGACATTTAAGAAAAGATGCTACACTAAATGCAACTTACACTAAGAACTTAGGTAAGACATTACATAACTAAGGAGATAGATTATGAGAGTAAAAGGTGGAACTACTGCTAGAAAATACCGTAAGAGTGTTAAAAAAGCAGCCTCTGGTGCTAGAGGAACAAAGCACACAAGCTATAGAGTAGCTAGTCAAACAGTTATTAGATCTGCTCAATATGCATTTAGAGATAGAAGAGCAAAAAAACGTGACTTTAGAAAATTATGAATTGGAAGAATCTCTGCAAGCGTTAAAGCTTTAGGGTACAACTATTCACAATTCATGAACGGTCTAAAGAAAAACAAAATTGAAATCAACAGAAAAATGCTTTCAGAACTTGCAATTAACAATCCTAATGAATTTAAAGCATTAGTTGAAAGTGTATGTAAAAAATAGGTTATCCTATTTTTTATTTTATAATTTATTTATAGGAGCATATATGAAAGTAGATTTAACTAAAATCTTTAACCAACAACGTGAATTAGATAAAGAAATACATACAAAACACAATGTTAGTTACCGCACAATTAATCGTGAATTGAAATTAGCTTTACTAGTTGAACTTGGTGAATTAGCTAATGAAATTAGAAGCTTTAAGTTCTGGTCATTAAAGAAACCATCATCAAAAGAAACAATTCTAGAAGAATATGTTGATGGTATTCACTTTATCACATCAATTTGTATTAGATATATTGTAAGTCCTAAGTTTGAAGTAAAAAGATACCTAAACAAATATCAAAATCCAAAAGAAATAACAAAAGCTTTTGTTTGATTATTTAGAAAAACATGCAATATCAATACAGCTTGAAAAGCAAGATATTGATATATGAACTATCTAAAGTTTGGTTTCAGATTAGGCTTTAGTATGGAAGATATTATCAAAGCTTACGAAAAGAAAAATAAAGTAAATCACGATAGACAAAAGAACAATTATTAATAATTACTCAGGTATAACCTGAGTTTTTATTTTATTTAAAAGTTAATTAAATTTGTTGTTTAATTAACTCCATGACGAGAATTAGATATACCAATAGAAAGAACCAAAACATTAGCTTTAGTTCCTTCTTATGTAAAGATGGTTGCATTTTGTATAAGATTGTTAGAAAGAACGAAGCTAATCTATTTCTAGAATATCTTGAAGAAGAAAATTACTATATTGTTACCTGCAACAAATCTATCTCTGAGGCAGATATTAAGCAATATGTTTTAAACAACTACGAATGGGTAATGAATTGATATAAGAATGTAGACAACCCTGCTCCATGAATGTTGTTTGGGCAAAAAGTTCCAGCTCATGTTGTTATTGGAAATGAACACAAAGTGGACTATACAGGAAACCAAATTAATGTTTATTTAAGACATAAGCGAGACTACAAAGATGCAGTGAAACAATTTTATAAGCAATTTGCTATTGCATATTTAATGCCGAGAACAATGGAGCTAATTAATAAGCTAGGGCTTAAAGGAAAGTTTGGCAGAGTGAGTTGAGCTACCTATTATCATGGTTTGTGCCATAGCGACAAAACAATTGACTATTCAGCTAAGCTTGTTCAATATCCAAAGGAATATATTGACTATGTCATCTATCACGAAATAGCACACTTTACTCATATGAATCACAAAAGACCATTTTGAGATTTAGTTGAAAGTTATTGTCCTAACTACAAACAATTAGATAAGGAAGCAATGCATATGCGTTTTACTAACCATATGTGGTAATTTATAATATAGATATGACTTTCCATGAATTTAAATATTATTTAGGTGAAACAATCATGTTTTGTCAAATCATTGAATCTGACATCAAGATAATTTATGTTAATCTTCTAGGACAAGATAAAGAAATAACATGGAAACTTAACGAAAAAGAAACGCTTGGGTCAATGATTAAAAAACTTCAAGCATTAGACAAAGATAATAAATTATTAAGTAATGATGATTATTATTACTTACACCAAGTTGCAGGCAAACGAAATCATTGATGCCACCAAACATATATTAATTTTTTATATACTGGCGAAGGTTTTAGACAAAGCACACAGTATCAAACTGAATGCCAACGATTATTAGCTGATCATGCACAACTAGAGAAGATTTATCGTGTCCTTGAAGAAATGAGAATTAACCTAGTTAGAAATAACAGAAAATAAAAAATCAGGCACTGCCTGACTTTTTTTATCAATCATCATCTTCGTCTTCATCATCGTCATCATACATTGCTGCATCATCTGAGTCTGAGCCGAAGAATGTGTTCCCAGATCTAATTGTTGATCCACCAGAACCAAAATATGTATTACCTGATTTGATAGTTGTCTTGCCATCAGAACCAAAATATGTGTTTCCTGATTTGATGGTAGTTTTACCATTAGAACCAAAGTATGTATTACCTACTTTAATAGTAGACGAACCGTCTGAATGGAAATATGTATTTCCAGATTTAATTGTTGTTTTACCATCAGATCCAAAATATGTATTTCCAGATTTGATAGTTGTTTTGTTTTTTGCCATCTTATTTAATATAACTTTCGATATTAATCTTAGTTGTATCTAGTTCACTAATTGCTTTTCTTGTTTGCAAAACATATGGAGCAGATAATGAAATCTCATCAATATGTAAAGCAATTAAGAATGGTAGAACTTTTGGATCACGAGCTAATTCACCGCACATACCAACTTCTTTACCATATTTGTGTGCAGCATCAATTGTCATCTTAATTAATCTCATTAATCCTTTGTGGTATGGATCATATACTTTAGTTAAGTTTGGATTAACACGGTCACATGCTAAAGCATATTGCGTTAAATCGTTTGTTCCAATTGAGAAGAAGTCAACGTGTTGAGCAAGTTCATCTGCACAAACTGCAGCGACAGGAACTTCAATCATAATTCCAAACTTAACATCTTTAGCATATGGAATCTTCTTTGCAGCCAAGTCAGCCTTAACTTCATCCATACATTTCTTACAGAAATCAATTTCTGAAACATTGGTAATCATTGGAACCATAATTGATAGTTTACCAAATGCAGAAGCACGATATAAAGCACGTAATTGTGTTTTAAACATATCTGGTTTATCTAAACAGATACGAACAGATCTATATCCTAGAGCTGGGTTAGCTTCTGCAGGTAGGTTGAAGTATGGAACTTTTTTATCAGCACCAATATCAAACGTTCTAATAATTACTTCTTTCCCTTGCATTGCTTCCAATGCTTTTTTATAAACTTCAAATTGGAAGTCTTCGGTTGGGTAATTTGTTTGCTTTAAATAAACGTATTCAGATCTGAAAACACCAATACCTTCACCATCATTAGCTAGAACTGCAGCTGTATCAGCAGCTGAAGCAATGTTGCAATAAACTTTTGTTTTTACACCATCTTTAGTTACTGATGGTTTGCCAACAAATGCTTTTAATGCATCTTTCTTTTCATTGTGTTCTTTTGCTAATGTTGCATACTTAGCTTCATCTTCAGCAGTAACATCTAAAATAATTTCACCCTTAGTTGAGTCTAGGATTGCCTTCTTACCATTTAATGCTTTGTCAAGAGGTAGTTCACTAGCCATACAAATTGATGGGATTTCTGATGATCTTGCAAAAATAGAAACGTGGGCTGTCGGATTACCTTTAGTTAAAACTAATCCTTTTAATAAAGACTTATCAAACTTCATGATTGTGCTAGATTCTAGATCTTCACAAACAAGAATAGTTGGAACAGTTAATGTGTAATTGTCTTGTTTTCCTGACAAGATATCAACAACACCTTTACCTATTTCTATAACATCAGCAGATCTGGCTTTCATGTATGGATCATCTAATTGACTTAACATACCAGCAAATTGTTTTGCTGCTAATTGAACAGCTTGTTCAGCTGTATTTTCCTTTGCAATAAAACCTTTAACTGAGTCTTCAAAATCTGGATCTGAGGCCATGATTTTGTGTGTTGCAAACAATTTAGCTTTATCTTCCCCAAGACTAGCCTTTGTTTTAGCATATAGTTCATCTAGTTTTGCTAATTCTTTTTCTCTTGCGCCTAAAAAACGAGTGAATTCTTGATCAACACCACTAAATTTTCTGGCAGGAGCTTCAGTATTGTCTTCTTGCAATACCCTAATTTCACCATTAGCAAAACCCTCAAAAATGGTTTTGCCTGAATATTTTGTCATAATTACAATTTACTTTCTAATGCTTGTTTAACAGCAGCTGCAGCAGCTTCTTCATCTGGACCAGATACTTCAATATCTAATACAGCACCACATTTAGCACAAAGTGCTAGAACTGTGAAGATTCTTTTTAAATCAGCTGTTTTTCCATCATATTTAGCTGTAATAGTAGATTGAAACTTTTTTGCTTCTTGTACTACTACACCAGCTGGTCTTGCATGAATACCAGCAGGATCTTTAATTGTGAATGAAAATTGTTTCATATTATTTTTCTACCTCTTCTTTTTTAATTTTTCTACCTACACCTGGGCCAATTGGAATTCCTTTCCATTTACCCAAGGCAGAGTATTCACTTGGCACTGTTCTTTTTAAAGCACCAAGCATGAATGCACCAAAGATACATGCTATAATTGCCGCAACCATTGCCTTTCAGCAACTTGCACCCATTACAGCATATGAAATCATTCCACCTTCAGGTGCTATAGCGATTCCGCCAAATAAAACTGATAGAGCACCACCTAAAGCAGATGCTGTTACAGATGTACCAATAACTCTTATTGGATCTCTAACAACATATGGGATAGCTCCTTCAGAAATACCACAGAATCCCATAATAATGTTTGCTGGGGAAGCTTGTCTATCGCCAGCACCAAATTTTTGAGGGAATAATCATGTACATAATGCAATCATTACAGGAGGAACCATAATTCCTACGATGTTTGCAGCCATTAATTGTTCAGGAATGACTAAGTCAGCAGGAAGATGACTTGGGTCGTTTAGAACATTAGATAGGATAGCAAGCACTGCATAGTGTGTTGCTTTGTTGATTGGTCCACCCATATCAATAGCCATGAATGCAGAAACAATAGCACCCAGTAAAACAACAAGGTAAGACATTCCTGCCATAGCGGTAATACCCATATTAATACCAATGTTAAGGTAAGCAAATGGCACGTTTACTACTAACATTGAAGCACCAACCATAATAACAGATAGTAAAGGAACAATAATCATATCCTTTACACCTTGAAGTGAACGCGGTAACTTATCAAATCATTTTTTCATTAGGTTAACATAGATACCTGATAAGAAACCGGCAACTATCGCACCTAAAAAACCAGCAGAGTTACTTGCCATTTGTCTTGCAAGCTCTGATTCTGCTCCTCCAGTTGCGACAGCATAAATATAAATAATGGAGAAGACACCTTTAGTTGCCAGCATTCCTCCAACAAAACCAGAAACTAATCCTGGCCGTCCCGTAATTGAGTAGGAAATAAAACCACCAATTACGCAGAACATTAGTCCTAATGCTACATCAGCACCAAGAACATGGAATACTTGTGCAGCAATAGTGTGATTTCCAAAGTCTGTTGCTTGGCCAAAACCACATGCTGAGTCAATAATGTATGCTATTGCTAACAAAATACCACCAGCAACAACAAATGGAATCATGTGACTAATACCTGACATTAAATGTCTATAGAAGGTATGAGCTTTACCTGATTGGTTCTTTGATTTAATAAATTTATCACCAGTTGCACCTTCAACCATAGATTTAGGTTTTCCTGGGTTGTAAATAGGAACTGATGGTCCTAAAGCGGCATTAAGCATTTCTTTAGGAGCATGAATTACTTTTGATGTAGAACATTGAATTACTCTTTTACCAGTAAATCTTTCCATTTCTACAAAAGCATCAGCAGCAACAATGATTGTGTCAGCATGTTCAATTTCTTCTTGCGTTAATGCATTCTTAGTTCCTGATGAACCATTTGTTTCTACCTTAATGGTAATGTTCATTTCTTTAGCAGCTTTTTCTAAAGCTTCTTTTGCCATATAAGTATGAGCAATACCAGTCGGGCAAGCAGTAGCAGCTAAAATTCTTGGAAATTTAGGAGCTGCTGCCACCTTTTCTGCTTCTTTCTTTTCTGCTTCAGCTTTGTTAATTACATCTAGGAATTGTTCCTTAGTTGTACAAGCAAGAAGGTTCTTTTTGAAGTCTTCTTGCATTAACATTGTTGATAATCTAGCTAATACATCAAGATGAACATTATCTTTGCTAACTGGTGCAGCAATCATAAATAAAAGTGTTACTTTTTCACCATCTAAGGATTCAAAGTCTACGCCTTCTTTTATAACCATAGCTGCAAGATGTGGTTTCTTAACCACTTCTGATTTACAGTGAGGAATAGCAATTCCTTCACCAACACCAGTAGATGATTGTTGTTCTCTCTTGAAAATACCTTGTTCAAATACAGCTAAATCTGTAATAACACCAGAGTTACCTAATAATTTGACAGCTTGTTTGATAATATCTGTCTTATTAGTTGCTTTAGCGTCAAGATCTATTGTATTTAACGTTAATAAATCCGTTATTTTCATAATCTATCTCACTGCTTATATTATATAAATTATTACTAAACTTTGTTTAGTAATAATCTTTTAATGATAAATGCCTATATTGTTGCAACAATGACTGTTACATCGCCAGATAGTTCATATACGCCTGTACCAGCTGGAATAAAGTAAGTGTCATATTGGTTTAGAGCAATATTTTGGTCACCTGCTTTTAGGTTTCCATTACCAGATAAAACCACTAAAGCATGGAATGATTTTTCGGTTGCATCTAATTGTTTCTTATCTGTAACATGGTATTTAAACACATTGAAGAAAGAAGTTTGCATAATATGTTCAAAACTCTTGTTTTCAAATACACGAGTTTGATTGTAGTTGATACAATATAGTGCTTGTTCAATATGTAATTCACGAGGTTTACCATCTGCATCAACTCTGTTGTAATCAAACAATCTATATGTAGCATCCACGTTTTGTTGGATTTCAATTAAGAATGTTCCTTTACCAATAGCATGAATAGTCCCAGGGTTAATTAAATATGAATCACCAGCTGATACATCAATGTAATTAAGAATGGATGTAATTTGTCCTTGTTTTAAAAGATTTTCAACTTCATCTTTAGTTGTATCTTTTTTAAAACCAAAATAAAGTTTGCTTGGCGTTGGACTGATAATATGTCAAAATTCAGTTTTGCTTTGAGGATGAACTTGAATTGATAAATCATCATTAGCATCAATTAACTTTATTAATAAAGGAAATTCACCTTGATAATCTTTAGCAATAAGATTAGGGTTAGCTTTAACTACATCTGCTAAAGTTGTTTTATCATCAATACGCGAATTGTTTTCACCTAAACAAGATAAAATCCACGCTTCACCAATTGGTTCAGTTGTTGGCTGACGATAAATATTAGGAAGCATTGAGCCCCCTCAAATTCTTCGTTTTAAAATGGGTTGTAACTTGTATATCATTGTGTTGACAATCTATTATTTCTTTGTAATTCAACGCATTTGTGTAATGCAGTCTAGTGTCACACCAATAACACCATCAAGTGTTCCAGTATATAGAGTTTCTTGGTTATCGTGCATGTTATGAATTTCTGCACCAATAGATAACATATTTAACTCAGGGTTAAAGTATTTAAATCATGAAACTTCAAGACCACCGTGTAGGTTTCTTGTTGTTCATTTAACACCACGTGTTTCATAAGCACGTTTTGCAATATTAGCAAATTCTGGGTCATCATTACCTGGTCAACCGTAGAATAAGTTCTTTAAACGGTAGTAGTCTAAGTCATCATTACCTAGAATTTCTTTTGCTAATTGTTTGTTGTTTGTTGCAATTTGGTTAACATGTTCATTGTTACAGCTTCTAAATCCAGCTTGTAATTCGAATGATGGTTCGCATCATACATCTTTACCATTTTCTTGTTTTTTCTTACAAGACATGTTAATAGGACCAAGGTTACCACTAGTTTCTACTCAACCAATAGATTGGTCTTTTCAACTTCATACACCACATTTAATTGTGTTAACTAATTTAACAATACGATCAGATGCTTCGTGTGAGAATGTTCTAATTTCTGTATTTTCAGGTAAACGAGATACTTCAGCTTTAATCTTAATTCCTGTTTCTTCAGGGAATTTGCCTTTAAATTCAGCTTCAACATCTTGGCAAATAGAAATAATGTCGTTGTAACTTAAATCACTTGTGAATGTAACGACAGAGCTTGTATGCATAACGTTGTCGTTTGGACTATCAGGAGAAGTAAATTCAATTAATCTAAATGCAGATGTCTTATTAACATTCTTAACAATCTTACCTGCAATGTTAATAGCATTTGCTCTTTTAGCAATTCAGTCTCCAGAGTGACCACCTAATAAACCTGTAACTGTTACAGTGTAAATGTTAAGGTTAGCATCAATAGGAGTAGCATCTGGTTCAGTTGGTAACAAATATACAGAAGCAACTCATCCTGCTGTTGATAGTAAGATTTCACCATCAAAAGCATTGTCGTTGTTAACTAAATATTTAAAACCTTGAACTGGTCCACCCTTTTCTCCAGTCTTAGTTAAACCTAAATATGTTGCACCTGACATTCCAGTTTCTTCATCAGTTGTAACGATGAATCTAATTGGACCATGTTTAAAAGTATCACTTTTAACAATTGCTAACATAATAGCAATACCGATACCGTTATCAGCACCTAATGATGTTAGGTTATTTCTTGATGTCAAAGTACCATTTGTGTGGTATTCTAGTTCAACACCAGATTCTTCCATTTTTCTTTGTGTGTCTTCATCAGCATAAGTACAAACCATGTCCATGTGTCCTTGAAGAATAATTGGTTCATTACCTTCAAGTTGTGGATCATTAGCTGGCAAGTCAAATCAAATGTTACCACTACTTAATTGTTCGTTGTTAGCGTCATCAATTAAGTTAGCACGATAGCAGTCTTCGAAGACTTCAATATCTGGTCTTAATTCTTTAATGTGTTGTTTTAAATAATCACAAATTTTTCTCGTTTGAAATGTAGGACGATAAATTCTTGATAATTGTTCAAATTCAACAAGAGCTTCAGCCTTAATTTCGTCAATAATTTCTTGTGATGTAAATACGTTTCCTGGCATACAAAAATCCTTATTTTAATAATCTATATTATTATATATAAGTTAATAAAATATGAAAAAAGAAAAACTAGACATAGTCTAGTTTTATTTTTGTAATTTATCAATTGATCTGATTGCAGCATTAATTACTGAAGCATATGTGTCAACATAGAAACATTCATCAGGAGTGTGAACATCAGTAAGGGTTGGACCAACTGCAGACATTAAAATACTTGGTTCAATATATTGGAATCATGATATTTCTAATCCAGCATGAGCATCAATTTTATTTCATTTAATTCCTATACGATTGTAAGAGTCACAAATAGTATTGAAAAGGTGCTTATCCTTATCTCCAGCTCAACCTCAATATAGATTTTGTGGAACATATTCTGGATTATCTTCAGGCGGCAAAGTGCCTATTGTTTCATCGTAAACTCGTTTGTAATCAGCGTCGATTGCAGATATATGTTTATTATTGCAACTTCTAGCTTCTACACCAAGGCTAAAAGGTTTAAGCTCGTATTTTGTTTGACCTTCAACGTCATTTGGAACCCAACCGGCAGTCAACGGCCCAATGTTTGCGCTAGTTTCGATAGCTCCTGGTGATAATCAAGATCAAACACCATAATATAGAGTTTCAATTAGTTGAATAATTAGTTCAGTTTGATCGTAAGTATAACATGTTGTTATATCTGGTTTACCGGTAATACCATCACCATGTACTTTGATGTCAGGTTCTATTGCAGAATATTTAGCACGAATTTGATCGTTTATCCTTGATATTTCTTCGTTTCATGTAGTATATTCAGGAAGATGGTCAAGAGCTAAAATAATATGTGCTCCATCAGGAATAGCATTAACTACATCAGTAGTAGTGTTTAAACCTATGATTCTAAATTTATATCCAGCAAAACGAATTAAGTGTAAAACTTCAGTTAACACTTTTAAAGCGTTTAAACGTCCGTCACCAATTGACATTCCTGAGTGTCCGCCTAATAAACCATCAACTTTTACAAAAAACAATTGATTTTGAATTGGTTTTGTTTCTTCTTTAGGTTCAGCAAAATTATAATAAGAAATTACAGCTCCAGCTGTTGATGTAGTGATTTCCCCTTCTTTTTCTCCGTCAATATTCAAAAGATATTTAACATTATCAAAAACGGGATCACGGTCTTTTAAAAAGTCTTCATCAGTTTCTGGTTTTTTTCTACAGCCTATGTATTTAGCGCCTGACATTCCAGTTTCTTCATCAGCTGTGATGATGAATCTTAATGGTCCGTGTTTATATTTAGTACTTTTAGCTAAAGCTAACATTAGAGCTAGACCAACACCATCATCAGCACCTAATGATGTTTTATAATCAACTGTATGAATAATTCTTCCATCTTTTGTGTCTTCTAACATTGGAAGTGGATGATCTGGCCCAACATATTCTGGCACAGTTTGTCAAACCATATCCATATGAGCTTGTAAAACAAATGGTTTTCTATTGCTCATTTTAGGACTATTAGCAGGAATGTCTACTCATAAATTTCCTGATGATTCACTTTCAGGAACAGTTATACCAGGAACTCAAGAAGAACGGTACGCATCTTCATGAATGTTTTCAGCTGGAATTCCAAATTCTTGGAAACGGTTTTTTAAATAATCACAAATTTTTCTTGTGTGATATGAGTCTCTAGGAACATTACACAATTCACAAAATTCACTTAGCACGTCATCTTGTATGCCTTTAGCAATTTTTGCATATATTGCTTCGCTAATAGCAAGTGCCACAGTTGGAACAACGGCTGTCGTTCCAACTGCTGCAGCACAAATAACATTTACTAATGCAAATTTTTTCATAATTAGTTATGTAAATTATATAACATGTAACCGTTTTATATAAATAAATATACTAATATTTATTTGATCATTGTTTTTTGGATTCGTATCATTTTGCTCAATCTGTCTTCGCTAATGATAAATTTAATGTTTTGTAGTTGCCACAAGACATTGGATTTTGCCCAGGTATTTTCTTACATTTTTGAATAAAATTATCTAATTTTTCAAGACTTTTTTCTAGTCATTTTATGTCTTTTTTGCCACCTACAACAAGATAAAATCCTGTTTGACATCCCATAGGCCCAAAATAAATTTTTTCAGGATAATTTTGTGTATAAAAAGTTGCAATTAAATGTTCTAATGAGTGCATTGCACTATTAGATAAATAGTCACCTTTATTAGGCTTTTTAAAACGTAGATCAAATGTTGTTACAAAAAAATTTTTTATCTTTTTAACCTCGTGCAAATAGATACCAGGTTTTAATTTTTTATGATTGATTTTAAACGAAGTAATTAGCATATTTTGACTAAATTAATTATATGTAAAATCAATTCTTATGAAGATATTGATTTTATTTTCTTATAATAAGTTTAGGAGAATAATATGGCAAGAAAAAGAAAACCAAGAAGAGATGAACACCACGTTGTTCCAAACAAAGAAATAGGTGGATGAGACGTTAAAATTAATAACGCTGGACGTAAAACTTTACATGCTACAAAGAAATCTGTAGCTGTTAGAAAAGCAAGAGTACTTTCAAGAAGAAACAAAACTGAATTAGTTATTCACGATTCACATGGTAGAATCGAAACAAGTAACTCTCATGACGTTGTAAGATGTCATAAACCAGGTCCAAAACCTAAAAAACATTCTAAGAAAAGAAGATAAGAAAAACTAGGCAATGCCTAGTTTTTTTCAAGGGAATTAATTTTAAAAAGTTAATCTAATGGCTGGTCGAGCGCAATAACCTTGTTTGGCTTCATCAACTTCGTGTTGGACGATGTATCCATCAGTCATAACTATATATGCATAATCATCATCGCCAAATGTTCAATCACTATTGGCAGGAGACCTAGTTCAATACATTCCATTTTTATTTTTATCATAGCTTGCGCCTGTTGCCCGAGCAAAATCTGTAGTACGAGCTTCTCTTTTAGTATCGATTGAATCAGTTTTACCAAAATCATATTCTTCAGTTGGATAGTCACCATCGCCTTTGCCATGAAGGTTTAAACGACTAAGTGCAAATACTTTAGCACTTGTAGGTATATCACTAGCATATGGATTTGTTTCATCACAAGTAGTTTTTAGTGAATTGTCAACAGAAACATCATCCATTGTTTCACCATTTCTAAATGCTCTCCAATAAAAGTCGCCTATTTCAGTAGGATCAGAAGGTGCTATTGCACCATTTAATCAGGCGTTTAAATGACTAGTGTCATATGAATTATCGTATGTATCGTTTTCAGATTCAGGTGTTAACTCGTTATAAATTTGTTGAACTAATAGTTTATATGTTGTATAAAAACCTTTATCCTTACTATCATCTATAAGTACTGTTCATTGAATTGGTTGTACTTCATAATATTTATATTGTTCATCTTGCTTATTAACCCATGTGCCATCATCTGCTGAATATGATTGTTCACTAGAGTATTGGAAATATTCTTTTCCATTAGATGCCTCTTTATATCCATATGCATTTGTCGATGTAATATTATCTAATTCATTAATTAGTTCTAAATCTGTTACAAGTGTTTGTGGATAATCTCCAAAGTTAAAGACATAATCATAACTAGCTTTATATGTTGCATCTTCTGTGGCCTTAACTATTTTTTTATCTCATCCTACATAAATGTATTCATGGTTTATTGGAGCGTCTCTATGGGGTTGCTCACCTTCAAAAACAGGAATAGTTCCTTCTTCAACAACTGATTGTTGTAGAATTTCACCATTTCAATCAACAAATTTGATGTTATATGATTTTGTAGGTTGCTTATTGCCACAACCAGCAAGAAAAGCAAGTGATGGCAATGCTAGCAATAATATAGATTTTTTCATTATTAATATTTTTTGTAAATTGGAATTAAGTCTTCTTGTTTAGTAATTCCTAAACCTAATGCTAAACGTAATAAGACTGCAGCTTTTTGTGGTGGTAAGTCATTAGCAGCTACTGTTCCTTCAACTAGAACGGAGTCTTGCACAATAACACCATTGTCAATTCTTGAAGAAATGACAACAGGGAAGTTTTTTGAAACCACACTTTTAATTTTCTTAACGAATTTTTCTGAAAATTCACCAGCACCAGCTCCTGCTATTACTAATCCTTTAGCTCCAGATTCTTTAGCTCAATTAATAATAGTTGGATCTGCATCAGCTTCAATGTAGATAATAGCTACTTTTGGTAAATCTTTTTTATTCTTATCTTCTGGCAAGATTCAGAATTTATCTGATTTATGAGTATGTAACTTAATTGATTCTTCATAGAAGAATACTTCCTTGTTTCTTACAAAACCTAAAGCACCCATTGGACCAGCACTAATAGCAGTAACATCAAAAGTACTTACTTTTTGCATTGATCTTGCTGAATATATAGAGTCAGAGAATACACCCATAACTCCTTTACCTTTAGATTCTGGGTTTGCAGCAACTACTACTGATTGGTATAAGTTCATTGGACCATCAGCACTAATAGCAGTAGCTGGTCTCATTGAACCTGTAATAACTACTGGTTTATCTGTTTTAACTGCTAAGTTAAGGAAGTAAGCAGTCTCTTCCATTGTGTCAGTACCATGCATAACAACAAATCCAGCAACTTCTGGGTCATCAGCATATGCATTGATTGTTTTTGCTAATTGAACTCATATTTTTGCAGTAATATCATCTGAGTTAATATTACAAACTTGTTGTGCATGCAGTGGAGCAATATCTTCAATTCCTGGAACTGAAGCAATTAAGCTTTCTACTGAAATGCTACCTGGTGTATAACCAGTTTCTTTTCCTTCTTCACCACTACCAGCGATTGTCCCGCCTGTAGCTAGAATGACAATAGTTCCTTCTTCAGTGATATCAGGAACTGATATTTTTTGGCCGCCACAACTTGTTAATGTAATAACAGGCGCAACGACAGTTGGAATAGATGCTATAGACAAACCTAAAGCAAGTAACCTTGTTTTTTTCATTTTTTAATTCTCCTTGAAAATTTATTTTCTTTGATTATATGTTTTTAAAAATAAAAACTAGAGTTAACTCTAGTTTTTTTATTGTTATTTTAGTTTCAATATTTCTTTTTCGCTACCATGAGCAATAATGTCAAGATTAGCTTTAATCTTTTTTACAGGTCAATTTCATCATTTAATTTTTAACAAATGCTTTATAAGCTTATCAGAAAATCTTTTTTTGACGACCCTTGCAGGATTGCCTACAGCTATTGAATATGGTGGTATGTCTTTTGCTACTACTGCAAATGCACCAATAATTGCTCCATCACCGATTTTAACTCCTGGCAAAATTCTAGCATCTTGACCTATTCATACATCATTGCCAATTACAGTGTCGCCTTTAATATTTAATTTTTGTTCTGGTCAAGAAATATGTTCTCAATTTTTAAAGATATGAAATGGATAAGAACTTGCTCCATCTACTAGATGGTTAGCACCATTCATCATAAATTGTGCTCCTTTAGCAATAGCACAGAATTTACCAATAATAAGTTTTTCTTTATACCAAGGGTAACAATGTGTAACTTGCTTTTCAAAGTCTTTATCAGCATAATAACTATAATCGCCAACAATAATTTTCTTTTTGTTTTTGATTGTTGGTTTAATGTAGGTTATTCCAGTATTTTTAACAGGAAATTTAATATTTGGGTTTTCTAACATAATCTTATTTACTATAAACTTTTACTACTTCACCTACATAAACATTGTGTCAACTAGATACGTTATATAGAGATTTGTTTTTAGGATCAGATGTATAGAATTCATTAATAATAGACTTATTAATAAATCCTTCTTTTTTAATCTTACCTTTATAGATTTTTTTACAAATTAAAGTTAAACATGCTTCTTTGAAGCAAGGTAACTTATCTTTAAAGATAACATGTAATTTTGTTTTAGCTAATTTGTTACCATCTTTTCCAGAATGACTACCAATGTACAATAAATCTTTTTTGTATTTGTTATGATCAAAGAAAGATAAAACAAAATAACCTTTCTTGTTAATAAATTTATCAGTGTATCTTGATGGTCTAACAAAGATTTCAGCAGTTGGTTTACCATCTATACCATGGCCTCATAGTGCACCTAAATGACCTCAACTTGCAGTCATCATATTAAATGCTTTGCTATCTCCAGCAGAGATAAGCATTCAGCCATTGCCGACTAAATTAAATGGGTTAACCTTAATGTCTTTTACTTTAATTTGTTTCATATTATTGCACTACATTTATCTTAATTATTTGGTCATCTATGTTTAATGTTATTTCACCTGGTGTTTTATCACTGCAAACAATAATTAATGCCTTTCCAGCATATGTATATATTTTTGCATGATTTTGTCCATCAATTCTATAGATCTCTGGATTTTGGAACTTTTTATCAGTTGCTTGATCTCCATTATCTACACCTAGAACTTGTCCTGCACCAAATCAAGTAATATCTACTTGTTTTTGTGCATCTAAATCTGTTATTAAATTATGTCCATCATCCTTCAAATCAACAGTGATATAAGCCAATGATTTACCATCAGCTTTTAATGTTGTTTTATCTACATTAGTTTCAATATGGCCTTTTGTGTCTTTATTCATATGAACTAAAGGAGATAATCCAACTGGGTTAGAAATTCTTTGACCGCCTTCTGATTCATATGCTTCTGCTGTAATAGATTTAACATTAGTTGGATCAATCGCTACTCGTGTATATATGTTATGAGCAGTATCTGGTAAAGTAATTGCTTTACAGTAAGTGCTTTGTTTTACATCTACATCATATATATAATAGAATCCATTTCCACGACTTGTATTTACAGGTTTTCTAGTAATTGCAGCAACAGTAACTCCGTCTCGTTTAATTAAAGTGTATGGGGCATTTGTATAAATATCTACTGGTGTAAATCCTTCGGCATCACTTCCAGCTGGATATTTATACATATTGTTTTCATTTAATGAACCTACTAAGTGTAATGTTGTGTCATCATGCCTCAAATTTGCACGATACAGATAGTATGAGTCCTTTGCAAAACCACAAGTGTCAACAATACCATAATATGCACTATTAGGGTAAGGCCATTTTTTAAATACTTCTTCTCATGGTACACTAGGATCTTCACAGTTTCAACAGAATGGTGATGGTTCACCAAGATAGTCAAAACCTGTTCAAACAAATTGACCACCATAGCCATCATAGTTTAGTGTTCTTCATATAACTTCTGATGCAACATCAGTTCCTTGAGAATCATATGATGATACACGGAAATGTGAATCTGGATTTTTACTATCAAAGGCAATTTCTCCATAGAATCCTCTAGAGTTATTTGCACTAGCTGTTTCAGAACCATAAACTCTATCAAATTGTTTTAGAGTTTCTTCCGTTCGCGCTTCATCTCCATAGTTAAGGCCTATTACACCATCATCTTCATAGAGTGTTCTAGCTACTCTACATTTTGGTCAATCATGCGCATATTCTAATGGATCTGGATGTGGACCAGGATATTCATTTGGATCACTTTCTAATGCTGTTCCGCATCATCTTTTAGTATTTGGATCGTGGTCAAGTTCCCTTGCAATAGCTTTTAGTTCAACTGCAAAACCAACCATTTCATTACCAATTTGTTCTCTTTCTTCATCAGTAATGTCATCATCATGCCATTTTCCTTCATGTAATTCATTACCACATGATCACATAAAGATAGATGGACAATTACGATCACGCTTTACCATGCTACGCATAACAAAGCTATGTCATTGCATATTTGGTGTTGCATCAATTAAATTATTACCAAATCCAACTTCTTCTTTTCATGTTGCGCCAAAGTCATTTGTTGTTTTAGAAAATTCTCACCCATCAAATGCTTCATCCATAACATACATACCAAGTTCATCACACATTCTTAAGAAATCTTGGTCTGGACAGTTATGACTAGTTCTAACTGCATTCATACCCATTTCTTTCATAATGCATAATTGACGATACATGGCATCATTGTATGATGCAGCACCTAATGCACCTTGGTCATGGTGCAAGCAAACACCTTGAAGTTTAGTTAATTTACCATTAACTCTAAAACCAGATTTATCAAATTTGTAGTATCTAAAGCCAAATCTTGTTTTATATTGATCAACAACATTGCCGCCACTAACTACTTGTGTTTCAACATAGTAAAGATTTGGTGTTTCAGCAGACCATAATTTAGGATTATTTACTTTTAATGTTGTTTTAAAAGTGTTGGTTTCATTACTCTTAATGTTTTGTCTTGTTGATTTAATTCAACCAGTAACAGGTTTGCCTTGTGCATCTACAACTCTATTTTGTACTTGTACATTTCTTTTACCATCATGTGAGTTTTGTACATCAACTTCAACATTAACTGTAACGTCTTTGCCAACTTCTTGTTCTAAATAAGGAGTAGTTACATATGTTCCATTATGAGCAACATGAACCTTATCTAATATTGAAATATTAACATCACGGTAAATACCAGATCCTGGATATCAACGACTAGATGTTATAAATTCATGTTTAACAATAACATCTAATTTATTTACTGTTTGGCCATCAGCAACAACATAGTCACTAATATCAAAAGCAAATGGATTGTATCCATATTTGTTGTTACCAACAATGTGTCCATTAACTGTTACTGTTGTGTCGTTGTAGGCACCATCAAAGTTAAGAATAACTGTTGGATTTTTTCTTTCAGGCAAGATAAAATCTTTATGGTAATAACCAACACCACCAGGTAAAAATGCTGTTGACCCTGATGTTTGGTTATGTTTTAAACTACGTATACTATTATCAAAATCTTGAATGATAGAAAAGTCATGAGGTAAATCAATGACTTGTTCATTTGTTTGGTCATTTAATCTAAATGTTCATCCTTCATTCAAATTAACGTTACGATAGAAATCTTGTTTTTCTTCTACAACTGCGGCTACAACAATTGGCGGGATTAAAATACTTGCTCCCATACTAGAAGAAACTATAATAGAGCCTAATTTAAACTTGTTCATATATG
>JAGHUK010000039.1 GCA_018064845.1 Candidatus Hennigella equi | reverse complement strand
ATATCTGCCCACGTATCAGGTAAAATTCGTATGTGTAAAATACGTATTCTACCCGGTGATATTGTAGAAGTTGAGTTAAGTCCTTATGATTTAACACGTGGTAGAATTACTTACCGTCAAAATTAAGAAAGAGGTATATATGAAAGTAAGAGCTTCTGTAAAACCAATCTGTAAAGATTGCAAAATAATTAAAAGACATGGACGTGTGATGGTTATTTGTAAAAACCCAAAGCACAAACAAAGACAAGGATAAGGAGAAATTATGGCACGTTTATTAGGTGTAGATATTCCTAACAATAAAAAGATTGCTTATGCTCTAACCGCTATTTATGGTATTGGCATTTCTTCTGGTAAGAAAATTTGCAAAGCTGCAAATGTTGATCCAGACAAGAAAACTGCAGATTTAGATGAAAAAGAATTTGCTGCCATCCGTGAAGCTGCAAGTAAGTACACTATCGAAGGTGACCTACGTAGAGACGTAGCAATGAACATTAAACAATTAATGGAAATTAATTGTTATCGTGGTATTAGACACAAAAAAGGTTTACCTGTTAGAGGTCAAAGAACTAAGACTAACGCAAGAACACGTAAAGGTCCTAGAAAGACTATTGCTAACAAGAAACAAGAAACTAAATAATAGGAGGATAGAACAATGGCTGAACAAACTAAAACAACTGCAGCTAAACCTGCTGCAAAAAAAGCTGGTAAGAAGAAAAAACGTCTTGCCTCTGTTAATGGTATGGCGCACATTCACTCTACCCTTAACAATACAATTGTTACTATTACAGACATGAACGGTAATGCAATTGCCTGATCATCATCTGGAGTAATTGGCTACAAAGGTAGCAAGAAATCTACTCCATATGCTGCTGGTATTGCTGCTGAAAACTGTGCAAAAGCTGCAATGGCAATGGGATTAAAAACTGTTGCTGTTCACTGTAATGGTATTGGCCGTGGTAAAGATACTGCAATTAGATCTTTAGCCGCAGCTGGACTACAAATTACTGAAATTGCTGATGTTACACCAATTCCACACAATGGTTGTAGACCACCAAAGAAACCACGTTAAGATAGGAGCATAATATGGAAAAATTTATTAAATATTCTATTAAACCAATCAAAAATGAAATTAATGATAATCATGGTCAATTTGAAATTGGACCATTAGAATCAGGATTTGGTATTACGATTGGTAATGCCTTAAGAAGAGTTATCCTTTCTAACATTCCAGGAGCTAGCGTTTTCGCTATTAAAATTCCTGGAGTAAACCATGAATTCCAAGCAATTGATGGAATTAAGGAAGATGTTACACAAATCATCCTTAACTTAAAACAATTAGTTTTAAAAATTAGTGAAGAAGCAATACCTGAAGGTACTGAATTACACTCATGACCAACTATGAAAATTAGTTTCAAAGAAGCTGGTGTAATTAAGGCTGAAGATATTGAACTTCCAGTTGGCTTTGAAGTAGTAAACCCTGATCTATACATTGCTACTAAGACTAAAGCAAGTCCTAAATTTGAAATGGAAATTTTCGCAACAAATGGACGTGGTTTTAGATCATTCAAAGAAAACCAAGAACAAATTAATACATTATCAATAATTGCTACCGATTCTAACTTCTGTCCTGTTTTACAAGTAGGATACCATGTAGATGAAAGAAAAATTAGCAAGAACCACATGGGTGACTATCTAACATTAG
Source organism: Candidatus Hennigella equi (assembly GCA_018064845.1). GTDB lineage: Bacteria > Bacillota_I > Bacilli_A > Mycoplasmatales > Mycoplasmoidaceae > Hennigella > Hennigella equi. The sequence goes on along the minus strand of JAGHUK010000039.1, from coordinate 4,402 downwards.
ATGTAGTTACTAATGGTGCAGTGACTCCAACAGATGCTGTTGCTTATGCAAGCAAAATCTTAGTTGAACACTTTGAACAATTAGCACTAATCAATGAAAGAATCGCTCAACTTCAAATGATGAAAGAAAATGAAGAAGTACAAGAACAAGCTGCAACTTCAGTTTCTATCGATGATCTTGAATTATCTGTTAGATCATACAACTGTTTGAAACGTTCTGGTATTAGAACAATTCAAGAATTGGCTAACATGACTCGTGCTGATGTTGAAAAGATTAAAAACCTTGGTAAAACATCACTACGTGAAATTCGTAAGAAACTTCAAGACTACGGTTTGACTTTCAAAAAGAATTAAGGAGATAAATTATGTCTTTTGTAATTACACATAGAAAAAATACTGCTTGAAGAAATATGGTAACTAGACAACAAGCAACTGACGTTATTGTTTATGGTTACATTGAAACAACACAAGCAAAAGCTAAAGAATTAAGAAAACATGTTGATCACCTAATTACTTTAGGAAAGAAAAACACTTTAGCAGCTAAACAAGAAATCTTATCATTTGTTGTTAAAAATAAACAAATGGATAAACAAGCTATCTTAAAGAAAATCACTACTACATTAGCAAAAAAATATGCTGATCGTAAAGGCGGTTACACAAGAGTGTTAAAACTAGACAACCGTGCTGGTGATAACACAAAGATGGCAATCATCCAATTAGTTTAATAATTCTAAAAAATATTAATAAGTCGCTCAAAAAAGTGGCTTATTTTTTTATAAGAATATATCATTTGGTATAATAAATAACATTATGAAATTACGAAAAACATTAATTTATACAATTAGTTCGATTGCATGCGCTGCATCAACCATTTCAATATCATCATGCGCAAAAACTAAGGATTGATCTCAACATTTTGTTGAACCAACTGATGCCGATTTAAAAAAGACTGCTGAATCAGGTAGAATAAATGCTGAATATACATTAATTCTTAAGGAAAAATTAATTGATAAAAATCAATCAATTAACATTTCTCTAGACAATTGTTCCACTAATGTACCTGGTGTAGGAGTAAAGGTTTATGGAAAAGTATTAATAGAACATGGAACAGATGTTCGTTTTAAGATGAGCTTTGTTCTTCCTGAAGACTACGTTCAACAAAGGTGTACAGCTTCTTTCTCTTTAAATATTTCATGTGTTCAAGAGAATACCATTGTATGAGAAGAAAAGGGATTAAAAGGTTTTGAATTGATAGCAGATCTACCTGAACCATATAAAGATTTATTTGAAATACAAGATGGTGTTGTAAAAGGATTTAACAGCAAATTAACTCCACAACAAATTGAAGAAAAAGTTAATTCAAATATGTATTTACCTTCATATGGATACACCATTGATGATAATGCATTCTTCAAAAACAATGAGTCAACTATCCCTAGTAAAGTTAAAACAATTACTGTTTCTGAATGATGTTTACTATCAAAAATTGGAAAGAACGCATTTAAAAACGCACCAATTAGCCAAATTGTTATTAACAACGATGTACAAGAAATTGATTCAGAAGCATTTTCTGGATTAACATCATTAAAAAATATTGTTTTGTCAAACATAGGATCTTCTGGTATTCCATCAAAATGGGCTTCTGATGCATTCGTTTGCAGCTCTAACGGCGGAAACATTCAAATTGATTATGAATGATTAGAAGATACCACAAAAGAGAAATTTAGCGGTTTTATTAGTAAAGAATGGACAGTTACATCTGTTAAGAAATTGTTAAACATTACTAAAGAAAGTGGTGAAGTGATATTGAATGGATTTGATCCTACTTTAACATCTACAGAACGATGAGATGCTTTTAGATTCATTGGTGATACACTTACAATTCCAAGCGATGTTACTAAAGTAGCTGCTGATGCCTTCATTTATGAGGAGCGTGACCACACAGTTGATTCAACAATTCCTTATATTGTTAAGGTTTTAGACTTTCCTAGTGATAGTAAATGCAAGGAAATAGGAACTAGAGCATTTATGTATAGTCCAGATATGGCGATGGAAAAACATGACTTACAAAAAATTATTTTACCTGGTTGTCTAGAAAAAATTGGGTATGCTGCTTTTCATGGTAATTCTGCAGGTGGATCAATTAGAGAGATTGATGTGTCAAATTACACCTCAACCGAATACCCACATGGATGAGTACAAGGCAATAACTGATATTATGCTACAGAAGAAGGTATAATTTGAGTTAATTCTGCTACTCAAGTCCCAATCTTTGAAAAATATTTTGCTGATGACGGATTAGGTATGAGAATCCAAGAAGGTAAGTGAAAAGTACAAATAAAAACCATCTAAGATGGTTTTTTCTTTTTTTAAAAATAGTTGACGAAGTCATTATATATATATATATAATGACCGTGTAAGGCACATAATTCTGTACTTTACAGAAAGATTATTATGAAATTAAAAAAGATATTAATTCCTACACTTGCTACAACTGCAACACTTGCTGGAACGGTTGCAACATTAGCAAGCTGTGGTTCTACTCCATCTACAGAGTGGAGTAAGTATTTCGTTAAACCTTCTGATGCTGAAATGGCTAAAGAGGGCGAATCTGTAACTTTTAGCCTTGAATTAAAAAATCCATTAGCCGATGGAGAAAAATTGTCTGTTGAAATAGTTGATCAAACAACTACTGCAGGCTATAAAGTCAAGACAGATGGTGAAGTTGAATATAAAGCTGAGGAAAATAAAGCTTACTTCACTATCAATCTTGAAAAACTAACTTCAACAAATTCAATGGTTGAAAGTTCATTTTCATTACGTTTTTCTTGTACAAATGAACAAGGAGAACTTTGAACTTCTGAAGAATTAAAGGGATTTAGCATAAAAAATGAATTTGCTGACATTGTCCCTGTCTTTAATGTTTCGGAAGGTGAATTAAAAGGTTTAACTTCAGAATTTATAGAAGCTGATGAAGATTTGCAAAAAGCTTCATTAGTAGCCGCTTTTGGTAGTGAAGACTCATTCGTAATTCCAGCTGATGTTACTTCCATTGCCGCTAGTGCATTTATTTCTAAAGAAAGCCAAGACTCAAGTAGCATTCCAAGTTTTGTTACTGGATTAACATTTGCTCCTAATAGCACATGTGTATCGATTGGACAAAAAGCATTCCAATATGCACCATTTACCACAATCGTTATCCCATCAAGCGTAACAACCATTGGTTCTAATGCATTTGCTAACTGTTCAAATTTAAATAATATTGATATTAGAGATACATTTAGTATCCCAACAACATGAGCGTCTGGTTGTTTCAACTATTCTGCTTCAAGCGGAAATATCGATGTTATGGGTGAATGATATGTTCAAAAAGCAAAGACTTGATTTAATAAAGGAGACAACTGAGATGTTACTCCTCACACATCAATGTTCCAATTTGATCAAGAAACACCAACTGTATTACAAGGATTTAATAAACAATTAACACAAGCTCAAATTGCTGAAATATGTCAAGATCTTGGTGGCAAATTAACAATTCCTGAAAAAGTAACAAAAATTCAAAACTGGGCATTCTATGCATCACAAGAAACAACTATTCCAAATACAATAAAAGAATTAGTTTTTGCTGGTGATAAATGTGTTCAAATTAGTGATTGAGCATTTGCAAAAGCTCCATTCACTAAAATTACGTTACCTGCATCGCTTGTAGAATTTGGCGCATCTTGTTTTGCTAATTTACCAAATATCACAGAAATTGATGCTACTGCTTTTACAAAACGTCCTGCTGCAGCTCAAGATTCAATTTGAAAGGGAGTTCAAACAACAGTTAATGGTAATATTTATGTAGCTGATGATCAAGCATCTATTACAGATACAAATACTGCTGGATATTGATTCTACAATTCTGGATTTAAAACAGCTGTTGATAAAAAACAATGATCTATTTCAATAGCTCCATTGTTTAACATTGAAGAAGGCGTTTTAACAGGATTTAACCCAGATTTAAGTGAAGAACAAATTTTGGCTAGAATTGAAAATAATACATTAACAATTCCTGCTAATGTAACTAAGATAGCAGATCGTGCATTCTTTAAATACCCTGATTCTACAATTCCTGCCAGTGTAACAACATTAAAATTTGCTGGAGATGTATGTGCTGAAGTAGAAGATCATGCATTTAGAAAAGCTCCATTTACAAATGTAACACTTCCTGCATCATTAAAAACATTTGGTTCAAACTGTTTTGATGAGATGCCAAACTTAAATGATATTGATGCTACAGCATATGAAGGAAGACCAGCTGCTGCATCAACAGAAATTTGAGGAACAACTCACGCAACTACAGGTATTATTCATGTGGCTGAAGGACAAGGTTCAACAACTGATATTTCTAAAGTAGGTTG
>JAGHUK010000004.1 GCA_018064845.1 Candidatus Hennigella equi | reverse complement strand
TTCCAATTATGTTTGCTGCAGGATTCGATGCAATGACTGGATTCTTGATGGTAAACATGTCAGCAGGAGTTGGTGTTATGGCATCAACAGTTAACCCTGTATTATTAGGTACTGCTGTATCATCAATTGATCCTTTAATTAAACCAGAAGGATTTAGCTTGATGTCTGGTATCACATGAAGATTGGTAATGTTTGCTGTATTAATTACAACAACAATTCTTTGTACTATTTTCTATGCTAGAAAAGTAAGAAAGAATCCTATGAAATCATGTGTTTACATGTCAGATGCAGAATTTAAAGAAAAATATACATTTGATAAAGACGCACTTCCAGTAATGACTAAGAAACGTAAATGAACACTAATTGTATTCGGTATCGCATTCTTAATGCTTATTATTGGTTTCATTGATTGAAAACAAATTGCAAACTTCGATGGCTTCAGTCAAGTAACAACATGATTAGCATCATTCTTCCCATACATTTCATCAATTACACCAATTGGTAGTTGAGGAATGGTTGAAGCTGGTATGCTATTCTTCATTGCTTCATTGATTATTGGAGCAATCAATTGAAAGGGTGCTGGACACTTCTTTGGAACATTCTATTCAGGATGTAAAGATTTCATTGGTGTTGCATTCATCGTTTCAGTAGCTAAGGGTCTATCTATTACACTATCTGATTCTGGTCTTAACACAGTAATTGCTAACGGATTAGGAGGCGCATTAAAAGTAATGCCTGCCTTCGGTGCAATGGTATTGATTTTCATAGTTATTGCTATATTAACTGTATTCATTCCATCATCATCTGGTTTAGCATCTGCAATGTTCCCAATGATCAGTTCATCTGTAGCTGCTGCTGGTGCTGGCACAATTTCAATGTCTGGTGCTGTAACAACATTTGCTGCTGGTATGGGTTGAACAAACCTATTTACTCCAACAGGAATGGTTCTTCCATTCTGTGAATATGCAAAGATTCAATATGGTGACTTCATTAAAGGAAGTTGAAAACAAATTGCAATCTTACTATTAGTTGGATTAGTATTAATGGGTGCAGGAACATTCATGTCTGCTTCAATGTTCTAATAAGCAGAAACAAATAAAGATAAAAGTATTGTTTACAATACTTTTATTTTTTATAATAAATATATAAATACTTACAAAATCTTAAGAGGATTATTTATGGAAATAAGAGAAATAGAAAATATTGAACCTAAGGAAGTGATGGCATGATTTAAAAAATTATGTGCTATTCCTCACGGTTCTTATCACGAAGAAGCTATATCTAAATGATTGGCTGAAGTATGCAAGAAAGCAGGATGTCAAGTTACAGTTTATCCAAGTGGTATGATTCTTGCAAAACAAAAAGCATCCAAAGGATGTGAAGATTGACCAATTGTTTTACTTCAATCTCACATGGATATGGTTTTAGCAAAAACAGATAAGTGCACTAAAGATTTATTAAAAGAACCTATTGAACCATACTATGATACTGAAACTGGACAAATCAGAGCATTTGAAACATCATTAGGTGGAGATGACTGTTTGGGTGTTGCTTGTCAATTAGCAATTATGCACAACCCAACAATTGTTCACGGACCTATTGAACATTTGTTCACAGTTAATGAAGAAGATCATCCTGGTGAATGTGTAATTAATGAATTAAAAGCTGGCGACCTTGAAGCTAAATACTATATCAACATTGATGCTGAAACATTTACAGATTTACTTTATGGTGGTGCAGGATGCACAACTATGAAATATGATTGTCCAATTCCTCAAAAGAATAATACAGGATCACATGCTTATTCCATTTCCTTAACCGGATTAACTGGTGGACACTCTGGTGTTAATATTACAAGACCACATATTAATCCTATTGAATTCATGGCACAATGTGCATATGACTTCGCTTGATTAAATCAAGTGGAATTTACTTTATCAAAATTTGAAGGTGGTCCAATTAACAACTCATTGCCAATTTATGCAAAGATGGATGTTATTATGGAACCAGTTTTATTTGATAAGTTTAAACGTTTCCTAACAAACCAACTATTAATTACTAAACGTGTAGCTCAAGGATATGAAGAAAATGCTGTTCTTGAATTTGAATCTATTGAGCCACCAAAGAAAACATATTCATTTGATACATCAAAAAACATTTTATTATTTGCTGCATTAGCTCCAAACAAAGTATTTACAATGGCTAAAACTGGAGACATGATGTTCTCTTCATCTAACTTAGGATTTATGAGTATTGAAAACGGAAGATTAAAAATAGACTTTAAGATTCGTAGTTTTATGGATGGTGAAATTCAAAGAAAAGTTAGAAAGATAAAATCTTTAGGTGAATTATTAGGCTTTACTAACTTTACACAAGAAGGACAAATTTTCTCATTCATCAATGATATTAAAAATAACTATTGTGCAGATGTTTATGCTGAATGTTATGAACAAATTGTTGGTAAACCTATTAGAAAATTAACTTGTCCAGCTGGACTTGAATGTGCAATTGTTTGTTTAAAAAATCCAGCAATGACACAAAACACTATTAGTGTTAACACAACTCTATTTAATTGTCACTCACCAACTGAAGGTATTAGTGTTCCAGACACAATTAAATTCTGAAAAGTATTAAAATTAACATTATCTAAATTGAGTAAATAGGAGAAAACATGTCTAGAAAATTTGATTTTGAAACACTAGAACCAAGAGGAGTTTTGTCTTGGTTTAAAAAAATATGCGCCATTCCACACGGATCATATAATGAAGCAGCATTAGCTGACATGCTAAAGCATGAATTAAATAAAGCTGGATGTTATGTAAAACAATTTAGTTCAGGAGCTATTCTTGCTAGAAAGAAAGCAACCAAGGGTTATGAAAAAAAGCCTACAGTTTTATTGCAAGCACATATGGACATGGTTCTTACAAAAAGAGCAGATGTTAAGATTGATTTAAACACAACCCCTATTAAACCTTTCTATGATACAACAGATGGTTATATTAAATGTGATGGTACAACATTAGGCGCTGACAATGGTATTGGTGTTGCAGCTATCATGGAAATAATGACATCAAATAAATATAATCATGGTCCATTAGAGGCACTATTAAGTGTTACAGAGGAAATTGATATTCAATATTGTATGAACTCAATTCCTAAGAAGAGTTTTAAAGCGAAACACTTATTGAATTTAGATATTGAGAGTCCTGAAAAAATGTATACATCAAGCAATGGAGCAAACAGAGTTGTTTGTGAAAGACCTTTAGTTTATAAACCAGTTCACAAAGGAACAAAAACATACTTAGTGCAAATATCTCATTTAGATGGTGGTCACTCAGCTTTAGCTGTTCACAACCCACTAAGTAACGCAATTACTTTGTTATGTGAAGCTATGTATTCATTTACACAAGACCACAGTAAAGTGTCTCTTGTTAGTATTGATGGTGGTAATGCTTTTAATGCAATTCCAAGAAAAGCAGATATGGTTATTCAAGCAGACCCAAAAGATTTACCTGAATTAAAGAAACACTTGAGACATGCATTAGATGTTGCAATTACTATGGCTCAAGGATTAGATAAAGAAGGAAGAATCACAGTTAAACTTGCAGACAAGCAAGTAAAACAAGCATGTGACTATGATGAAACAGAACAAATTTTATGGTTCTTTGCATATATTCCAACCGGTATCGAAAAGATGGACATTACAATGAAACACATCTTTGCTTCACACAATGTTGGTATTGTAAAAACTGAAAACAATATTTTAAAGGTGTCAATGATGCCACGTTGTTTCTTTAGCGATGGATTGGAATATCAATTCAACAAGTTAAGATATTTTGGAACTAAATTTGGATTTAGAAATTTCCAACACCTATTAACATGCGTTCCATGATTAACTGAACATCCAGATAAAGTAGAAATTGCTCAAACATGAAGCAAGTGTTTTACTAAAGTAACTGGAAGATATACTTTTCCTGCAAAAGACCCGGGCGGTATTGAGCCTGCTGCAATTATTGATAACAGTCCACAATTATTAAATCATGCTGTTGCAGTAGGACCAAGAATGTATGATTGTCACTCTCCTCTTGAAAGAGTCGAAGTTAAGTCAATTGTTGAGTGATGAAAAACTTTATTATTAGTATTGAAGGAAATTAAGTAATGCCACGTAAACATTTAGTTGCAAGTCAAACAAATAAAAAGCAACAAATGCAAGCTAAAATTTGACTAAAGCTTGCGAAAGAAATTAAAGCAGCAGCAAAAGTTGGTGGACCAAACATTGATGCTAACCCTAGATTAAAAGCTGCAGTAGATAAAGCATTAGCTAACAATCTTTCTAGAGAGTCGATTGATAGAAATATTTCTGGTGCTGCAAAAGACCCTGCTAATATGACAACAGTTGTATACGAATGTTATGGGCCAAATGGTACACAATTCATCGTTACTGCATTAACAGATAATACAAATAGAACAGCAAGTAACCTAAGAGGTTATTTAGGAAAAATTAATGGACAAATTGCGAGACCAAATTCTGTAAAAATATTCTTTGATAATTACGCTGAATTTATCTTATTAAAAAATGCAAAAACAAATGAAGATAGCATTCTTGAATCTTTACTTGCATTCAACGTTGTTGACATCAAAGAACATGAAGATAACTATGAAGTTTTAGTTGATCCTTCACAATTCTATGATGCTAAAAAAGCATTGATTGATGCAGGCTTTAGTATTCATAGCGGTGAAGTTAAATTGGTAGCACAAGACAAAAAAGACATAACAGATGAAAAAGTCTTGGAAAAATTAGAACGATTCCTAGATTCATGTGAAGACGACGATGATATTCAATCAGTTGTACACAATTTACTATAGATAAAGGCTTTGCCTTTATTTTTTTGTACAATTATTATCTTTTCTATTTTAATAAAAAGAAATATGTATATAATACAAATCTAAATAAATATGAGTTTTGTATATTTTAAATTTTTATTTATTAATACAATCAAAAGAAAACCAGTTTGAATAACTTGGTTACTTTTTATATTTACTTGTACTTGTTTTATTATTATTTTACCTTGAGCTGTAAAGATGAATACTTTACAAGTTTGAGCTAATACAACTATGGCTTTTTGCCAAACATTTATGGGGATGATAGCTTCACTATTTACTGCTGTTTTGGCAATCAATGTTTTTAAAGATACAAACGAAGAAGGAACGGAATTAATTATTATTTCTAAACCAATTTCAAGATTTAAGATCGTAATGACTAAATTTATTTTATTTGGTTTCTTCTGTATCTTGATTAACCTATCAACCGTTATACTTTCTGCATTCACAATTTTATTGCCAAGAACAGAACCTAGATTTTATGTTGGATTATTGGTGTCAATGTTTATCGGTAATGCAATAACATTTGCTGTATTTGGATCAATTTCAATTTTATTGACAGTTAAGTTTGCTAAAGTTGGTGTTATCGTTACAAATGTAATTCTTTCTTTAGTTTTCCTAATTTACCAAACATTGACTTTATTTGTATTTTCTACACCTGCTAAAAAGTTAGATGATAACTATATGACGGGTTCGAGTTATATTCTTCAAAAGAGAAATGTTGAGACTGGTGAATATGTTGAGGATGAAATAGTTAACTTCTCTCCAAACGATTTGCCTAAAGGCAAGGTCCACCCATGTTCTGCTAAAAACTGAAGATCAATGGAATATTTCTGAGAACATGATATACAAGGTAAATCTGTTTCTCCGGTTTTAACTACTACAGATTTGGCTGGTCAAATTGGACTAACATACATGGTTTATAGCACTAATGAATTTGCTTGAAGACAAGCGCAAAGAATGTTCGCTATTTCAAGATTTTACAACTATGAATTAACTTCTCCAGCAAGTCCTGAAATTATTGGTGGCGTTTCGGATAAAGAAACAATTGACTGAATTTATACAGACTTTTATGATTTTAATATTGACGAAGACATCCACATTTATTTACCTGCGGAATTTGGTTATGCTGGTATTAAACCATTAAGCACAACAAGATTAAGAGGTTATGCAGATGCAATCCCTGTCGGTACAGTTAAATCAAAAGAACTATTATCTGCACAAGAAGTATTCTTTGAAAAAGAAGAATGAATGAAATATAAACCACTTTTTGATTTAATGTATGATGCAGTATTTGCTCATGAAAATTATTCTAAGTTTGAACCAACTGATTATTCAGCTGTTGATTATCCTGTTTCTTTTGCTATAAGCAATGAATCATTAAAAAGATATTATGAAATAGTTTGATCATGCTTTACTGGTAATGATAGAGAACTAATTAAAGTTGATTCACCTATTAAAAATTATTCAGCAGCAGATTTCGATATTAAATCTGTGCAAGATTTAAATGAAAGATTTATACAATTTAAAAATTATGTTTATTGGAAGGCATTAGCTGAACAAACACATCTTCTATACGATGCACAACCATATGAACCAACAGATATGCCCTTTGAAACAGATGCTAGAGTTGAAGCAAAAGCAGAATTAGAGTCGATTATTGTTCCAACCATTGAAGAACCAGCTATGGATATTTTAGGTATTAGATATCAAGATAATAGTTGGATGATGGAAGGTGTAGAGTATCCACTACACTCTATATCTCAATTAATTGAGTACAATACAAGAGCTCCTGCTTTCACATGAATAAAGCTATCTAATGAAAAAGAAGAACTTTCAGTCAATAATGCAGAAAAAGCTGAAACTATAACTCATGAACAAGCAGATGATATTTTAATGCATTCACCATTAGCTATCTTACAAAAGACCGCTGCACTCTTTAACAATGTTTGTTCACCAAATGAAAGATATTTATATAGTAGCTTAACAAGTTTTGAAAGAACAGCTAAATATTCTGGAGAAACATACATGGTTAAAGATAACTGATATCCATATATCTTAACCAAATATTCTCCAATTCCTCTTGGACAAAACATGACTTATTTCTTCTTTGATACAAAACCAGTAATTCAATATTGAGTATTTGCAGTCGTGTGAGGAGCATTCTCAATGTTAATGTTTACGGGTGGAGCAATTGTATATAACAAATACGATGTTAAATAGGAGGTTATATGAAAACAAATCAAATTGTAAAACAAAATAAAAAGAACATAAAGGCATTTAATAAAACATTTAGAAATGCTTTTATGAGCAAACAAAATACCAAATCAGGTGTAGCTGTTTATAAGAAAATGGTAGTTAAACCTATTTTGTTTGTTAATAACCTTTATAAGAGATATCCAGGCAAGAAGAAACCAACTATCAATAACATCTCCTTTAATGTATACCCTGGACAGTTCCATGCTTTCATTGGTGCCAATGGTGCCGGAAAGACAACATCTATTAAATCAATCATTGGTGCATACGCTAGATGATCTGGTACAGTTTTAATTAATGGATACAAAAATACTAGCATAGAAGCAAAGAAATCATTAGGATATATTCCTGAAAATGCTAGATTCCCACAAAGAATGAGTTGCTACTCATACTTAGTATGAATGGCAAAATTGTCGGGCTTAAGCAGAATTGAAGCAAAGAGATTTGCTAAAACTCGATTAACAGAATTAAACATGTGAAATTTAAGAGGTAAATCTCCTAACTCATTCTCATCAGGACAAAAGAAGAAAGTTTTATTAGCACAAGCGTTGATAAATAATCCACAAGTATTAGTTATGGATGAACCTGCAGCTAACCTTGATCCAAAAGCAAGACTTGAATTATTTGACACTTTAGGTAAATTAACTAGAGAAGGAAAAGCTATTTTCATTTCTAGTCACGTTCTTGCAGAACTTGATAGATATGCTAATGCTGCAACCATTCTAGATGGTGGTAAGATTGTCTTTACCGGAACAACTAAACAATTATTTAATAAATACTCAGATAGAAAACTTAGTGTTAATGTTTCAAACCCTAAGAAATTAAAAGCTTTCTTAAAAGAAAAAGGAATCGATTATAGTATCCACGATATCTCTGGACACTTTATCATTAATTTCCAAACTAGAAAACAAGAAATGGATTTCTTACAATTAATTCAAAAATCAAAAATCCAACTACTTTCATTTAATGAAACAGGAAACAAACTAGATGATATTTACAAAAAACTAATTAAATTTGGTTCAGTAGATACAATGGAACAACAATAACCATGACACAAACAACAAGCAAACAAAAAATTAAGTCACCAAGATTAGCTTATATGGGCTATCTTTTCCAAACGTTCTTAAAAAGACCGTTTGGTTATGTTATTGCTCTTTTGTTTGTTATTTACTTGGCAATTATTTTATTAATTGTCCCAGCATCATTACACCTAGAACCATTATTTATTTGAAATATTGGTGGATTTAATATGCCAATCTTTAACCTATTCTTTATAGCTGGCGCTGCTGCAAGTATAGCCGTAGCAGTGTTTAGAACGGGAAGAGATGATGGAACGGACTTAAACCTTTCAGCTAAACCGCTAACGAAACGAACAACCGTTTGAATCAAGACAATTGTGTATCTATTGATAATGTTAGCAACATCTTTAATAACATTATTCATTGTGGCTTTAGTAATGCCTGTCTTTGGAAAATATGACGAATCAACTAATATTACTGGAATCGAACCTCAAAAATATATTGGTTTAATACTATCAGTTTTGGTTGGCAACCTTATTAATATGTTATTCTTCGGTGGAATATCAGTATTCATTTCGATGATAGGTGGACAAGTTATCACTATTATTGGAACAGTGGCCATAGTATTTGTAATGTGTATTATGAACTTCTTGTTCCCGCGTGTGATCAAAACATCAACTGATATATTATCAGACAAATATGATACCGAGATTTTGGGGTATAGTTGTAATACTTTGAGACAATACAGAAATAGTGATGAAGATGCAACGCCACTAAATTTTGCTGCAATGCAATGTATTGTTAATGATTTAGGTATTGAAGAAAATCATTACGACACTAAAGAATATTGAGAAAAAGCTGAAATGGAATCTGGTAGAAAGATTGCTAATTATTTTGACTTTGGTGAACAACTGTCAAATCTATATAGTGCATTTGGTTTAGATAATTCCAAATTAAAAGAAGCTAGTAAATTAGTTATTGGAACCAACAATAGTTACAACTATCATATTGATGAAGAAACACATTTAGCTTTACCAGAAACAATTGAAAATGGTAATTATCCTATTTCTATTTACGGAATGACTCAAGCATTAGGAAAAGAATATCCAATAGTATATATGGTTGGAGCTGACATGACTCTAGCTAAAACAAACTGATATTTATTATCAACTTTATGACAAATTGAATACAACTCAATTAACTACGCTTCACTTACCGAAGATAGTGTAAATATTCCTAATGACCCAATTTGAAAAACATATAAAAAGCCATGAAATAAACTTGCTGAGCTTAGAACAAACTACTATGATGAAGCAGTAATCTTATACAACAAAGCACTAGATGTATATACTGATAATTTTGCAAAAACTGCATATCAAACAATCTCTACTGCTGATTATGGACCAGAACATATTCTTCCAAAACCATGAGATGAATTAACATCTCCTGAAAAGTTTAAAGCCATTTCAACAGTTCATTTAGCTTGAGCAATTAATGCACAAGTAACACAAATAGAAGAAATTGGTGCTAGTGGTGAAACTTTCCCATTTAAATCGACTACTGTAAAAAAATGATTTAACAATTTGGACGATCAAGGTAAGGATCGCCAAGAATTCCGTGAGGAAATTTATCAAAAAGGTATTGGTATTGAACCAATTAGTGATGAAGAAGAAGGATATCTTGCATATAGTAGATTAGTAACTGCAAAATTTGGTTATGCTGAAACATTATCAAATATGTATCAATATACTGTAACAAACTTCTACAATCTAGCAAACATCATTGCGATTTGATCTGTTATCTCTTGCACTCTATTTGCTGGAGCAATAATTGTTTATCAAAGAACTGATTTCAAATAATTATCTTGTGAACAAGATATCATTCAATTGAACTTTTAAAAAGCTTGCAGTATTTTTTCTAACTATTCAAACATTAAAAAAGTTTGGATAGTTTTTTGGTTGCTCGTTGATAGCAACAACACGGTTAGTTTTGGAATCAGTAATAATATAGTCTGAATTTTTAACGTTATAGTATTTGTCTTTGTTCTTTAATGGGTCTATGTGGTTAATGTAAAAACAAAGATTTGATGGTGGTTCTTTGAAACCTGAAACTTCATTGTAGAATTGATCATCAGTTTTAATTCGCATGATTCTAATGTCAGTTTCTTTGTGGTTTATATGAACGTTTCTATGAAAGTATTTTGTATGTCTAGCAAAAACTTTTTTTGCTAGTTTTTCATAATACTTTATTTCTTTTTTGGTTCAAAGTCTTTCCATAAAATAATTATAATAACAATATGAAAAACTTTTTTGAAAGAGCAAAAAGTCAAAATTATGAATCTATTTATTTACCTAATATTGAAAAGGTATTAAATTTATCAAATCTTGATGTTATTAAAAAACAAAAAGTTCTTTCTCTATATGATACCGATAATGCAAAAGATTTCTTAGCATACCGCTTTTCGATGCTAAAGCAATGGATGAAGAAAAATAAACAATATACAAAGGAATATATTGTTGCCTTAGATGAGATGATTGATAAATTATATTTATCAAATGAATTAAATAGTTTTGAACTTCAATACATAAAAAACACTCAAGCAACAGTGTTTGCAATGAGTAGAAATCTAAAACAATTAATTGTAGATTTTTCGATCAACAAAAATGAATATGTATTTTATCGATACAACATTAATAGTTTTAAATTAATCCGTAAGAAAGGGTTAATCCAAAAAACAGATGATGTTGAATTGTATATAACAACTCAAAGAATAATCCTATCTAAACATATGGACATTATTTCTATATATTACAAGGATATTGAGTCATATCATTATGGTCAAGGTAAACTTTTTGTTGTATTAAATAGCAAAAATAAATGCTATATTGATAGTGACAACAATCGTGAGATTGTTGAATCTTTAAAACGTGTTTTAAAAAGAGAGAAGATTGAATTGAAATAATATGACCGATAAACTTAAATTTAAATTAAAATCAGCTCCCAGAAAACCCGGATGTTATTTGTGAAAAGATGAGCACAATGACATCATTTATGTTGGCAAAGCAATTAATCTTTTTAATCGTGTAAATCAGTATTTTAATAAGTTACATGATTTTAAAACAAGTCAACTAGTAAGTAACATTGCAGATGTTGAATTTTATGTTGTAAAGAATGAAAATGAAGCTCTAATTCTTGAAAACAACCTTATAAAAAAACATAGACCTAAATTTAACATAATGTTAAAAGACTCATCTGGATATCCATATATTGTTGTAACAAACGAAAAACATCCAAGAATTAAATATACAAGAAGTAACAGCAAGTTCAAAGGAACATATTATGGTCCTTTTGCAAGTAAAAACTTTTTTAAGAAAGAACTTTTAACTTTATTAGGTGTCTTATTTCCATTAAGAAAATGTGACCAACTTCCTAAACATAAGTGTCTTTATTATGATATTGGACAATGCTTGGGTCCATGTATCAACAAAGTTGATGAACAACAATATGAAGCAATTAAAAACAGAATTAGACAATTTTTTAATGGCAATACTTCAGAAGTTGAACGTCAACTAAAAACTAGGGAACGTCAATCTGCAGATTTATTAAAATTTGAGGAAGCAGATTATTACAAGAGATTGCGTTTAGCCCTTAACGAAATAAAAGAAAATCAAACTGTTCAATTTAATAATAAAGAAAACATTGATTTCCTTGGTTATGCAACAAAAGATAATTTAATATCTTTGATTTTATTTAGCTATGTTGGGGGAAAATTAGTTGCAAAAATACAAGAAATTCATGAATTTTATGATGATATTAATTCTGTTATTTCTTCATGGTTATATCAATACTATATTAAAAGTAAAAACAAGCCACAACATCTTTTTGTGTCTTTACCAACTAAAGAATTTAAAGTGTTAAAATACACTTTAGGATTTGAAATTTCAAAACCAGTCAAAGGTAAAAAATATGAAATTTTAATGACAGCGATTGATAATGCAATTGAATATTTAAAAACAAATTATTTAGTATATCAACACGCAAAAAAAGCAAAATTATCTGCAATGTATCAATTAGCTGATATTATTCATGCGAAAAAACTAAAAACAATAGTGTCATTTGATATTTCTAATTTATTTTCTACAAATAAAGTTGCAGGTATGATCTATCTAAATAATGGTGAATTTGTTAAATCAAAATATAGAAGATACATTATAGATGACGAATCATTAACATCAGATTATGAATGTATGAAATATGTTTTAGGCAGATTTATCGACCACCATAAGGATGAAATGCCAGATTTAATTATCATGGATGGCGGTAAGATTCAAGTTAATGCTGCTTTAGAAACATTTGCACTTAAACATGTTACACCACCATGCATCATAGGATTGGTAAAAAACAATAATCACCAAACAAATGGTATTGTTTATAACAATAACACAATTAAATTAGACAAAGAATCTAATCTTTATAATTTCCTTGCTAACATTCAAAATGAAGTTCATAATACTGCTATTTCGTTCTATCGCAAGAAACATGAAAAATCATTATTTGACACTTCAATTATTCCTGACATTGAAGGTTTAAGTAAAGCAAAAAAAGAAATGTTGTTAGAAAAATATAGAACAACCGAGAATATTAAAAAAGCAACAATTTCAGAATTAAGTCAAATTCTAGATATTAAATTAGCAAGAGCACTAAAAAAAGCACTTTAGTGCTTTTTAATTATTTATCAAAGATAAATAATTATAATTATTAACAATGAATAAAAAGAATATTAGAAATTTTTGCATTATTGCCCATATTGATCATGGTAAATCAACTTTATCTGATCGTATTATTGAATGTGCAAGCGGTAACAAAATTCATAATATGCAAGATCAAGTTCTTGACAGTATGGAACTTGAAAGGGAGAGAGGAATAACAATTAAGTTGAATGCTATTCAACTTAAATATCACTCTAAAAAACATAATGAAGATTTTATTTTTCATTTAATAGATACTCCTGGACATGTTGACTTTACATATGAAGTATCAAGATCATTAGCTGCGTGTGAAGGAGCTATCTTAGTTGTAGATGCAACGCAAGGTGTTCAAGCTCAAACAATTTCTAATTTATATTTAGCTATTGATAACAACTTATCTATTTTTCCTGTAATCAATAAAATTGATTTACCATCTGCAGATGTTGAAAAATGTAAGAAACAAATTAAAGATGTTTTAGGGTTAGATGCAACAGATGCACCTTGTGTATCTGCAAAAACAGGACAAAACATTACTGATATCATCGAAGCTGTTATTGATAAAATTCCAGGACCTATTGATGATGATTCAACAAAACCGCTACAAGCTCTAATTTTTGATAGTTATTATGATTCATACCTAGGAGCCGTTTGTTACATAAGAATAAAAAATGGAACTTTAAAAGTTGGTGACAAAATTAGAATGATGGCTTCTGGAGCGACGTTCATTGTTACCTCATTAGGTGTTAAGACACCTTTAATTGAAGAAAAGAAACAATTAGAAGCAGGAGAGGTTGGATGAGTTGCTGCAAGCATAAAAACAATTAAAGATATTGCTGTAGGTGACACTATTACTACGGTGGATAATCCTGCACAAGAGCCATTACCAGGATATAAAAAAGTTTTACCTATGGTATATTGTGGTTTCTACCCAATTGATAATTCTAAGTATGAAGAATTAAAAGTTGCAATTGAAAAAATTAGTTTGTCTGATGCTGCTTTAGTTTATGAATATGAAACATCTCAATCATTAGGATTTGGTGTCAGATGTGGATTCTTAGGTTTATTACACATGGACATTATTCAAGAGAGAATAAGTCGTGAATACAAAATAGATTTAATAGTGACTGCACCATCAGTAAGATTTTTAGTTGATTTGACAAACAAAACAACAATTGAAGTAGACAACCCTGCTAAGTTCCCTGAAAGAACTAAAATTGATCAAATTAAAGAACCATACGTTAAAGTTTCTATTTTTACACCAGATGAATACATTGGTGATCTAATGGCATTATGTCAAAATGCACGTGGTAAATATGTTGATTTAGTTACTGTGGATAATAATCGTAAATCAATCATTTATGAAATACCATTGATAGAAGTTATTTATAACTTCTTTGATAGACTAAAATCAGTAAGCCGTGGTTATGCAACCATGGAATATGAATTGATAGGTTATCAACCATCTGATTTAGTTAAAGTTGATATTCTATTAAACGGAAAGAAAACTGATGCATTAAGTTTTATTTGCCACCGTAGTCAAGCATATCATAAAGCTCAAAGAATTTGTATTAAGTTAAAAGAAAATATACCAAGACAACAATTTGAAGTTCCAATTCAAGCAGCTATTGGAAGCAAGATTATTGCTCGTGAAAACATAAGAGCAATGTACAAAAATGTTTTAGCAAAATGTTATGGTGGCGACGTATCAAGAAAGAAAAAACTTCTTGAACAACAAAAAGAAGGAAAGAAAAAACTTAAAGCTATCGGTAATGTAGAAGTACCACAAGATGTCTTTATTAAAATTCTTAATGAAGATGAATAAAATAAAGAAGACTAAGCCTTCTTTATTTTTTTCAATTGTTCTTTTATTAGATCAATATTTTTATCACTGATATTTGCTTGATTAGCTAAGAACATTAATTGTCCACGGTGAATTACCATATTACCAGGCAATGTTTGTTCCACAACATCGCAACCTAAATCTATTGATTGACAAACTATTTCTGTTTTGACACGAGGGCGATAATAGATAACATGAACAGGTACCATCACTGTTCTACCGCGAGAACTCACAGCTGGTTTCATAATAGTTTGATGGTCAGGCCAGAAGTAATTACATTTTACTGTTGTTAACGAGAATTTAGTTCCACCAATTTTTGTTGTCTTAGTTGATGTTGGTTCAAAGATAACATCAGTATCGTATTTGTTTCAACCACCATACAAATCATATAAGAAAGCCAAATTATCTTCAACTTGTAAATTACTTGCTATTTGTAAATCTGCTTTCTCTTTATTTAATTTAGTTTGGAAATGAGAATATAGAGGAATATTAGCAATAGGCAATGTTAATAAACCAATAGATTTAACAAAGTTATGAACTCATTTAATATAGTTTTCTTTTCATGTGATTACATTGTAATTAAATGCTTCATTAGGTGTGACATCTAGATAAGCGGAACCGCTACCTAAAGATGTTATGGTTACTTCATTTTCTTTATGTATGTTAAATTTGTGTTCCTTTAATAAATTAACATAATTCTCTTGCGCTAATGGAGTAAATAAAACTCTAAAATCTGTTTCATTATTTCTAATTGCAGGAAATAATTTATTAAATTCTTTGTTTTCCAATGGCAATTGATTTTTCTTGTTTCATTTTTTAAATTCACGTCTGTTTGTGTTATTAGTAAAACATAATTTTTCAGCTTTATCAAAATGGTAGGCTAATTCAGTTCCCTGTAATCAAACAGGTTCAGGAACAATTTCTTGAGCTGTAACTACTTCCATTCTTGTTTCAGTACGACCGTTAACGTGAACTGTGTATGGAATAGCTAGACTGCCACTATAAACATGTGGTTGTCATATTTGGTGTTTATAGTTGTAAACCATAAATGGATTATTGAATAATGTTCCAGATACTAAGCATGTTAGACACGAATCTTCCGGAATAATTTTAGATAATAATGGAAT
>JAGHUK010000040.1 GCA_018064845.1 Candidatus Hennigella equi | reverse complement strand
CAAAGCTCCTTGTGTAGTTAAAGAAGGTATTAAACCTGAAGAAGCTAAGGAACTTGGTAAGAAATTCACTGACGCTGGCGCTAAAGTTGAAATTAAGTAATATATTACTTATAAAAAAATATGGTCAATATGACCATATTTTTTATTTATAATTATTTTATTATGAGTAAGAATATTGATCAAGATTACATTAAAAGATTAGCACGATCATTATTTTTTGATTTCTCTGATGAACAATTACAAAAAATTGTTAAAGAAATTCAAGAATTAGATGATCAATTACAATTAGCTAACTTTGAAGAACTTATTGCTAAATTCACTCCAGTAGATCACCCTAGAGTGTCTAACTGTGCTAAGTTAAGAAGAGATGATGAAGCTGATAAGAAGTATGATAAGGACTATTTATCTAATGCTAAAAAAGCAGATAAATATGTGGTAGGTAAATAAAATGAAATCAATTATTTTAGACCTACATGAACAATTAAAATCTGGTAAAGTTAGTCCACAACAACTTGTTGATAATGCTAAAGCATTAGCTGACAAGTATGCTTTTACTAATTCTATCATTACTCCAATCTTCAAAGCAAATGATAAGTTTGATCCAAACAATCTTTTATCTTGTATTCCCTACTCATTAAAAGATAATGTCTCAACTGAAGGAATTATTACTACAGGTGGTAGTAAGTTCTTAAGTAACTACATTCCACCATATAACGCTTCTGTATATGGCTTATTAAAAAATGCTGGAGCTAGCTTGGTTTGTAAAGATGCTATGGATGAATTTGGTTTAGGTGGTACTGGAACACATTGTTTTACAGGACCAGTTTATAATCCATTAGATAAAACAAGAAGAACTGGTGGTTCATCTTCTGGTTCAGTAGTTAATGTACAAACTGGAATATCTGCTTTTGCGATAGCAACAGATACTGGTGACTCTATTAGAAGACCAGCATCATTAGTTGGTGTAGTAGGTTATAAACCAACATATGGTGCAATCTCAAGATATGGAGTTTTACCATATGCTCCAAGTTTTGACCATGTTGGCATTGTTACTAAATATGTTACTGATGCTGTAATTGTTGCAGAGAAAGTAATTAAGCATGATCCAAAAGATTACACTTCTAGCACAATGCTTAATAATGTTAAGCTTGATAATTTAAAAGAAGAAGGTGTGATTAGATTTGTTATCTTAACTAACTTAGTAGAGATGTTAGATCAAGATAAACAAGTTGCTTTTAATGCTCTTGTAGAAAAGCTAAGACAAAAAGGGCATATTATTGTTGAAGCTGAACTTGATAAGAAAGTCCTTGATGAATTAGCATTTGCTTATAAAGTTCTAACATTCTCAGAAGGATATAGTTGTTATTCAAACTTACAAGGTATTACCTTTGGTAAGAATGATGGAACTGACAATGATGATTATGATCAAACATTAATCAAATCCAGAACTAACAACATTGGTGATGAAGTTAAAAGAAGATTTGTTATTGGTACATTCTTAACTTCTAAAAAGAATATGGCTAGCATTACTTTAGCTGCTAGAAGCATTAGACATATGGCACAAGATGAACAATTACGTTTATTAAAAATGGGTGATTGTATCTTAATGCCAACATTAATGTCAGTTGCTCAAGTAATGAATGACTTTAGCAAACAAAGCAATTATGATGATTGATTAATGCTTGATAACTTCTCTGGTACACCAAGCATTACTATTCCATTTACAAAGATTAATAATCTTCCATATGGATTAACAATCTCATGTGATATTAACCAAGATATGAAAATGTTAAACATTGCTTATACTCTTGAAAAGATGTTAGGAGGTAGCCATGAATAATTTTAAAACTACAATTGGTATTGAAGTTCATACAGTGGTTAACTCTAAAACCAAAATGTTTTCAGGAACAATAAGTAACCACAATGATCCTGTTAACCAAAACATCAATGAAATTGATTTAGGTTTACCTGGTACAATGCCATCAGTTAATGACTTGGTCGTTAGAAAAGCAATATGTTTAGCTAATGCTTTACATATGAACATTGCTGATACTATTACCTTTGATCGTAAAAACTATTTCTATCGTGATTTACCTAAAGGTTATCAAATCACACAACAATTTAATCCTATTGGTACAGATGGATATGTAGAAATTGAAGTTAATGGTAAAAAGAAAAAGATTCATGTAGAGCGTATCCACATGGAAGAAGATACTGCTAAACAAATAAAGGTTGATGGCAGAGTCTTATTAGACTACAACCGTTGTGGTATGCCATTAATTGAAATTGTTTCTAAACCAGATATCTCTTCCGGTGAAGAAGCAATGGCATATTTAACACAACTTAAGAGAATCTTAACATTCTGTGGTGAAATCTCTGATGCCAAGATGGAAGATGGTAGCTTAAGAGCAGATGTTAACATTTCTGTAAGTTTATATGGTGCTGAGAAGTATGGAACTAGAGTAGAAATTAAGAACATTAACTCTATAAGCAATGTTAGTAGAGCTATAGCTTATGAACAACAAAGACAAGCTAGTTTATACTTACAAGGTAAGAATGTTACACCTGATACAAGAAGATTTGATGATGCTAAAGGTGAAACAGTCTTCATGCGTAATAAAGAAGCAGTAGATTACCACTTTATGTCTGAAGGTAATATCTTACCTATTGCTTTATCACCATCATACAAACAAGAAGCTCTAAGGCAAGCTAAATACACTTTAGAAGATATTGTTAAGACATTAACAGATCTTAACTTAGATAAAAAGATTATCAACTTACTATTAGATGATTATCCTTTATATAAAGTCTTTAGAAAAGTAATTTATGAAACAGATGATGCACAAGCAGCTGTAACATGAATTCTTGTTGAACTTGTTGGATTATTAAAGAAAGACAATAAAACAATTGAACAAGTTTCTCCTTTAAAGATAACTTACATTATTGAAATGATTAAGATTCTGCAAAAGGGTAGCATTAATGCTAAGCAAGCAAAGACAGTTATTGCAGAAATCTATAAAGATGAGTTAGCTCCTGATGTTATTATCAAGAATCACAACTTCAAACAAATTGTTGATCCAATTGAACTTGATCGTATGCTAAGAGTGATTATTGATAAGAACTTCTCTATGGTAATGAAAAATAAAGAAAGACCAGAACGTGTTGAAAAAATGTTATTAGGTCAACTAATGAAAGAAACACAAGGTCAAGCTAATCCAGTTGTTGCTACAGAAGTGTTAAGAAAAATCTTAGCTGAAGCAAAATAAAAATAGGCATTGCCTATTTTTTTATTCTTCATTTAATCAAGTTTGTGTAAAGTCGTAGTCAGCAGTTTTAAATAAACTAAAGAATGGTGTGAAGTTATTATTTTCATCACTAGAACCACCTCAATATATACCACAAATTTCACAATCTTGTGTTAGCATCATACTTCCAGATGCTCCACCTGACATTCAGCTAGTTGTTTGAACATTATTGTATACATATTGCGGTGAAAT
>JAGHUK010000023.1 GCA_018064845.1 Candidatus Hennigella equi | reverse complement strand
CCACGTGTTAAATCATAAGGACTTAACTCAACTTCTACAATATCACCGGGTAGAATACGTATTTTACACATACGAATTTTACCTGATACGTGGGCAGATATCTCCATGCCATTATCTAACATAACTTTGTATGTTCCACCGGCAGTGATATCGGTTACTTTTCCCTTCATTTTTATTTTATCTTGTTCAGCCATTTATATCCTTTCATTAATCAGCTGTTAATACATGGCAACCTATGTCTGTCACTAAAACCATGTGTTCTTCATGACATGTTAGTTTACCATTTCTTGCTGATACAGTTCAACCGTTATCAGCATCGACCACATATGCATCTGAATCAGTCATAAGCATAGGTTCTATACATATTACCATCCCTGCTTTTAATTTAAGCCCAGTGTTGGGTTGACCATAATTTAAGATGATTGGGTCTTCGTGAACTTTTAGTCCACAACCATGGCCACCATAGTCTTTAATGACTTCGTAGCCATGATAGAATGCGGTTTCTTGAATCGTATAAGAGATGTCTCCAATACGAACACCTGCTTTAATTTGTCTTATTGCACAATTCAAACAATCGATTGTTGCATCTTGAATTTCAAGTGCAGCTTCGTTAGTTGGATCTAGCACAATACTAAAAGCAGCATCGCATACATAACCTTCATAAGTGACTCCGATATCAAATGTTACAATATCAGATTTCTTAAGGACATAGTCACTTGGTATTCCGTGAATGATTTGTTCATTCACTGAAATACAAATATGTCCTGGAAAGCCTTCATATTGATAGAAACTTGCAGTTGCACCATTGGCAGCAATTACATCAGCAGCAATTTTATCAAGTTGCTTTGTGCTGATTCCAGGTTTGGTTTTCTTTCTAAGTTCTGCTTTAACCTTTTTTCAGATTTCGCAGGCCTTAGTGATACCAACTATATCTTTTTCGGTTTTTAAGTAAATCATTATTTTAAATTACAAATGTCCTTTACTTGTTTAATCGCATGTTCTAATTGATCATTTTTTACTTCATGAAGAATATTCATATTCTTGCATGCAGTAATTAATGGAGCATTTAGTGACATGTATGTTTTGTAACGTTCAACGACAACTGATTCTTGATCGTCGTTTCTTTGAACTAGTAAAGAACCATCCTTATCACAAGTATTTTCTACTTTTGGTTTCTTGTAATAAATGTTGTAAATTTCTTTACATACTGGGCATACTCTTCGCCCAGTGATTCTTTTAATTATTTCATCTTTGTCTACTTGAACATCAATAGCGTAATCAACTTTTAATAGCTTATTTAAGTATTCAAGTTGCTTTACATTTCTTGGATAACCATCAAAGATGACATTAGCTTGTGGGTTGTTAATTTTTAGAATTTCTTGTCTTACTACTTCATTTGTAGTATCATCATCAACCAACTTACCACTAAGCATAATTTGTTTTACTTGATTAGCTAATGGAGTGTCTTGAGCCATAGTTCTTCTAAATA
The DNA here is from genome assembly GCA_018064845.1 of Candidatus Hennigella equi. GTDB lineage: Bacteria > Bacillota_I > Bacilli_A > Mycoplasmatales > Mycoplasmoidaceae > Hennigella > Hennigella equi. Next base: position 22,027 of record JAGHUK010000023.1, on the reverse strand, counting down.
CTTCACCAGTTGAAACATGAATGAATCCATGTTTTTCCTTTAGGTAATTAGAAATACTACCTTTACCTGATCCAGGAGCTCCTAATAAAATGATTACCATAATTGTGTTACCTTCTCTTCTTGTTCTTCTTGTGAAGAATAATATGAATGTTCAATGTTTCTTCTTGTCACAACATATCCGCTTGTTGTACTTGCAGATTTAATAGCTGCTCATAATTCAAGTGATGCAGTTACCATAATGATAATACCCGTACCTGACAAGCTCATTCCAGATGGAATACCTGTAGCTAAAGATAGAATGTATGGAATAGATGCAACGATTGCTAGGAATGGTGCACCAATTCAGTTAATTCTAAACAACACTTTAGTAATGTGTTTTTCAGTATCATCACCCATTCTTACTCCCGGGATGAATTTACCACCCTTTTGGAAGTTTTCTGCTATTTGTTGTGGATTAATTTGAATGTATGAATAGAAGAAGCTAAATAGAATAATTAAGACAAAGTAAATAGCTACCCCTACGCCTGAATCTAGTGTTAATCACTTTGTGATAAACTCTTTTGCAGCATAGCTACTATCAGGAATAAATTGAGCAATTGTTCCTGGAATAGTAATTACTGATGAAGCAAAGATGACAGGGATAACACCAGCAGCATTTAGTTTAATTGGTAAATAAGGAAGTTCGCTCTTATCTTGAATTAAACCTTGTCCTGTTTGTTGAATAGGAATCTTTCTTGTTGAACCATTTATGAAAACAACAACAAGAACGATTAAGATGAAGAAGAATGTATAAAGGATGCAACTTAATACAATTGTTACAGCATTTGTTGCTGCTAGCTTCATTCCAATAACATTGAATACGTTGTTGAAACTTGGAATAAGTTGTCCAATTACACCGACTAGAATTAATGTAGTAACACCGTTACCTACACCTCTTTTAGTGATCATATCACCAATAAAGATAGCAATATATGTTCCAGCAGTTAGTAAGAATAATAATCCTACTGCTCCACCTGCTTGGTTTGCAAACAAGTTATTGATAGTACTTTCTCCAAAGATAGTAATACCAGTTCCTGAACCGGCTGCATTTCTTGAAAGAATTAATGCGATGGTTGCGTAAGCTTGTACGAAACAGAATGGTAGAGTTAATAGTCTAGTAATAATTTCTAGTTTCTTCTTACCTCTTTCACCAGCTTTAGCCATTTTGGCTAACGGTTTAACCAAATCACTAGACAATAGTTGAATAATAATTTGGGCCGTAATGTATGGACCAAGTCCAATTGCAAAGATGGACATATGTTCTAGACCACCAGCAGATAGAAGGTTTAACATTTCAACAAACGAACCTTCTGTCTTATAAGTGTCTGGTAGGACAACCCCTGGTAGGGTTAACATAGAACCTAAATGGTACAACACAATAAAGCCAAGAGTGATTAGTATTGAAACTAATACAGTCTTGTTGGTGAAAATAGGTTTAAATGTGTTTTTAACCTTTTTACCAAAGGATGTGTTATTTGTTTGATTTTCCATGTTAATTATTTCTTAATTGTTACTTTACCTTTTGCGTCAGTAATAATCTTTTCTGCTCCTTTAGTAACATAATCAACTGTTACTTCAATTGGAGCTTTTAAAGCTTTCTTTCCTGCAATTACTTTGATAGGACTTGAGCAAGTCTTAGCAATTAATCTTGCAGCAATTAAACTTTTACGATCAACAACTTTTAACTTAGCTAATTGATCTGTTGTGAAAACAACAGGTCTGTCTGCAAAGTCGTAGTTGTTAAATCCTACTTTAGGAATCTTTCTATATAAAGGAGTTTGACCACCTTCGAAACCTTGTCTAACGTTACCAGATTTTCTAGCATGTTGACCTTTTTGACCTCTTGTTGATCTTTTACCCATACCAGATCCATAACCACGTCCTAAAGTTTTAACTTTGTGGTCTCTAGATCCTTTTGTGTATTTTAAGTTATGTAATTCCATAAGTTATCTCCTTATAGTTCTGATACTTTCTTATCACGCATTTGCGCAATGTAAGAAGGTGTCTTTTGTGCTTTTAAACCATTAATAGTTGCTCTAATCATATTAACAGCAGTGTTTTTACCTAAGTTCTTAGTATAAACATCTTTAAATCCAGCTAGTTCAATAACAGCACGGATTGCACCACCAGCAACAATACCTGTACCTTCAGGTGCTGGTTTTAATAATACTTTAGCAGCACATGATTTACCAATTACTTCGTGGTATAATGTGCCTTTTTTGTTCATTGTTACTTTAGCAATATTATTTCTTGCGTTCTTATTTGCTTTTTTCATAGCATTAGGAATTTCTGCAGATTTACCCATACCAAAACCAACTGTACCTTTTTTATCTCCAATAACAACTAATACTGAGAAACGCATATTACGTCCACCTTTAGTTGTTTTAGAAATACGTTTAATAGCTACTACTTTTTCACTAAAACCATCAATTGGTTGTCTAGGTTTCTTAACAAAAGTTTTCTTTTGGTCTTTACCTTCTGGTTTTTTACCTTCAGCTTTTGCTTCAGGTTTCTTGTCTGCAGGTTTAGCTTCAGCAGCAACTGGAGCAGCAGGTTTAACTGCTTCTTGCTTTGGTTGTTCTGGAGCTGTAGTTTTTACTTCTTGATTTTCCATGTTACTTCCTTCCTAATTAGAACTTTAATCCAGCTTTTCTAGCTGCATCAGCTAGTGCTTGAACTCTACCGTGGTATTTGCTACCACCACGGTCAAATGAAACTTTCTTAATATTTTTTGCTAAAGCTTTCTTAGCAACGTCTTCACCTACTTGTTGGCAAGCTTTAACGTTACCAGATTTTAATTTTAATTGCACTGATGATGAGCTAACTAAAGTGATTCCTTTAGCATCATCAAAGATTTGGGCAGTAATGTTAGCATTTGTTTTAGTCACAATTAATCTAGGTAATTCGTTACCATTAAGTTTAAGCTTTCTAGTAATACGATCATGACGTAATTGTCTTGCTTGTTTTCTTGTTTTAGAATACTTTTTCATAAATTACCTCTATTTCTTACCTGATGTAGCTGTGGCTTCAGCTGTCTTACCAACCTTACGAATAATGTGTTCGTTAGTGTACATTATTCCTTTACCTTTATAAGGTTCAGGTGGTCTTACTGCTCTTACGTTGGCTGCAAATTCACCAACTACAATTTTGTTAAATCCTGAAATATCGATTTGTGTTGGAGCTGGACAAGCTACCTTTAATCCTTCAGGAATTACAAATTCTACTGGGTGGCTAAAGCCCATTTGTAAAACTAATTTACCATTAGTTACTGCAGCTTTATAACCTACACCAACAATTTTTAATTCTTTTTTGTAACCACTATTAACACCAACAATTGCGTTGCTGATATTAGCGTTTACTGTACCGTGATACATTTTTGTTTGTTTTTCATCATTAACACGGCTAACCTTTATATCGTTACCAACTTTTTCTACCTTGATTAAGTTAGCTGGGTAGTCAACTACAAGTTGACCTAAAGGTCCTTTTACTGTTACTTTGCTAGGAGCAATGTCTACTTGTGTTCCAGCAATAATGTTAATTAATCTATTACCTTTATGACTCATAGTTAACTCCTATCATACGTATGCAATTACTTCGCCACCAAGGTTGGCTTTTCTTGCTTGTTTTCCTGTCATTACACCATGGCTTGTTGTAACGATAGCAATACCTAAACCATTTAATACTTTTGGCATATCTTCTGCTGAAGTATAAATTCTTAAGCCTGGTTTAGAGATTTGTCTTAAACCATTGATAGCAGGAATTTGGTTTTTGTATTTTAAGTGGATGATTGTTATTTGTTTTTTAGTTTTACCAGCATTCTTAACTGCATAACTAGCAATATATCCTTCGTTCTTTAGAATGTTAAGGATAGCAGTTGTAAGGTTTGATGTTTGAATTTTAACAGTAGATAAACGTGCTTTGTTAGCATTGTTTAACTTACTCATTAAATCAGAAATTGGATCCATAAACATAGTTTAGTTCTCCTTATCATGAAGCTTTCTTTACGCCTGGAATAGCACCTTTGTATGCTAATTCTCTAAAGCATAAACGACATAGACCATATTTTCTATTAACACCGTGAACACGGCCACATCTTACACATCTAGTGTAACCACGTGTAGAAAATTTTGGTTTTCTGTTAGCTTTTACTCTTAATGATTTTTTTGCCATATTTTCTCCTTACTTCTTTTTTTGAATGAATGGGAAGCCAATTGCTTGTAATAAAGCTTTAGCTTCTTTGTCATCTTCTGTGCTAGTTACGAAGGTAACGTCAAAACCTCTTACTCTTTTAATATCATCAAAATTAATTTCTGTAAAGATGTTTTGTTCCTTAATACCTAAGGTAAAGTTACCATGTCCATCAAAACTGTTGTCTTTAAGACCTCTAAAGTCACGAATACGTGGCATAGCGATCTTAACTAATTTTTCAACAAAGTTTCACATTGGTTCTTTTCTTAAAGTTATTTTAACACCAATTTCTTGGTTTTCACGTAACTTGAAAGTAGCAATGGCTTTTTTAGATTTTGTTTTGATTGGTTTTTGTCCAGTTATTAGTTGAATTTCATTGTATAGTGCATCTAATAACTTTGCATCTTGAGTTGCATCACCTGCACAACTATTGATAATAATCTTATCAAGAGTTGGAACTTGCATAGCTGATTTGTAACCAAATTGAGCAGTTAGTTTTTCTGCAATTAGTTTTTTGTATTTTTTACTTAATTCATTTGCCATAACTAATCTCCTTATTTAGCTTTCTTGTTGCTACCGATTTCAGCACCAGTAACCTTAGCAACTCTTACTTTCTTGCCATCTTTGTTTTTCTTGTAACTAATTTTGCTTACACCACGTGCAGCTTTAGGTACAACTAAGGCAAGTTTACATAAAGGAATTCAGTTTTCTTTTTCAACAATGCCACCCTTTTCTTGGTTAGCACCAGCTTTTTTGTGCATCTTAACTTTGTTAAGACCTTCAACAATAGCTTTCTTGCAAGTTGGGCAAACTTGTAATACTGTTCCTTCTTTTCCAAGTAGTTTTCCAGAAATGATTCTTACCTTATCACCAGATTTAATTCTTTGCATAAGTAAATCCTTCCTATAAAACTTCAGGAGCTAATGAGACAATTTTTGTATAGCCCTTGTCTCTTAGTTCTCTTGCAACTGGACCAAAGATACGTGTTCCTCTTGGTGTAGGATCGTCTTTACCTTTGATTAATACACATGCGTTATCATCAAAAGCTAATTTTGTTCCGTTTGCTCTTTTAATACCTTTTTTAGTTCTAACAATTACAGCGAAGAACATTTGGTGTTCTTTTACTTGTCCAATTGGAGAACATTTCTTAACAGAGACTTTAACCACATCTCCGATGTTGCAAACTTTTTGTCAAGAGTTGCCCATGATTTTAATTACACCGACTTCTCTTGCTCCAGTATTATCAGCAACATTTAATCTTGTCATGAATTGAATAGCCATAATTATTCAGCCTTCTTTACTACTTTTACAACGTAAAAGTGTTTTGTTTTACTCATTGGGCGACATTCTCTAATACGAACTCTATCACCCAATTTAGCTGTGCCATGTTCATCATGAGCAGCATACTTTTTATGTTTGATAACTAATTTCTTATATAAAGGGTGGTTAAATTTTCTTTCCACTTCAACAGTTACTGTCTTGTTGTTCTTTGCCGAAACAACTACACCAGTTAAAGTCTTTTTAAACTTTTTAGTTTCCATGATTATTTATCCCCTTTCTTTACTTCCTTAGCTACTTCTTTAGCAGGAGTTTTCTTTTCTTCTGCATTAGCAGCTGGTTTTTTAGTTTTCTTTGTATCTTTTTCTTCCTTATCCATTAATTCTTGTAATTTCTTAGGATCAATAGATATAGGTTTGTTACCTTTTGCAATGTCATACATAGTAACACCATGGCTTCCAATAGATACTTTGTATCCACGGTTTGTTAATTCTGTGAAAATCTTGGCAATTGTTTTTCTAATTTGTGAAACAACATTTACTTTTTCAATTTCACCAGAAGACATTTTGAATCTTGCTTCTACTAATTGGAATTTAAGTCTTGCGGCAATAGCACATAGTTCTTCATTAGACATCTTAGCAAATTCTTTTTGTTGGAATTTCTTGTTCATAAACTATTTTGCCTCCTTCTTTTCTTCCTTAGCAGGTTCAGCAGCAGGTGCTCCAGCAGCTGGTGTTGCACCTTCAGCAGGAGTAGCAGCTTGTTCAGCTGGTTGTTGTCCTGCAGAAGCTGCTGCAGCAAGTTCTGCTTGTTCCTCAGCAATTTCATCCATAATCTTTTTCTTACGTTCTTTTAGAACTACAGGTGGAAGAGATGGATCTCTAGCAACAATCTTAGTTTTTACATTAAGCTTGTCACCTGCACGTTTAAGAGCTAATTTAGCATCAGCTTCAGGAACTCCAGCAATTTCAAACATTACTGTTCCAGGTTTTACTACTGCACATCAGATTTCTGGTGCACCTTTACCTGAACCCATACGTACTTCTAGAGGTTTTTTAGTTCTAGATAAGTGTGGAAAGATGTTTGTTCAGATTTGACCACATTTAGTCTTATCTGCTGCTTTAGCTAGCACGATACGTGCTGCTTCAATTTGGTGATCAGAGATTCAGTTACCTTTATAGTCAGGTTTGTTCTTTCCATGAAGAGCCATTAATCCTCATTCACCAAATCATACTTGTTGATGTCCTTTAGCATGACCTTCGTATCTAGTACGGTGAGGTTTACGATATTTAACACGTTTTGGTTGCATCATAATTATTCACCATCCTTCTTAACAGGTTTAGCTGCAGGTGCAGCTTCCTTATTAATCTTTAATACGTTAGCGCTAACTTCTACATTACGAGGTCTTCTTCTACGTTTTGGATCAAATGGTTTCTTGCCATCTGGTCTTCTACGATCATTTGGACTACGGTGGTGAGCATTTTTAAATACATCACCTCTGTTAATTCAAACTTTAACACCGATAACACCGTAAGTTGTTTTAGCTTCTTCTAGAGCATAATCAATGTTTGCTCTGAAAGTACTTAAAGGAATAACACCTTGGCTGTAACCTTCTTCACGAGCCATTTCTACTCCACCAAGTCTACCAGAAACGTTAGTCTTGATACCTTTAGCATGAGCACGCATAGCTTTAGCTATACCCATTTTTTGAGCAACTCTAAATGATACACGGTTTTCAATAGCATCAGCGATTTCTCTAGCAATTACTCTTGCACTTACTGCAACATTGTCATATTGTACTAAGTTCAATGTAACCTTAATTTTTCTACCAACAATCTTGTTGATTGCTAGTATGTTGTCTTTTTCATTTGCGTTGTTAGCACCTGAAATTAATCCAGGTTGACCAGCTTTAACAACGACTGAGATTGATTTTTGTGTACGATCAATTTCAATTTCTACGATTTGTGCAGCTTTATATTTATTAAGGAAGAACTTTCTTACTTGTTCATCTTCAATAATTCATCTTGCAGCTTGTTTGTTGTCGTTAGTTTCCCAACGAGAAATTCAACTTCTGTTGATTTCATATCTAAGCGCATTAGGATTTACTTTTTGTCCCATAATTATTTACTTTCCTTTTTAATTTCTGGTTTAACAGATGGTTTTGCTTCAGGCTTTGCTGCTGGTTTAGTTGCTGGCTTAGCTGGTTTCTTAGCCTTTTTAGCAATCTTCGCCTTGATAGCTCTTAATTCCATTTGTTTTTCATTTGCATTATCAGATAAGACAATGACTAGATGAGAGTGTCTTTTTCTGATCATGTTGCTACTACCTTTTGCTCTAGGCATTGCTCTTTTAATAGTTCTGCCTGTGTTAGCAACACAACTATATACATATAGTCTGTCACCGTTCATAGAGTGGTTGTTTGTAGCATTAGCAATAGCAGAAGATAATAATTTTTCTAATACTCTTGCTGTTTTTTGTGGGCAGTGTTGTAAGATAGTTAAGGCTTGAGACACTTTCTTACCACGAATTAGAGCACAAACTAATCCTGCTTTTCTAGGTGAAACGTGAACGTTTTCAATTTTTGCACTAGTTTTCATTATTTAGATGCTCCTGTTGCTGCAGCTGCCTTAGCGTCTTCAGCTTTATTGTTAGATGAGTGTTGTTTGAATGTACGAGTTGGAACAAATTCACCAAGTTTGTAACCAACCATTTCATCAGTGACAAACACATTAACAAATTGTCTGCCATTGTGAACTTGGAATGTTAAACCAACAAAGTCAGGGAAGATTGTTGATCTTCTAGATCAAGTCTTAATTGGTTTTTTCTTTGCGTCTTTTTTTGCTGCTTGAACTTTTTTCATTAAGTTAGCATCAACAAAAGCGCCTTTTTTACTACTTCTTGACATATTAGTTCCTTTCTACTTTCCGTTTCTTCTTCTAACAATCATCATGTTAGATGCTTTCTTTTTGTTTCTAGTCTTAACACCCATGTGTCTCTTACCTCAAGGTGTTCTAGGTGCATCTTTACCAACTGGTTGACGACCTTCACCACCACCGTGTGGGTGATCGTTAGGGTTCATCGCACTACCACGAACTGTTGGTCTTATACCCATGTGTCTGCTTACTCCTGCTTTACCTAAGTTAACTAAGTTATGATCTAAGTTACTTACGAAGCCAATTGTTACACGACACTTATTGTTAATTTTTCTTACTTCACCACTAGCTAATTTAACTAGCATGAAGTCTCCAGTTTCGTCTTTACCCAAAACTTGAGCCGAACTTCCTGCTGATCTTACAAGTTGTGCACCATGACCAGGGTTAAGTTCAATATTGTGAACAAATGTACCTTCTGGAACATTTTGAATTTCTAAACAGTTTCCTACTTTAATATCACATTTTGGATTAGAAATTATTTCGTCACCAACTTTGATACCGTTTGGTGCTAAGATATATTTCTTAGTTCCATCAGTATATGCTACTAAAGAGATGAATGCTGTTCTGTTTGGATCATATTCAATTGATTTAACAATTGCTTTAATTCCATCTTTGTTTCTCTTGAAATCAATTTCACGGAATTTTCTTTTATGTTGTCCACCATGATGTCTAGTCGTAATTACACCACGTGCGTTACGTCCAGATTCATTATGAACAGATGAAGTTAAAGGTTTGTGTGGGATAGACGTAGATAATTCTTTTTTGTAATCAATAGTAACATATGTACGTTTACCACTAGATCTTGTCTTTTTATATTTAATTGCCATAGTCTACCTCCTTAGTGATTCTTGTTAGTTTGTTTTCTTCAAGCAGTTTTCTTGTCTGAAGTTTCAACTTTTTCATCTTTTTTAACTTCTACAGCAGCTGGTTTCTTGCTAACTTCTTTAGCAGCTGGTTTTTCCATTGCCTTAGCTGTTGCTTTTTCTCCAGCAGCTTTTGCTTTTGCTTCGAATTCTTCTTTAGATACAGAGATATCTTTACCCTTTGGTAAAGTAACATAAGCAATTTTAAATGCTTTTGTGTATCCTGGGTGTAATGTACCAGTTCTTGTTGCAACTGATTTTCTAACCATTGTTGTAACTGATTCTGGTTCAATATCGAAGATTGCTGTAAATGCCATTGCTACATCATGCTTGTTAGCATCAATGTTAACAATGAAAGCGTATTTCTTTTTATCTTCTGCTCTTCTTGCATAACTCTTTTCAGTTAAGTAAGGCTTAATAATTACATTAGTTAATTGCATTATTTCTTACCTCCTAGAATTTGATTTGCTGCTTTAGCACAGAAAATAATTTTCTTTGCTTTTAGAATGTCATATGCAGAAACTTGGTTGACAAGTTTAGCATCTGCTTTGTTAATGTTTCTTGTAAACTTGATTGCGTTCTTATCTGCAGCACAGAAACCAAATAATACACGTTGACCATTAATTTTTAAAGTTTTCATTAACTTAGCAAAATCTTTTGTTTTTGCTTTTTTAACTGCAGCGTCATCAACAACAAAGATATCCTTTGTTCTTTGACTTAATGCTGAGATTAAAGCTAATTGAGCTACTTTCTTATTAACTTTGTGTGTGTAGTTTCTATTTGGTTTTGGTCCAAAGACAACACCACCACCTACGTAGTGAGGGTTTCTAATAGAACCTTGACGAGCATTACCTGTATGTTTTTGAGGTACTGGTTTCTTACCACCACCACGAACTTCAGCTTTTGTTAAAGTTGAGTGAGTACCTTGTCTTTTACCTGCTTGTTCAGCGATAATTTCATCAAACAATGCTTGCTTAGCAACTTTTGCTTCAGCAATATCTTTACTAATTTCAATTTCGCCTACAGACTTGTTAGATAAATCAATAATGTTTAATTTTGCCATAATTATTTACCTTCCTTCTTTTCAGCAGGAGCTGGATTCTTAGCAGCTTCAGCAGCAGCTTTTGCAGCAGCTTTTTCTTCTTCAGCTTTTGCAACAGCAGCAGCTTCTTTAGCTTTCTTTTCTGCTTCAGCTTGAGCTGCTTCTTGTTTATCAATAGCAGCATTAGCTTCTTTCACAGCTTCTTTGTCTTGTAATACTTCGTTTTGTGCTTGGATTTCATCCATGTTTGCTTTAGAAATAATTTCTGCTGGAGTAACTGTTTTTGTTCTCTTAACAGAATTCTTAATGAAGACAACACCATCAACTTTTCCTGGAATTGCTCCGAAGATAGTTATTGTGTTATCTCTTTCATTAACATAAAGCACTTGTAGGTTTTGAACTGTTACAAGTTCATGACCGTAGTGGCCAGACATTCTTTGGCCTTTTCTAACTCTTTGTGCTTGGCTACCACCACGACCCATAGCAATAGATCCTTGGTATCTGTGTGGATAACCTGCACCGTGGCTCATTGGTCCAATCTTGAAGTTTCATCTCTTGATAGCACCAGTAAATCCATGACCTTTAGTTGTTCCTTGAACATCAACAAATTCACCAGGTTTAAATTGGCTAACTTTTAATTCGTCGCCAACTTTGTATCCAGTGACATTTGCAAATTCATGAATTTGCTTATAGTTCTTATCAGACTTAACTGCTTTGAAAACACCAAGTTGAGCCTTGTTAAGTTTCTTAGCTTCAACTGAGTCGAAACCAACCTTAACAGCTTTTTCTTTAACTTGAATAACCCTGTTTGGTTCACAGTGTACGATAGTAGCTGGTCAAACTTTACCAGTAGTATCGAATAGTTGAACCATTCCAATTTTCTTTCCTAAAATACATTTCATAATCGTCTAGCTCCTATAAAATGATTTGGATTTCAACTGAAGATGGAATGCTTAATCTCTTTAAGCTATCCATAACTTTAGGGTTAATGTTACCCAAAACGATTAAACGTTTATGAGTTCTTTTTTCAAATTGTTCCATTGAAGGTTTATTTACGTGTGGTGCACGACAAATAGTAAATATTTCTTTACGTGTAGGTAAAGGAATAGGACCTTTAATGTCACAATTGTTATTTCTTGCGATCTCAATTATTTTCTTAGTTGATTGATCAAGCGTAGCTTGGTCATAAGAAAACAATTTGATTCTCAATTCTTGTTTCATAACATTTCCTTTCAGTTTTTATTTGTTCACTATTGATTAGTTCTATGACAACACTTTTTGGTGTATCATATTTTCTAAAATAGTTAATATATTATATATACAATCGATAAATTTACATAAATATTTTTATTTATTTAAAAAATAAAGTTTTCAGAGGGGGTTCTAGGTATAAAATCCCACTACTTTTCCACATAAAAAAAGTAAAATTCATTAAAAAAGTAAAAAACGACCTATGGTCGTTTTTTAGGTTTCTAATGGGTTAAAAAGTGCTAGATTTCAACAATGATATCGTTGTAAATAGATCAAGTTGGATTATTCTTATAGTTTTCTATACCATTTTGTGGTACTTTTATAGCTTTTGGGTGGGCTGAACCACTATAAAGTGGTCCCCTTAGTTTGGGTGGGTTTGTGACGGGAATTATGATAGTTTCCAGTCTTGAACAATCCGAAAAACAATTTTTGCCAATTACCGAAATGCATCCTCCTAGGTTAATTTCTTTGATTCCGCTTCCAGCAAAAGCCAAGTCATAAATTGTGCTGAAATTGCAAACAGAAGATAGGTTAAAGGCGCTACAACCATAAAAGGCTTTTTCATATGCTACTTCTAATTGTGGTTGGTCATATGTGTTTAGCAAAGCCACATTTCCACATCCTTCAAAGGCTGATTTTCCCACACATCTAACTCCAGGCATTGCTAGAGCGTAAAAATTAGTTTGATTTGCAAAAGCATAATCACCAATTTGACAAATTGACATAGGCAAAATGACTGATGATAATCTCGAAATTTGATTATTTGAGCAGAAATTATCCGGTATTACAGATACAGGGATTCCATAAATTTCTTCCAAAACATCTTTTATAACTACTGTTCCTTTAGGAACCGATGTTAATGATCAATGCTGATCTAAACTCGTTCTTGAGTATGTATATTTTGTTGTTTCGTCAATTTGCACAAAACCATTAACAATATTGATTTGTAAGTGAACTTCATCAAAAGCTTCTGGATTTAATTTGCTAATTGCTTGAATTGATATATTGTATGTTCCTATATAAGTTTCATCAATGTCTTTTGATATTTCTAAAACACAATCATGGTCAGAGTTAATAAGAGTAAATAAAGGGTTAAGATTTAAGTCAAGAGGGATTTCTCTATCTACTTTTGTAATAGATCAATAACAGTCATGAGAGATAACATCTTGTGGGTATTCTTCCTTACAAACAATTGGAGTTAATGTTATTTTCACTGATTGTGTATAAAAAACATTTGTTTCACTTGGTGCATCAATTTGTAAAGCATCAGGTGGTAGTAATGGCGCTTGTAAGACATTAACATTAAATTCTAATTCCTCTGATTTTACTGTTTGCTGTTTGTCTTCAACAAACAAATGAAATGTATATTGTGATGGTTCACAATCACCTTTTACATTTATTCGATTCATTTTATCTACTCAAATTCAATCTGGTGGTGTTAACTCATCCTGAGTTTTCAAAACAACATTTGTGTCTGCTGTCATTGTATTGCCATTTTGATCAAAACATTCAATTGAGATTGGATCAGAAACTAATTTAGTATCTTCCACTAATTCCATTTTTGTTTCAGGTAATTTTGCTTTAATTTCAGTTAATGTGACAACTGTTCTAACAAAAGTACATGAACTAATGATTGGGGTTACAGCAATTGTAGTAGCTGCTGTAAGGACTACATTTTTAAGTAATTTCATATGTCTATATATCCCTTTACCTAAAAAATAAAAAATTTAGGAAATTCTTTTTCCTAAATCTTCATAAACACTGATTAATAGTCGTTTTTTAGACAACTAATAAATTTAAATTTTTGCAATTATTTAACTGCAACAACGTCAATTTCAACTTTTGCGTTTTTAACCATTTTAGCTTGAACACAAGCTCTAGCTGGTTTGTGTGCGCCAAAGAAATCTGCATAGATTTTGTTGCAAGCTGCAAAGTCATTTAAGTCAGCTAAAAATACATTACATTTAACAACTGATTCTTTAGCATATCCAGCTTCAGCTAGGATTGCTTCAATATTTTTAAATACTTGAGTTGTTTGTTCTTCGATAGTCGTTCCAGCTAAGTTTCCTGATTCAGGAACAATACCTAAAACACCTGACATATATAATGTGCTTCCTGTGTCAATTGCTTGGCTATATGGGCCTAATGCAGCGGGTGCATTTTTAGAACTAATTACTTTCATGATTTTCTCCTTTTTTGTTTAGCATGAGTTAATTTCTTATAAATTTGGGTAATGGATTTGTTGGAATCTGACATATAAACATCTAGAATATCAGCTAATAATGATGAAATATCTACTATTTTCAAACCTTCAATTCCTAATGTGTAAACTTGATCTAAAGTATTTGAAATGTAAAGTTTATCAATATATTTATCTTTTAATGCCTTATTAAAGTTTGCTACAGCATCACGAGAGAATAGACCATGTGTTGCTCCCGCGAAAATACGTTTAACACCTTTTTGTTTTAATATTTTACATGCAGCAATTAGTGTACCACCTGTATCAATCATGTCATCGATAATGATTGCGTTTTTACCACGAACATAACCTAAAACATTTGATATTTCAGCTTTATTTGGTTCTGGTCTTCTCTTGTCAAGGATAGCAACTGGTAAGTTGTATAGAAGAGATAAATCTCTTGCTCTTTTAACTGAACCGTAGTCGGGAGATACAATTACTGTATTCTTAGTTCCTGCTTCTCTAACCATTGCATCTAATACTGCATAGCTTGCTGAACATGTGTCTACAGGCACATCAAAGAAACCTTGTGCTTGTGTAGAGTGTAGATCAATGATTGCAATTCTTGTTGCGCCAGCTTTTTCTAGCAAGTCTGCAACAAGCTTACAAGTGATTGGTTCTCTACCAATTGTTTTTCTATCTTGTCTGGCATAGCCGTAGTATGGCAATAAGACTGTGATACTTTTTGCGCTTGCTCTTCTAAAAGAGTCAATTGCAACTAGTAATTCCATTAGGTTTTCGTTTACTGGTTTGCTTGTTGATTGAATTACAAACACGTGTTTGTTTCTAATTGAATTAACCGCTTTAACCATTGTTTCACCATCAGCAAAATGTTTAATTTCAACATCTGATAATGGCATGTTTAAATGTCTTGCTACTCTCTTACCTAGTTCTTTACTAGCAGATAGAGCAAATAAGACATTTCTTTTTTGCTTTTCCATTATTTTCCCCATTTCTATACATAAATTATAAAACAATAACAAAAAAATAACTACTTTAGTAGTTATTTATTTTGTTCTATTGTAAAATCTTACTAATTCAAGCACTAAATTTCTTATCTTCTGGATAGATATTATTGAATGCTCTTTCAACGTAATTTGCTACTTTATCAAACAATTCTTCTGATGAATATTTAACGTCTGAATAGTCATTAAAATAATAAAAGTAAATAGCATTCATTATTTGATTTGCAAGTTGTTCTTTGCTTGTTTCCTTAAAGAACATTGCTGCTAGTTTATCTTGTACTTTAAATAACTTTTCAAAGTTTTCAATATTAAAATCTTTTCTTGTGTCAACTTTGAATGTTTTGCCAGTAATGGTGTTATGATAATCAAATGAATGTTTTACTTCGTAATCCTTAAACATTTTAAGATATGTAATCTTCATTTCATTACTAATTGAATCGTCTAATAAAACTTGTCCTAATTTAATTAAGTCTGCTTTGTTTAATGTGTCTGCAAATTTTTCAAATATTTTATCTAAAACAACAATTTCATAACCCTCAGAATTAAACATTTTAATTAGGGTATTCTTGTCTGCTTTATTTAGTCTTAATGCTCAATCATTTTGCTTTAAAAATTTTTGCAAAAGACTAATTTTGCTTTTAATTTCCTCTTGTTCTTTTAAAGACCATAATGGATTCTTTAGCTCAGATTTTAATAGATCTAATGCCTTATCTTCTTGTTCTGATTTGATAAGTTTTTCTGTTTCTAGTAACAGTTCTTTAAGATTATTTTCCATGATAATTTTTTTTCTTTGGCTTATTTATAATTTTATCTAATTGTTTGAATAAATCTGAATTAAAAACATTTTGGAATGTTTTTGTTTGAAGTTTTAAAATGATCTCATCTTTAACTTCAATTGCCTTATCAATCAATTTTTTAGGGTAAAGCATTTGATTCGCATGAGCTTCAAATTCTTTTTCATCTAAAACCTTTATGACTTCTATTTGACTATTAACATCAATTACTCTAACATCTAAATCCAAATCAATGTATTTAATTGCATCTTCTTCAAAAATATAAGGGGTGGCAACATTAAAATAATAAATTATTTTGTTGTTGTCATTAATGTTAATGAATAAGTTGTATCATTCATCTTTAAAAATAATTCATAATGAATCTTTTTTGGAATATGAATGATAAAATTTTTTATTTTTTGCTTGCGAAATAATTCGACTATTTTGTAGATCTAGAATCAAATATTTTTCGTTTTCAAAGATTACTCTAGGGAACTCAAATGTTCGATATAGGGAACCATCAAATTTGTACGCATGAACTGCAAGCTTGTGGTTTAGTTTCATATAAGGAGTTACCTCCTTACCTTCATTATATATAAATAAAAAATAGGGTTGCACCCTACTTTCTATAATTGTTGACCTTTCTTGAATTGAGCATCATATAGTTTGAAGTAGAAGCCATGTTTCTTCAATAATTCTTTATGAGTTCCACGTTCTACTATTTGTCCTTTATCAAGAACTAGAATTTGGTCAGCATTAACGATGGTTGATAAACGGTGAGCAACAACAAAACATGTTTTACCAGTCATTAATTTATCCATTGCTTTACCAATCAATAATTCGGTCTTTGTATCAATTGAACTTGTTGCTTCATCAAGAATAACAATTTTTGGTTTAGCTAGGAAAGCACGAGCAATTGTTAATAATTGACGTTGTCCTGCAGATAAATCTGAACCATTATCTCTTAGGATTGTATTGTAACCATTTGGCAAATGCATGATGAAATCATGTAAGTGTGCTTCCTTTGCTGCTGCGATGATTTCTTTATCGGTAGCATCTAAACGACCATATCTAATGTTGTCTTTAACAGATTCAGCAAATAAGAATGTATCTTGTAGAATAACTGCAATGTTTTGTCTTAGGAATTTTCTTGTAATCTTTTCTACAGGTATATTATCAAATAATAGCTTACCGCTATCTGGGTCGTAGAATTTAGTTACTAAATTAGTAATTGTGGTTTTACCAGCACCAGTTGGTCCAACAATAGCAACTGTTTGTCCAGGTTTTGCAACAAAGTTAAGTTTTTTAAGAATTAACTTGCCTTTTTCATAACCGAATGATAAGTTCTTTGCTTCAACTTTACCCTTTAATTCTTTTAATGGTTTAGCATCTGGCAAGTCTTTTTCCTCTGGACTATCTAAGATTTGGAATACACGTTGTGCACCAGCAACAGCATAGAATACAAAGCTAAAACTTGAAATCAAGTTGTTAATAGATTCAGTAAAGTTTCTAGAGAAAGTAGTGAAAATAATCAATAGAACAGTCTTATCAAATTGATCAATAACAATATCACCAATCTTGACATGAATAACTGATAGCTTCATTAATCATTCACCTTCACCAGTAGGTCCTAAATAAAGAATAAGTCCTATACCTAATGCACAAATAATGAAAATAGCAATTCTAGTCAAGAATAGGTTAATTGGCATCATCATATTGCTTGCTGTTTGGGCAAATAATGAATTATTTGTTAACTCTTTATTAACTACATCAAACTCAGCAACACATTTGTCTTCCATTCTAAATAATGAAATAATTTTAGTACCTGAAATCTTTTCTTCAGCAAAACCATTAACTTTGGAAATTGAGTTTTGTTGTTTTAAGAACGATGGTTGTACTTTTTTAACAATTAAAATGTTGACTATAACCATAATTGGCACAGCAATCATTGTTATTAAAGCCAAATACCAGTTGATTAAGAACATAACAATGGTATTTGTAATAATTAATGCGCCGTAGAAGAAAATACTTGATAATTGTTGAGAAGTTAATTGTGAAATGTTATCAATATCTGATGACATTCTGGTCATTATCTCTCCAGAAGGAACAATATCAAAGAATTTAACTGGTAATAGATGCAGTTTATTCATCGTTGATCTTCTTAAGCCATACATTACTTTTTCCGACACTTTGGCCATCCAAATACTATGAATAAGGAAAGAAATCTGCGAAATAATGTAAACAACCATCATAGTTGCACAAACTAACAAGAATTGTACTCAGTGTAGTTTTAGGAAGTCAGGTCCGTGTCCTGGTAATAAAAAGTTATTATAGATAACACCCATACAGAATGTTGTAAAGGTAATCATAACAGCTTCAACCATAGAAAGAATGATAGTAAGAACTAATACTTTTCTTTGTCCTTTAAACAAAGCAAACATTCTAACTAAAGAAGAACCAAGTTCTTTACCAGACATTTTTGGTCTTTTGGTCTTTTGAAATCTTGCCATATTACTTAGTTAAACCCTCCTTTCCCATTTGTGAAACCACAATAGAACGGTATAGTTCATTGCTCTTACGTAATGAATTGTGGTCACCATAACCTACAATTTTTCCTTTATCCATTACTACTATATGATCACAATCTTTTACAGAAGAAATACGTTGGGCAACAATAATTGTTGTCATTCCCTTCATTTCTTTTCTAATATTGTTTTGTAACTTAGCCTCAGTTAACATATCTAATGCTGATGTAGCATCATCTAAAATTAATATGTTTGGTTTCTTAACAAGTGTTCTAGTAATAGATAAACGTTGTTGTTGACCACCAGAGAAGTTTCTTCCTCTTTGTTCAACAATACCATTCAATTTGCCTTGCTTTTCATTAATGATTCCATCAGCACAAGCAATTTTTGCAGCATCCATTAATTGTTTGTCTGTTGCGTTTTGATTACCATACAACAAGTTGTACTTAATTGTTCCAGAGAATAAAACTCTTTCTTGAAGAACAACGCCAACATTATCTTTTAAACTATCTAAATCTATTTTCTTGATTGGAATATTTCCGATAGTTAATGATCCTTTACAAGTTTTTGGAATATCATAAAGTCTTGAAATTAAATTAACCAAGCTTGTTTTACCAGAACCTGTTGGACCAACAATTCCGACCATTTCACCTTGCTTAATTGTTAAGTTGATATTAGACAAGACGTTGTTTTTTGCGTTATCAAAATACTTGAAATTAACGTTTTTGAAAACTATGTCTAATTTTTTAGGGTCTAATTTTTTAGCATCTTTATCATTTGTAATACTTGGTTCTAATGATAGGAACTCATTAATTCTTTTGGCTGATGGTTCAGCTCTTACACAGTTGATAATAACCATACAAGAAATAATTACAGAAGCTAATGTAATCATTAGCAAGTTGACAATCTCGTTAATATCCCCAACACTTTTAACTGTAAAAACTCATGATTCAATGCTATATGATGCACCAGCAACCATGAAGATACCAGCCATAGAGGCATTAACGATAGAGTTAATTAATGGTAAAACAATTGCAAAACCTACTCAAGCTTTAGTGTTTTGTTTTCTTAACTTTTTGTTATAAACATCAAATCTTTTTGCTTGTTGTTCTTCTAAGCAGAATGATTTAATAACTCTCATACCTAAAACGTTTTCACGAACAACAACGTTAGCATTATCTATTTCGTATTGTACACGTTCAAAAGCTGGAATAACTGTTTTAGCAACAACTACAAAACCAACAATAATCAACACCATAATGCCTAAGAACAACAAACCAAACATTCAGAATCTAACGAAACTTGTAATAATTCCATAGAAGAACATGATTGGTGCACGAACAAATAACGCTAAAGCTAATTGCAAAGCAATTTGGTATTTTTGTACGTCATTAGTAATTCTAGTAATAATACTTGATGTTGTTACTTTATCAATATCACCAAAAGATAATGTTGATGCTTTATAAAACATGTGATGTCTTATTGTTTCAGCAGATAACAAGGAAGCCTTGGTTCCTATTCAAGAACCAAGTATTCCAAACAACAATGATACGATAGCATTAGCCATCAATAAACCGCAACGTAATCAGAACAATCCTCAATCAGGTTGTTGTTCTCACACACTGATTGTATTAATGATTTGTGCAAGCATAGTAGTTTGTAAACCTTCAAATACACCTTGCAAAGCAACAAAAATAAGTGCCAATGCGGCAAACGCTTTTGTTTTTTTATTAGATAATTTAAATAGTTTAAACATACTACTTTATTTATTTTTGATACTTATTATATTAAAAAATATAATAAACTATATAAAGTTATGTTCACGTAGCTCAATTTTGGATAGAGCAGTAACCTCCTAAGTTACAGGTTGACCGTTCAACTCGGCCCGTGAACGCCATTAAAAAAATAGCGATTATTCGCTATTTTTATTTTTAAACATTAATTAGATGTTGAAACATGGTAAGATTGCATTTTTGTCAGTCATATCACCATTTCAAATTTTTCCGTCACGACCAACGTTAACACTATTTTCTGTTCTACCTACACCACTACCTTCTTTACTAGGAGATGCAGTTCAGTATCATTCACCATTAGATTGTTCATCTCATCCTACAGGTCCGCATCTTCTTCAGTCACATGCATGTTTGTCAGGTTTATCTTCATATTCTGCTTTTAAATAAAGTTCAAATGGATCAGTATATTTTTCTGTAAAGTTTCAGTGACCTTTATCATCTTCTTTTTGTGGAGCACCGATTTGTTCACATGTTGGAATAAAGAATTGATCAGTTACATATGCTTCTTCAGTATATAGGCCGCTGTCAGCTTCACTACCATTCCAAATAATATGTGACATAACAACAGGTTTTACATTTTCTACCAATCCTTTATCACTAAATTTACTTAAGAATTGGTCATTGTTCCTTACAAATAATCTCAAATCAGATGAAACACCATTGTATGCTATTTCTTCTGGATTTATGAATTCAGTATGACCTGTTTCATTAAATACTCAGTGGTTACATCCAGCATCAAGAGAATGATCTCTTTCAAATTTAGATTTAACAACATTACCACTACTATCTGTTAATACGTTAACAAATTTGAATGTAAATGCAGCAGTTGGTTGTTGATTTACTTCTTGCATTCACTTATTTTCCATATCGCCATCTTTCTTTGCTTTTCTTCATTGGTTTTCATCAGCACTTCATGGGCTAATGTGTAATTGATTTGTACTGGCAACAAGAACCTTGTGAGGTTTGTTATCTCACATTACAGTTCTTTTTTCACCAAGAAGAGCATCACCATTTTCAAAGCCATAAGTTTTAGCAATTGTATCTGAGTCATCTTCAAATAAATTAGTTCAGAAAATTAGATTTTCTCATAAATCATTATTAAATGAATTGCGTTCATCTTTTTGAATACAAGTAACATTTATATTGATATCACCACTAAATGTATGCTTTGTTCCAGATTCAAATTGAATAGTTATAGTGTTGGCAATAGGATCAACACTCACTGTACTAGTTGGTTCATCATAAGAATCTACATACTCTCATGAAAGTTCACCATTTGCATTCAAGATTTTACCATATTCATTTATTCAATGTGGTGCATAGAATGTTATTGAATTAACACCTTCACCAGTGTCTGGTAATACTCTTCTAAGTATTTGAATGCGTTTTCCATTCATATAAACATTTGCGTCAAATTTTTCAACCCCACCATAACCAGCATCAATTTGTAAATCTCCAGTAAGCTTTTCATAGCATTTGTTACCATGAATAGTTAAAGTTCCAACTTTTTTATCTGAACTAAGTTCGTAAGTATATTCATCTCCAACAAGCAAACCGTTTGGTGTTCTAATTTGAATGTAATCAGTCAAACTATACTTTGATTGAAAATCAGTTCTAGTTATGCTTAGTTCATAATCATCTTTTGATCGATAAATTATAGGATTTATAATTTCACAACGAGTGCTAGGATTAACCATAACAACTTTACATTCTCTTTTTGTAACAACCCTAGGTGTAATAATAATTGGAGAGTGTTTTTCTGCAATTGTTGGGAACAAACCGGTACCAATTTTTAATTTTGTTGTTCCGTCATCTGGTAAATAATTGATATCGATTTGATCTTTAAAGTCTTGTTCACCACATTTTAAACTTTTGATACCATCAACAACGAATTTTGAATCTAGTGTTTTTAGAACAATGTCTCCAGAACTCCATGATGTATCAGGGTTAAATTCAAAAAATGCTTGATCAGTTGTAACAGCTGATTCTAAACCTTCGTTATCAACAATTAATGGAACTTTCACCGTTTCATTTGGTGTTATTTTTAGTTCTTCATTAATTGTATTGTTTCTTGTTGATATGTTTTGAGCACAACTAACTAATGGCATTAGCAAACATGTTGCCATTGAAATAGAAGT
>JAGHUK010000007.1 GCA_018064845.1 Candidatus Hennigella equi | reverse complement strand
CCACCAGAAACACCAACAGCAATATGATCATTTTTCTTGATCATATGAAATATGCTATTTGCTCTAATGATGTTACCTATTACGATTCTCATAATTTTATATGATAAAATTATATTATGTTTACACCTGATAAACTTATATTGATTGATAAACCGCAAGGATGAACAAGCAACGATGTCGTTGCTAAAATTCGTAACGCATGTCATTATAAGAAAGTTGGACATGCTGGAACACTAGATCCAATGGCAACTGGTTTATTAGTTATTGGTTATGATGAAGGGACTCACCTTTTAGGTGAATTAACTTTACAAGACAAACAATATCAAACAACCATTAAGTTTGGTATTAGAACCGATACTGGTGACAAAACCGGAACTATCATCGATAAACAAAAAGTAAAACTTAATGAAAAGCAAGTAAAACAAGCGCTAGCAAGCTTCGTGGACCAAGACTACTTACAAAGACCACATCCTTACTCTGCTGTTAAAATAAACGGCAAAAAAGCATATGAATATGCCCGTGAGGGGAAACCGCTAGAGTTAGAACCTAGACTGGTTAAGATTAATGGATTTAGAATTAACGATTTTAATCCTAACAAACAAGAATTGAAGATAACATTAAATGTTACTAAAGGATTTTATGTTAGATCCTTTGCTGAAGATTTAGCAGCAAAGTTAGGAACGGTTGGTCACATTACTACTTTAGTAAGAACCAAATGTGGTGACTTTAAATTAAAAAATGCTTATACTTTAATTGACTATCTAAACACTTATGGCTACAAAAATTAAAGTTCTTAATTTACAAAACCTTAAGAAATCTAACCTTCCATTGGTGGTAGGATATTTTGGATGTATCCATGTAATGCATGGACAACTATTATCTAAACATCATAATTACAATGTTTTAACATTTAAAGATTTTGCAAATAAATCACCGAGTCAAATTTATAGTTATAAAAATAGATTAAATAATTTAGTTAAATTCAAACCAGAAAACATTTTTATCTACGATATTGCTAAAAGCAACATGACTGCTCAACAATTTATTGAAAAGATTTTATTAAAAATAAAACCATCAAGTATTGTTGTTGGAACAGATTTTAAATTTGGTTCAGACCATAAATCATGGACATTGTTGAAACAATATTTTGATGTAGAAACAATCAACTATAACCCAAAAGTATCAACAACAATAATTTCTAAATTATTGAGGGATGCAAACATTGAAAGAGCAAATGATTTAACATACTTTCCTTACTATTACACATCTAAATGAGTGGGTGGTAGACATCAAGGCAAAGTCCTTGGCGCAAGAACTATTAATCTAGAAATCTCTGATAATTTTATCTTGCCTGAAGGCTCATACATAAGCCGTATTACTATAGGTAATAAAAAATATAAAGCAATCACTTTCTATGGTAAAAGTAAAACATATAAGCTATCTACACCTACTTTAGAAACGCATGTAATTGGCAAAACAATCTTTCCAAGATCGCTTTATCCATCTGCAATAAGAAACAATATCAAAGTGGAATTCTTTAAGTTTTTAAGAAGCAATACAAAGTATGCTAAACCTGAAGCTTTATTTGAAGCTATAAAGAAAGACCTTAATAAAGCCAAAGATTATTTTGAACATAATAAGTAAATAATATAATTATTTAAATGTTCAAAGATAATAAAGATATTTTAATTGAATTAAAAAATGTTTGTTTTGGTTATGAACCAAAACAACGTATTTTATCTAATGTATCTTTTTCTATAAGAAAAAACGAACATGTATGTATTGTTGGATCTAACGGTTGTGGAAAATCAACACTAGTTAAAATTTTAGCTGGATTATTTAAACCAAGTAGTGGAACTATTCTTTTTAAGAATAAGATAGTCACAAAACAAAATGTTAAATCGTTAAAGAAAGCATCTGGCATCATCTTTGAAAATCCAGATAACCAATTTATTGGTTTAACAGTCCAAGATGATATTGCATTTGGATTAGAAAATCAATGTGTTGAGAGAAATAAAATGCAACCAATAATTAATAAAGTTGCTAAATATGTTGGTGTATTTGATTTATTAAAATCAAGTCCGAAACAATTGTCTGGCGGTCAAAAACAATTAGTAGCGATTGCTTCTGTTTTAGCAACAGGACCAGAATTTATTATTTTTGATGAAGC
>JAGHUK010000030.1 GCA_018064845.1 Candidatus Hennigella equi | reverse complement strand
TAAAATTAGCTGATTATGTAATAACAGAAGCAGGCTTTGGTTCTGATCTAGGTGCAGAAAAATTCATGAATGTTTTATGTCAAGAAAACAAATTAAAACCTTCATGTATTGTTCTTGTATCAACAATTAAATCAGTATTAGAAAAAGGTAATGGAAACTTTAAAAAAGGTTTAAGTAACCTTAACCAACACATTAACCATTTAAAACAATATAAACTACCGTTAGTAGTAGCAGTTAACCAATTTGTTACTGATACAAAACAACAAATGAAAGAATTGGAAGCATTCTTAAAACAAAAGAAAGTTGCTTATGCATTTGATACAGGATTTGTTAATGGCGGTAAAGGCGGAATTGCTTTAGCTAAACAAGTTATAGCATTAGCTAAAACTCCTAAGACACCTAAGTTCTTATATAAACCATCACAAAATTTAAAAACAAAGATAGAAGCTATTATTCATAATTGTTATGGTATTGACCATATCTGATACTCAGATAAGGCAAAACAATTATTAAAGAAATATGCTAACAACGGCTTCTATGTATGTATGAGTAAGAAACCTGGAAATATAGAAACTGGTTTTAGTAATGGAAAACCAGAAATCGGCGTACAAGATATCCTATTAAATACTGGTAGTAAATTAGCAGTAGTATTGTGTGATAAGGTCTTTAGAATGCCAGGATTACCTAAAGTACCTAGAGCTAAAACATGAAAATAAAAACAGGCACCGCCTGTTTTTTTATTCTTTTAGGTTATTTAGTTGAACTATTCGATCTAATCTAGATTCTATCTTATCTATTCTACTCTCTATCGCATCTAATCTTCTCTCAATGTTAGAGAATTTTTGATCAATTTTTTGCTCAAAAGATTTGAATCAAATTGGAGTTGTGTCTCTTTGTGTTTTTCTAACACCAAAAGCGACAGCATGTCTATCATCATCTTTATAGTTTTCTAAATATTTCATAATTTCAAGTTTTGATGTTAAAACCTTAGAAATATTATATGAAGTCTTAAATGTTGATTTTAGTATTTCATGGTATTCCATAGGAATAACCTCCTACATATACCTTTGCCTAAAAAATAAAAAATTTAGGAAATTTACAGAGTAAATAAATATGTAAACATATTTATTTAATCTTTATAATTATTGTATGAAACTATCTAAAAAGAAATATATTGCCGCAGTGTCGGGTGGACCCGACTCTATGGCATTATTAGACAAGTTTAGAAAAAACATTGTTGGTGTTTGTCATGTTAACTATCATAAACGTATAGATAGTGACACTGATATGCAAATAGTTAGAGCATATTGCAAACAACATAAAGTTCCATTAGCTATTTTTGATGTAAAACCAAATGTTTATAAACAATCAAAACAACATAATTTCCAAACATTAGCTAGAACAATTAGATATGAGTTCTTTGTAAAGTGTGGGAAGAAATTTAAGTGTAATAATTTGTTAGTTGCACATAACTTAAATGATTTCTTAGAAACTGCCATCATGCAACAAAATCGTAAAAGTTTAAATTTCTTTTATGGAATTAAACAAGAAGGACAATACAAAACATTAAAGATCTACCGTCCTTTACTTAAATCATTCAAAAGTGATCTAGAAAAGTATTGTCAATCAAAAGGTGTTGCTTACGCAATAGACTCAACCAATGCACAAGACATTTACGAACGAAATAGAATTCGTAAGCAATTAGCAAATAAATCTAAAACGCAATTGTTAGCAATGTATAAAAAGTTTGTTGAGCGAAATAAACAACAAGCCAATAAAGAAAAAGAAACAATTCAAGCATTAGATAAATGACAACAAACAAATTACAAAGTTTCATATGTCTCTAAAATAAACAAAAAGTTAGTTGATAGTGTAATTTATCTCTTCCTAAAAAATAACAATATTACAGTTAACTATAATAAAATTAAATTAGTTAGAGACTATATAGTCTCTAAAAAGTCTAATAATAGCTTAAGACTAGAAGACGAAATTAAGCTAGTAAAGAAAGACAAAAAAGTAAAAATAGTTAAGGAGAAATAAGATGCCTAAGAAAATAGCAGTAAAAGAACTATTGAAAAAGTTTGAATTTCAAATAGTCAACAAAGGGAAACCAAGTAATAGATATATTACCTCTTCTGGTATAGCTAGAATTGGAATAGAACTAGCTACACCTATCAAACCAGCATACAAGAAACAAACTAACCCGGTTTGTTTTGGCACATCTGAACTTAACTATTTCAAACAAGCTTCTCCAATTGCTTTAAGAAAAATTATGAGAAGGGTTAAGAAATTAAACCCCCCAATAATTATTCTTAACTCTGCATTTAAAACAGAAGATATTAAAAGAATTTTAAAAGCGCTAGGTAAAACAGATATTACTGTTGCTAGTGTTAATATGTCTTCAACAGATATTTACTTTGAATTATCTCCATGAATTGCAAGAAAGATTGCACCAAGTTCAATTGTACATGGAACATTAATGTCAATTTATGGTATTGGTGTTTTAATTACTGGCGACTCAGGAACTGGTAAATCAGAAGCAGCTATGGAGCTACTAAAAGCTGGAAGAATGTTTGTTGGTGATGATGCTATTGAAGTTTATAACTATGGACACGCCGTTTATGGTCACCCATCAAACATTGCAAAGCAATTTATTGAAGTTAGAGGCCTTGGAATTCTTGATGTTAGTAGAATGTTTGGCTGACAATCAACATTGCCTGAAACTCAAATTCATATGACAGTACACTTAGTAAATCCTGAATTAGGTAAGAAGTCACTTAATGATTTTGAAAGATTAGGTGTTAATCAAGAAACAGAAAAAATTAGAGGTGTTAAACTGCCTAAGTACTATATTCCAGTAACGGCTGGTAGGCCAACAGCAAGTTTAATTGAATCAGCTGTTGTTGATTTTAAGATGAAAAGAGCAGGTTACAACTCTGCTGAAAACTATCTTGAAAATTATGATAAAGTTTTAACAAGAGGAGGAAGATAATGTTAGGTAGTTGAATTGACACGCCACCACTACATCCTTGAACGCCTGATGTGAAAATTGCATTTTGAAATATTCCTTGGTATGGAATCTTTGTAACTTTAGGCTTTATTGTTGCTATTGTTGCATCGTGTCTTAAAATGTGAAAGAGATATAAAATATCTACTGAACCATTCTATTGATTTATTCTTATTGGTGTGCCATTAGCTATTTTAGGTGCAAGAATAGGATCTTGCATCTTAGGGGACGCTCAATGATCTTCTTTCTGAGATTTCCAAGGCGGAGGTTTAGCAATTGAATGAGGAGTAGTGTTAGTTGTATTAGCAGCTTTCATCTACTTCCCACTAATATTAAAACTACCTCGTTATCGTGTTAGAGATGAATTAGGAGCAAGCCATGAAGTAAAGAAGGTAAGCTTCTGAATGTATGCTGACGCAGTTATTCCATGTATTCTATTAGCACAATTTATTGGTAGATGAGGAAACTATTTTAACCGAGAAGTATATGGACTAGAAGTAACATCAGAAGGATTGGCACATTTCCTACATGATTGTTTACCATATATGTGAGTTGATGATCATTATGTTCAACCACTATTCTTATGAGAAGGTTTAGCAAACCTAGGTATGTTCTTTGTGATGTACTTTGGTTTTGAATTCATTAAACAAAGAAAAGCTGGAGACATGGCAGCATTTTACTTTGTTTGATATGGAGCATTAAGATTAGGATTAGAAGGGTTAAGAGAACAACAATATACATTTATGATGACATATGTAATGTCTGGAATCTTTGTTGGCCTTGGTGCCTTCTTCATTATTATTAACCACTTATTGATTTCTAAAGTAAGAGATAAGAAGATTTGACACACATTATTTAAATTCGGACCAATGGAAGTGTTTAGAATGATTGGTGCTGGTTGAAACCCACAACAAAATATAAGATACCAAGACAAGAAATACGTTGAATGTATAAGAAAACCAGTAGAAATGATTTATTTTGGAGCGTGATAGACAATGGGATTAGAAGTAGAAGTTGTTGGTGAAACAAATAAATTTGATGTAATAGTAATTGGTGGTGGCATTGCTGGAATGACAGCAAGCTCCATTGTTACTCAATCTGGATTAAAATCATGTTTCCTTGAAAGAGATGTACCTGGTGGTAAACTAATGCACATTGATGCAATTCATGATTTTTCTAGTCCAGGTGTATCGGGCAAGGATTTAGGATTATCTGTTTTTAAACAAGCAACAGAAGAAGTAAAAACAAATTATGTATATGGAGATGTTCAATCCATAAGACCTAAAAATGGAATGTTTTACTTATTTACTGCTGATGGTCAAACGTGAGAAGCTAAAGCTATTATTATTGCTACCGGAACAGGAATTAAAAAATTAGATGTAGATGGTGAAGAAAAATACTTTAACCATGGTTTAAGCTATTGTGCTTTATGTGATGGAGCATTAGCAAAAGGAAAAACAGTAGCTTTAATTGGCAATACAACACATTTAGATTTTTTAAAACAAAATGCTACTAAAGTAGATGTATATCAACCAACAGATATAAAAGCATTTGATGGTGATGGCAATAAATTAACTGGAATCATTAAGAAAGACGGATCTAAAGTAGCGTGTGACTTTGCTTTTGTGGAAAATGGATTTATTCCAAATATTGACTTCTTACCAACTGATGTAGAAGTAGATGACCAAAAACAAGTTATTGTAGATGGAACAATGAAAAGTCCATACTTTGAAGGTGTCTTTGCTTGTGGAGATTGTACAAACCAAACTCCTAAGATGATTAGACCAGCTATGGAACAAGCTGCTATTGCTGCAGATTCAGCAATTAAATACGTTAAATCTAAAAATTGATAATGAGAAAAGAAACGTTTAGTGAAAAAGTAAAGAAAGAAATATGTAGTCTTATTTTTGAAGACCACTGTTTGAAAGCTTTGCTTTCAAGTTTTATCTCTAATCGGTTAACTGTTGTTTTAAAAGCAAATGAATTTACTTGAAGATTAACAAGTCAATTTCCATTCATAGTAGAGTTTCTAGCTAATGCTTTTAAAAACTTATATGATGTAAAAGTTAATACAACACTTGCAAAGAATGCAACTAATATTAATGGACAAACAAACTATATAGAAGTCACTGGAAACTTTGAACAAATTGAAAATGACCTTTGTTTAAATGGAAAAGGTAATATAGATGAACTATGTCAATTGCAATGTTGTAAAAGAGCATACATTGCTGGAGCATTCCTAGCTGGTGGATCAATTAATTCACTAGAATCTAAATCTTACCATTTAGAAATAAGAAGTAGTAACTGGGAATATTTATTCTATCAACAAAAGATGTTAATTAGTTTTGGAATTTATCCTGTATTAACAAAACATTCTAAGAAGCAATACATTCTTTATTTAAAGAAGGTAAACCAAATATCTGATTTTTTAAAACTTATTAATGCTGGTAACTGCATGCTAGCATTCGAAGACAATAAAATTTCTAAAGATGCAAGCATGTCTATTACAAGATGAAACAATTTAGACATTAGTAATATCAACAAATCAACACAAACCGGTGTTAAACAAATTAAGCAAATCAAAAAGCTTCAAACATCTATCTTATGAAAGAAACAATCTAAGAAGTTTAAAGCTTTTTGTCAACTACGTTTAGATAACCCATCTAGTTCATTATCTGAGTTAGTTGGATTAATGCAAGAACAGTACAATATTAAGACAACTAAACCAGGATTAAACCATTTAGCTAGAAAGTTAGATAAATTAAGCAAGGAGTAATTATGAAATACACATTTACACCTAAAGGTGTTTGTTCTCAACATTATGAAGCAGAAGTTGAAAACAACATTATTAAGAAATTAAAAATAGTTGGTGGTTGCCAAGGTAACACTCAAGCCGTTTGTAAATTAGTACAAGGACAAACATTAGATTGAGCAATTCAAAGATTAAAAGGAATTGATTGTCACGGTAGAGGAACAAGTTGTCCTGACCAAGTAGCACAATTCTTTGAATCAATTAAGAAATAATGGACATTATTAAAGTATTAGACATCCCTAAAACTGTTTCAAGTGATACATTACCACAAAATATTTTAAAACACTGTAATGAATATAAAGAAGAAGCAGTAAAAAAGTCAAGTCATTTTGCTTGACTTTCTTTGTCTAAATACATTGATTTAACTAAAGTTAAGTTTAGTAAAGATGGTAAACCATACATATTGGACAATAGAAAATATTTTAGTTTATCTCATAGTTTTAGTAAGGTAGCTATTGCTGTAAGTGATAAACCAATAGGTGTAGACATAGAAACAATTCTTCCATCTGGTATTTGTGCAGCATTAGCTCAAAGAGTTCTAGTTGGAAGACAATTACAAGCTTATTTAAAGGCAAAAGATAGAGAAGTTTGGATGACAAAACACTGAGTTAAATATGAAGCATACACAAAATTAGTAGGCGGAAAATTAGCGTTCTCAAGTTTCAAAGAGCAAATAAAAGGTAAAGTCCAAATTAAACGAATAATCGGTAAAGATAAGAGATTTTATTATCTAGCAGTTTGCAAAAAAATTTAATATTACATTTACACAAAGATTAGATTTAATCAATACTTATGGAGATTTAGGAACACAAAAATCCTAAATTTTTTATTTTTTAGGTAAATAGATATATGTGAGATTAAAAATAGTCAACCAAACCAACGAACAAGAATGTGGTGTTTGTGCTTTAACAGCACTGCACAACTATTTTTATCATGACACAATATCAAAGGAACAAACTTTAGAACAATGTCATTTATCAGATAATGGGATGACAATTTTTGATTTTGAAACACTAGGACATCAACTAGGCATAGATTGTGAAAGTTATGAGCTAAATTACGCTGAATTTAACAGTTTAAAGATAAATGGTTATTTTGTCTTGTTGTTATCGACAGACGGATCTAATAATCATTATGTGATAGCAAGAAAACAAAAGAAGTTTATTGAAATATATGACTCTTGTTCAATGGATGTGAGCAAAATTAAGTATTCTCAATTAGAAAAAATATTTTTGAATGTTGTGATATTAGTGAAGAAGCATCCCAACAAAACTTTTAGTAAGACATTTAGCAAAGCTAGAACAATATTAATGTTTGATCTAAAGTTTGTTTTATTAAATTTAAGTTTATCAGTATTAGCATTAGGTTTTTCTGTTGGATCTGCTAGTTTCTTAAATTTTATTATTGATTTAGCTATAAGTAAAAGCTCAATCAATAATTTGATTTCTATATGTTTTATTTTTATTTTGCTTTATTTTGTCAATGATATTCTATCTTATGTCTCGAATCTCTATATGTCAAAATACATTAAAAATTATTTTATATTGTTCACTAATAAAATATTGTCGAGTTTACATAGTAAAAAATTAAATTTCTTTAATAAAGTTGATAGAAATTGAATTTTTAA
>JAGHUK010000045.1 GCA_018064845.1 Candidatus Hennigella equi | reverse complement strand
CCCAATAGTTCGAACTGAAGCTGGAATATTTATCTCATTTATTGCTAAGCCTTTGAATGCATTAGATCCAATAGTCATTAAATCATTTGGCAATTTTGAATTAACACATCCACAAACAAAACTTTTGTCAGATACTTTGATAATACAATTGCTTCCGCCTTTTGTTCTACCGTCATAATATGTTTGATTGTATTCATTAACAACAATATTACCTAAATTTGGTAAATTGTCAATAATTGACGCAAACAAAGTACTAACGTTCTTTCCAAAAGACAACGAAGTAACATTCTTATTTACACCAGCAAAGAGCGCACCATTAAATGTTGTTACAGAATCTGGGAATGTAACAGATGCAACATTAGTGCAGTTTGCACTAAAAATTTGTGTATCAATTACTTCAGCAGTTTCAGGGATAACAACTGTTTCGATGCTACCATCATCAAAAACCGGATGCGTTCCTTGAAGAGTGTCACCAATTTGTTTAACTGGGTAAACTTTATTATTGTTGTAGTAGTAGGCTGGAACAATAATGTTCTTATCACCTGTTTCGGCATATGAAGTTAAAATAGCATATGTTTTGTCGTTACTTAAAGCAAATTTGAATTTGCTTTGCGCTGTTGACTCTTTAAAAGTCACTGTAATAACATCGTCGTTTTCGAAAACGTAGTCATCTGTTAAAACTAACGAACCATTAACTAGATATTGGTCAACAACATAACCATTAGCAGGTTGAATAACAGGATGCGGTACATTAGCTCATTTGGTTCCTTTGTATACATCAATTGAACCACCTTCAAGGATTTGGCCATAACGTGGTGTTAAGACAAAATCAATATGACTAAATACTTCTGGATCTAAAATGAAGTCAACATAGATGTAATCTAATTCTTCAAGAGGTGTATCGTCAGAAACTTTGTATTGGCATTCTTCGTCTTTATACCATCCATCATCAAAAACATAAAGGTCGCTAGGACTAGGCGTTGGCAATAAACTAGCATTTTTTAATTCTCCAAAGGTATAACCTTTTCAATATGTTCTTGTTGGTTCAACAGTTCCTTCTTGTGATGTAACTTCAAAATGAATTGTTTTATTTTGTGTTTCATCATGTACAAATTTAACTGTCATTGTGCAGTCTTGGCTAATTACAGTTTCATCTTTAACCTTTTGGCCATTTAAATATAAACCATCACACTTCCAGTATTTGTATGGAGATAGTGTTGGTTTATTTTTAATATCTACTCATTTACTGTCAGTCTTAACTTCTAGTGTGTTAGCGCTAACTTCACCTTTCCCCTCGACAACAAATGTAATGACACTAGTTTCACTTTTTTCTTCATGCTCCGTGCAAGCTACAAGTGGCAATAAACTAGTTGATACTAAACCTATTGTTAAAGGCAAAAATAATTTTGTTCTTTTCATCATAATACCTCTTAAAAATATTATATAAATAAAAAAATAGGACTATGTCCTATTTTTTCTTAAAGATGAATGTATGCCCGGCAGTACCTGAATTGGCTGCATGGCTAACAACTTCTCATCCTTTTGCTGTTCATGTATCTACAGTCTTTTGCAAATCTTTTAGAAAAGGCTTAGACTTTACAACTTTGTATTGCATATTTATACCTCACTTTTATTATATAAAAAACAGGCAAAAGCCTGTTTTCCCTAGCCTAACATAACCCATGTTCTGTCTTGGTCAATCATTTATCTATAAAGCAATTTGGTGCCTTATTGGCATAGTCTTGATGCTTTATCCTCTAGATTATTCAATTCTAATCTAAAGATTCCCTTACCAAAATTTAGGTTTCTTGCTTGTGGGGTTTACCGCGTTTCATCTAAGTGTTTCCACCTAGCTCGTCTCTGTGGTACTATTAAAGCCTTCTCATAGTCTTGCGACCTTAGATAGAGCCATCCGTCATGAGGGATGCTGTGACTTATTTATTAATCACACACAATCACTACAAGGTTAACACCTTGTGCAAGCATGGAGTTTCCTCTATTGTTGCCAACAGCGATTGACTGTTAGGCTATAGGATTATACACTAAAACAAACGTAGTTGATCATCTACATCTAAATTATCAAGCACATGAAGCTCTTGTAATTTACCAATCAAAGTTGTAGACAACTTTGTACGCTTTTGCAAATCAGCAACTGAGCTAAATGGTTTTTCGTTTCTAGCAGCAATAATTGAGTCGGCCGCTTCCTTGCCTAAACCGTCAAGACTAGTAAATGGTGCGATAATTGAATTGCCTTCAACAACAAAGTCTGTTGCTTGCGATTTATTAATATCAATATTTTTAACATTAATACCACGAGCAAACATTTCCAAACAAACCTCAAAGATTGGAATCAAATCAATTTGCTTGTTTGTTAACTTTCTCTCTACTGATTTATCTTTTTCTCTAGATTTGTAATCTTTAAATAAACGTTCTACTTCTTCAGGACCTTTAATAATTGTTTCAATATCAAAGACATCAGATCTAATAGAGAACCATACAGCATAGAATTGCGCTGGATAGTAAACTTTATATCATGCTGTTCTAATTGCATCTAGAACATAAGCTGTAGCATGTGCTTTAGGGAATAAGTATCTAATCTTTCTACAAGAATCAATATATCATTCTGGCACATGAGCATCTTTCATTGCTGTAACAAAATTATCTGGTAATGGTTTACCATTTTTATTTTTTCTAATGAACTCAACTGTTTTGAATGCAACATTTTGTTCCATACCGCATTCTACTAGATAATGGAAGATATCTTCTCTACAGGCTGCTACTTGCCCCAAATGAACACCGTGAGCAACTAAGTCTTCAGCATTTCCTTGTCATACACCTGTACCATGACTTAATCCTGAAATTCTAATTAAGTCACCAACTGAAGTTGGTTTTGTCTTTGACACAATTCTACGTGTTAGTGTTGTACCAAATTCCGGTAATGCCATTGTAGCAATTTGATCTTTGTCATACTTTTCATCAACAATATTAAGGTCTTTGCTTGTGGCAAATAATTCTAGAACTTTATCATCATGGTTTGGAATAGTTCTTGGATCGATTTTTGTAATATCATGTAAGTGTTTTAAAATTGTTGGTTCATCGTGGCCAAGAATATCAAACTTTAATAAGTTGTTTTCTAGACAGTGATATTCAAAGTGTGTTGTTAACCATCCTTTAGTCTTATCATTAGATGGATAATTGAAAGGAGTAAATTCTGTAATGTCGTGTCCTTCAGGAACAACAATGATACCTCCAGGGTGTTGTCCTGTTGTTCTTTTTACACCAGCACACTTTTTAGATAATGCTGTTACTAACGCACTACTTGGATGTGTATTTGGATCAATTTGTTCAAAATATGATTTTACAAACCCGATTGCTGTTTTGTCAGCTACGGTACCAATAGTTCCTGCTCTAAATGCATGATCTTTGCCAAACATATCACGAATAAATTCGTGGGCTTTAGCTTGATATTCACCAGAAAAGTTTAAGTCGATATCTGGTAGCTTATCTGCGTTAACACCTAAGAATGAAGAGAAAGGTATATTGTGTCCATCTCTAGACATCTCTTGCCCACAGACTGGGCATTTCTTTGGTGGCAAATCAAAACCATCTATCTTTGTGTCTGGATATGCCTCATAATGTTTACATTTAGGGCAAACATAGTGTGGTGGCAATGGGTTAACTTCAGAAATATTTGATAGGAATGCAACAATAGATGATCCTACCGAACCTCTTGAGCCAACAATGTAACCGTCCTTGTTAGATTTTTCAATTAGCAAGTGGCTGATTCAATAAATTACTTCATACCCTTTAGAACAAATACCAGTTAATTCTTTGTTGATTCTGTCTTCTATTTCCTTGTCTAATTTTTCACCATAAATACGCTTTGCATTAGATCAAACTAAATCTTTTAATTTCTTCTCTGCATCTGGCATTTCAGGTTTACACAATGCATCTGCATTATCATTAATTGGAATCACTTGATTAATGTCATGTGCAAATTGTTGCGTATTTGTTACAACAATTTCTTTTGCTATTTTCTTATCAACAAAACTAAATGCATCTAGCATTTGTTGTGTAGTCATTAAATGCAAGTCAGGAATGTATGTTGAACCATCATGACGATATAAAGGATTACGTTTACCACCTAATTGTTTTGTATAAACATAAACTTCGTGAATTTGTCTTTCATATGGCATTAAGTAATATGCATCTGATACAGCACAAACCTTTTTATCTAGTTTGTTAGATGTTTCAATAATTTTAGCTAAAGCTTTATTAACGTCAACTTGCTTAATTTTATCTTGCTTTTCTAAGTGCTCGATATTCTTAGCAGGAGCAATAAAGATGTAGTCATATTTCTTAATTTTGTTTTCTAATTCATTTTGAGTTTCTGAAATAGCTGATTCTCAAACATCGCCATCAAAAGGGCTTGGACAAATAACCAAATTCTTACGATATTGATCAAAGTTATCAAAATGTAATTTTGGTTGACCGTTTGTTAAAACAGTTACTTCATCATCGTCATCTTTTTGATAAAGTTGCTTAGTTAGGGCCAAACTTAACAACTTAAATAAATCTCTTAAACCTTCTTGATTCTTTGCATAGACATCTACAAAATATCCTCTTCTGCTTGCTCTTAATGAAGCAGTTTGAAGTTTATTGTTGATATCCTTAATGTTATCAATGCCATCTTGTGTGCATAGACGTCTTATAAAATACTTCCAAACTTCAAGTAGGTATTCGCTATCCTTATCAGCACGGTGTGCCTCCAATGGATTGTATTCAACTCTTAACTTACCAACTAATGTTCCTAACGTGTGCTTTGAAAGTTTTTTATTAACAGCATGTGAAATCTCTAAAGTATCAATTAAACAATTCTTAATTGGTTCAACATTAAATCTCTCACATAACTTGTTTAAGAAGTTCAAGTCAAATCTAATACCATTGTGGGCAATTAAAACATCATTGCCAATTCATTGCTTAATTTTAAGCAAAGCTTCTTTTTGGCCAATTGCATTTTCTACCATGTCATTTGTTATATGGCTCAAATTAATTGCTACATTTGTTAATGGTTTAGTTGGTTTAACGAAGAAATCAATTCTATCTGTGATTTCGCCCTTGCTATATTTAATTGCACCAAATTCAATTAGATCATCGAATTGTGGATATAAACCAGTTGTTTCGATGTCGAATACAACATAATCTGCTTCTTGAAGTGACTTATCAATTGGGTTAACAACGATTGGAATAAAACGATCTATTACTTCAAATTCACAGCCATATAATGGTTTGATACTTGGATAATTCTTGCTTGCTTTAAAGATATCTGGAATAGATTGAACATTATTACGTTCTAGAATTGCGATCGAATCATAACCACATTGTTGTGCATGTTTGAAAATTGATTCAGCAGAGTCAATTCCTTCATATGCTGTCATGTTAGAATGCATTAATAATTCAACACGTTTTTCTTTTGCATCATCACTAGCAACCAAATGTTCAGGTCTTGGTGAGTGACACAAACGATAAATTGTTCCTGCAGGTTCAAAACCTGTATATTTGTTTGATTCAACTTTACAGTTAACACTTATTCATTCGCCAACCTTGAATGTATCCATATAAGCTTGTGGGATACGGCGTTTCTTTTCACTTTCATATTTAGGAGGAGTGTTGAAAACTCTATAACTACATTTAAATGCTCCACCAGCATAATCGTAAATTACAAAAATGTAAGTTGTTGCTGCACCAAGCTTCATTGGTTCTTTCTTTTCTAAAGATACAATTTCACCTGAAATATTAATGACCGTGTCAATATACTCATCATTGATATCTTTAAGATCAGTAAATAGTCCTGATACTTTATAGATACGATCATATCTATCAGCTAAACCGACCATCTTTTGACTTTGCTTAATTAATTCTGCTAAATCGTGTTTTCTAACTCTCTCTTCTTCAAGAATACGGTTTTGTTTTTCTTGGTTAAAGTGATACTTTATTTCCTTGATTGCAAAAT
Source organism: Candidatus Hennigella equi (assembly GCA_018064845.1). Classification (GTDB taxonomy): domain Bacteria; phylum Bacillota_I; class Bacilli_A; order Mycoplasmatales; family Mycoplasmoidaceae; genus Hennigella; species Hennigella equi. The sequence continues at coordinate 30,537 of JAGHUK010000045.1, read as the reverse complement.
GAATATTGTTTAAATATTGAACTAGATCTTTTGAAATCTTCTTTAATTGTTCTAGTTCAGTTGTTGAAACATATTTAACGGTGATTGCTGCATTATCAACCACATAATTTGTTTCTTGGAACAAATCTTGCAAAATAAATGAATTAGGATGATTTTCTTTTAATCAGATTTGAATATAGTCGTTAAGTTTTGAATAATCTTCGCTCAAGTTATTAGACTTAATAACAATATCTAACTTTTCGTTTGGAAAGTTAGTTAGCTTATTATAGATTCTTGTTGGTAACACCTTGTCAGTAATAATATAAATTGTGACATTGTCATTAGTGTCATCTGGCATTTCAATACCAAATGAGCAAGAATCTATAATCAAATCAATTTCATCTTCAGCTAAAATTTTGGCCTCTAAAAAGAAATTCTTAGCGTATTCTTTAGGAACATTATTCATAAGTTAAAAAAATTATATAAAAATAAATACTCTTTGAGTATTTATTTTCAATATTTTATAGATGATAGACGAACTTCTTTGTCAAACTCAAAGATTTGTTCAATTGTTTTGATTGGACGACGCCTTATTTTCTTCATCGCATTTTCAATATAATCAGTGATTTGATTAAACTTTAACATCTTAGCTTTAAATAGTTTGATTGCTACTTCATCAGCTGCATTAACAATGATACCTAATGAATTTGTTTTATCGTTCATTATTTCATATGCTCAACTAATTGGTTTAATACTATCCATTTTGGTTAGAACATTAGTTGTCGGTTCAGCTTGTAAGTTTGATGGTAGCTTATAGCTAAAGTTTGAAATAGCTCATCCTATTGGGCCAGTCATAACTGGTTTAGAATTCGAATAAAGAAATTGACCATTATCTAACATTATTGCTGAGTGGATAATTGATGTTGGATCATGTAAAACACTAATCCGTTTTGTGTTGAAATATCAATATGCTTCAACAACTTCAAAACATTTATTTACCAAAGTGTTAGAGTCAATAGTTATCTTTGGACCCATCTTCCAATTTTTATGGCTAATAGCCTGTTCATATGTTACTTTTGAAGTGACGGATTTAGGTTTATTTAAATATTTGCCTCCAGAACATGTTATGTATAAATGATTAACATCTTTTTTTCTTGCTTGGAGCAATTGATAGTAAAGATTTGTATGTTCTGAATCAATTGGTAAAACACGAAGATGATGTTTCTTTGCATAAGCAAATATGTATCATCCAGCAGTTACAACTGATTCCTTGTTTGAAAGAGCTAAATCAACATTGTTATGTAGTGCTGCTAATGTGCCTTTTAGCCCGGCAAAACCAATGATACAATTAACCACTAAGTCAGGTTTTGCTTTCTTAATTAAATCATCAAAACTTTGACAGTTTCCATTGCTAATTTGATTAGAACAATAGCAATATTTAATGTCATTATCTTTTGCGATTTGTTTTCCTAAAGTAACATTACTGTGAAAACTACAACCAACAATTTTGTAGCCTAGCTTTTTAGCTATAGCTACAGTTTGGGTTCCAACTGAACCAGTTATACCTAGAATACAAAGTTTGGTTCCACGTCTCCTCATAAATACAATAGTCCATCTGGTTTATTGAAAGCTAAAAGCATAATCAATTGAATAACGATTGTGAAGAAGAAATAGAAAGTGAATGTAAAGATTAAAGCATCTAATCTATCTAAGATACCACCATGACCTGGTAATAGATTACTAAAGTCTTTAATGTTAAATCTACGTTTAATAAAACTAAAGAATAAATCACCTAAGATACTTACAATCATAATCGTTAATGTAGCAATAATATAGATTGCTCAGAAGTATGGTTTTAAGTTAATTGGTTCACCAGCAACATAAACTGGGCATGATTGACAGCCCAAGAAACGATACAATGTATGATCTAATCGTTCTGCACCTGGAATAGCATAAAATAACGCATAAATGATGCACATCATTGCTAATGTTAGTCCAACACCAAATGCAAGACCTTCCCATGTTTTCTTAGGACTAATATTTGGTGCCAATTTGTTCTTGCCAAAGTGTGTTCCACCAACATAGGCAAACACATCGCAACCAGTACTAATTAAGATTAGGAAAGCAAATGTTGTTCACGAATGAATGATTGATGTGTAAATAAATCCAACAAAGAATGTGTTTAAAACAAAAATTAAGAATGGGTATCAGAATCTAGTTTTCTTGCCGACATATGTAATATGTCTTGACATAATTACTCACACTAATGTTGAAACTAGTGTAAAGAATACTATGCCAGATAAGCTTGCAATTAAAAATAATGTAAAGTTATTAAATTGACTATCCACATTAAATGTGAAAAACTTATATCTCATTCCTAATAGGAATATGGACACACCCATTGTCAAAATAAATAATGCACTTACCGTGTAATAGAACACAGCCTTATGTGTTGGAAAACATAGATTGGTTATTTCTTTTGAAACAAAAACAATGATTGGAACAACCATTAAGACATTAAATAAATTTAGAACAAATTGAACATTCAACATTGTTCTAACATCTAATGACAATAAAGGTGGAAACCACTTTTCGTTAGAAAAGTATAAAAACAAAAAGAACAAAACATAGAAAGCAATTACAAAAATTGCTGATCTAGTACGTGTAAAAAACGTTTTCTTTCTTTGTTCTATTTGTTTTTTGTTCATGATTATAAAGACATTAAATCTTTTTCTTTATTAGCAAATATGTCTTCAAGTTTCTTATTTGCTTCTTTTGTTACTTTGTTTAATTGGTCTTCAAAGTATCTGATGTCATCATCTGAAACATCAGGAGCTTTCTTATATTTAGCTTGAACGTCTTGTCTTACAGCACGAAGTTTTTGTACTGCTTGGTTGTAATATTCTTTTGCTTTCTTAACTGCTTCTCTACGAGTTTCTTCAGTTAATGGAGCAAAGATTATACGAATACAATCAGGGTTAACTTGTGGGTTAACGTGATATTCAGATTCAGCCAATGCTTTAGCTACTTCCTTTATTAAACTACGATCATATGGTTTAATTAATAATTGTCTAGCATCAACAGCTTGCACGTTAGCAAGTTGCATTAGAGGTGTCTTTTCTCCGTATGCATCAACTCTTAATTGGTTAAACATATTTGGGTTAACTCTTCCAGAATTAATTTTTTGGAATTCGTTTTGCAAATACGTAAAAACTGTTTGTGAGTTTCTGTCAAACTCAGCTTTTAAGACATTTCAATCTAACATAATTAAAACTCCTTATCTATGAATATGAGTAAATTTAGATTTCTTCTTATATGTTTTAAGAATATTATCTTTAGCTAACACATCAAAGACATAAATGTCAATGTTGTTTTCTAAGCAAAGAGTAAGGGCAGATAAATCCATTACACCTAATTCTTTGCTAATTGCTTCGTGGAATGTTAAACTCTTAAAGAATTTAGCATTTTTGTTCTTTCTAGGATCGTCAGAGTAAACGCCATCAACACCATCTTTTCCCATAAGGATAACATCAGCATGCATATCGATTGCTCTAATTGCACATGCTGTATCAGTAGTAAAGAATGGGTGGCCTGTACCACCAACGAAGATAATGATTTTGCCTTTTGCCAAATCATCATTAATTAAATTAATAGAAATTGGATCAGTGATCTTATCAACTTCTAATGCAGAATAAATTTCGGCCTTAACGCCAAGTCTATGAAGGGTTTCTTTAAATGCTAAACCATTCATTACTGTTGAAAGCATTCCCATGTAGTCAGCATTAGCTCTTCTAAATGCTTTATCCTTAGTCATGTTGCCACGTCAAATGTTTCCACCACCTAGCACTAGACCAACGGATGCTGTTTTATTTAAAGTTGCTAATTGTTTACAAAGGAAGATTAGTTTTTTATTGTCGTAAATTTGACCATCAGCACCTTTAATAGCGCCTCCGGATATTTTGACTAAAACTCTCTTCTTCATTATTTTACTTTCCCATTTGTTCAGCTACTTCAGAAGCAAAGTCAGTTTTTTGTTTATCAATACCTTCTCCTACTTCGTATCTAGCAAAACTTAAAATCTTAATACCTTTTGAACTTAATAATTGTCCAACAGTTATTGTTGGTTCAAAGTCAAAGTCTTGGTTACATAGACAAACTTCAGCAAGTCTCTTTTGTAATCTACCTTCAACAATCTTTTGCAAGAATTTAATTGGTTTGTTTGCATTTTGACTTGTTTTTTCAATAATTGTTTTTTCAGCAGATACTCAGTTTTCATCAACTTGGAATGAGTTAATGAATCTTGGGTTTCTAGCAACAATATGCATACAAATTTGTTTCTTTAAAGTTTCATCAACTTTCTTGTCGAATAAACAAATTGCAGCATATTTCTTGTTAGCATGTTGATAGAAAGCAAGATCTTGTCCTTCTTTCTTTACGATTCTACCAAATCTTCTAATTGCAATCTTTTCACCTGTTTTACCAGATAAGTCATCACATGCTGAACCAATAGTTTCACCATCGCTTAGTTTTAAATTCTTTAAAACTTCGATGTCCATACATTCAGAATTTTTTATTTCCTTCATAATGCCATCGCAAAGCTTGATGAAATTTTCATTCTTAGCAGCGAAGTCAGTTTGAGTGTTAATTTCTACAATATATGCACTCTTCTTATTTACACCTGCAAGTGCTACACCTTCAGCAGCAATAGCTCCAGCTTTCTTTGCAGCTTTTGCAAGTCCTTTTTCTCTTAGATACTTGCTAGCAGCTTCTAGATTGTCTTTGCATTCAATTAATGCATTCTTACAATCAACAAAACCGGCTTGCGTCATATCTCTTAATTGTTTAATTAATTTAGCGTTAGCCATAATTTACCTCTATATTTTTATATTTTAATTATTATATAATTAAAATTATAAATTATGAATAAGAATAAGATTTTGATTTCTGGAATCATTGCTATCTTACTTTTAGCAGGCATAATAGGAACAATATGTCTACTTATTTTTGTTAATGTAATTTGACCATTAGTCATTGTTCTTGTTCTTGCATTTATTCTTGAGATTGCTTTTGCATTTAGAATTGCTGTTTCGCCAAGAAGTAGCTATGCTAAAGCAAGTTGAATGATTGTTATTTTAGTCTTTCCTATTATTGGTTTACTAACATTTATTATCTTTGGCGTTTACCCAGTAAGAAAAAGACAAAGAAAAGCATATTTAAACCAATTAAAGCAAATTATTGATTATGAAGATTTTTCTTTAAGCGAAAAAATCCAATTAGATCCAGAATTAAATTGATTATTTAATTACGGTTTAAAACATCAATATAAACCTATTTATAAAGATAACGAAATTAAAGTTATCCCTGATAACACACAATTATTTGAAGAATCAATTAACTTAATTAGATCTGCAAAACAATATATTAACATTCAAAGTTACATCTTTAGTTATTCAGGTTTTTGGTCTAAAGTATTCTTTACTGAACTAATAAAAAAGGCAAATGAAGGTGTAAAAGTTAGACTAATTTATGACTGGTTAGGTGCTCATAAAAGAGTTAATAATAAAATCTTTAGAGACTTACAAGAATATGGTGTTGAGGTTGCATGTTTTAACCCTAAAGGATTAACTCAATTTAAAGGAGCAACAAATTACCGTTTACACTCTAAATTCATTATTGTTGACAATAAAACTGCGCTATATGGTGGTAGCAACTTTGCTGATGAATACCTATCAATGAATAGAGATAGTTGCCACTGAAAAGATCTAAACTATTTAATTACTGGCCCAATTGTTAACTCTATGAACATTTCGTTCATTAATTATTGAACAGTTTTCTGTAAAGCGTCTAACACTCAAGCAAGCAGACAAAATGTTTTAAATGATGCTCAACTTATCTTCAGCAAACATAAATTCAAATCATCAAACACATTAGCACAAATATTGGTTTTTGAACCGGACTTTAATGAATTCGCTTTGGAAAATGCTTTATTACATGCCTTCTATAATGCAAAGAAATCTATTAAGATTTTAACACCATATTTCTGCCCGCCAAATAGTATCATTGAAGCACTAAAGACTTGTCACACACATGGAATAGATGTCGAAATCATTGCTCATAACAAAAATCAAAAATATGTACAAATGATGAACAGAGAAAACTATAAGAAGTTAGCAGACGTTGGAATTAAAACCTATGAGTATGATGGTTACCTTCACTCAAAATGTATCATCATTGATGACGAATATGTTTTAACAGGTTCATGCAACATCGATTGAAGATCAATTTATCTTGACTTTGAATCAGAGTTAATAGTTTATGATAAAAAGTTTACTCAAGATGTTCTAAACGTATATGAAAATTCAAAGAAAAATTCATCTTTGCAAACTTCTGCTACACTATCTGAAAAACTAACATTATGATATAGATTCTTATTAAAGCTACTAAATTTTGGTAAAAGTTTGTTCTAACAGATTGGTTATTTAGTCGCATTTAATCAATGCTTACAAAGATTTAGGAAAATTATTTTCCTAAATTTTTTATTTTTTGGGTAAAGGTATATGTATGAACACAAATTTAGGAATGTATATAGAACAATTGGTAGATCGGACAATCACATACTACCAATTTAACAATTTAGGTTTTTTAGAGAAAAGACAAATACCTATAAAAGTTCTTAAACACATAAATGAAACCACAGTTGTAGCTAAACTAATTGCTAAAGCAAAGGTTGACTATTTTGGTTATATTAATGGAAGGTATATCGAAATTGAATGTAAGCAAACTAAACATGAATATTTTGACATGTCCTTAATAAAACATCATCAACTAAATTACCTAAAATATGTTCATGAAAACAATTGCTTGAGTTATGTTTTTATTTATTTCGAAAAATATGACAAAGTCCTAGCGCTATCTTATTCCAATCTTTTAGATTGCAAGAAACAAGCAAAGAAAAATGCCCTGCCTTTTAGTATCGTGGCAGAGCATGGTAAAGAATTAGAAATTATCTATCCAGGAATTCTTGATCTGAAGAAACTACAATAATTCTTTTGGAACAATAATTCCAGATTCAAGTTTAATTTCTTTAAACTTATTCTTATCAAAACTAAAACCGAAATCATCAATCTTAGCATAAATTGGATTTGCTTTTGGTTGTGTTTCTAAATAAGTATCAACAGTTTTAAGTGCTTGTTCTTTATTAGAGAATTTAGAACCCATGACTAAAGTATTAGCGCCATAAATTTCCCTTGCAACCTTAGCGTTTTCAGGTGTCATACAAACACATGCTCTAAGACCTTTAAACTTGTTAAGAGAGTTTGCCATACCCATTCCAGTTCAACAGAAACCAATAGCATAACTTGCTTCAGGAATGTGACTAGCTATTGCAGCACCAAACAATGAATAATGCGTTGAATCTAGTGAGTTTGTACCTACATCAATAACTTTATACCCTTTTTCAGTTAAATGCTCTTTAACGGCTTCTTTTAAGGCAAAACCAGCATGGTCTGATCCGACAACAACTGTCTTGTTTGGAGTTTTTGAAAACTCAATAGTATTTTTAGCAGCCCCCATTGAACCATGAAGAATTTGTAATCTTGTTACATGTCTTCCTGCTTCAAATTCAGATACACAGAATGCATTAATAATGTTATTAAGTTTTTCGTTTGGGTTAATTCTTTTAACTGGGATAATACAAACTTTAGAGTTGTTGTGAGCTCTAATCAAGTTTGCACTATATTCGTCAAACGCAGATGTTGCTACTCAACCTTTTTGTTTAGAAATAAACAAGAATGGTCCATAAGCATAGTCATCAATAATAATGAATCTTCTAAATTTACCATGAGTGAATTCTTCATATGCTTTTTCGAAGATTTCAAGTCAATTTTGGTCATTATAAATTGCAATTAAATCTTGGCTTTCAGCAAGATTTTTATTATTTTTGATTGTTTCCAAAACATTATATGTTTTGTTAATATTTTCTTTTACTAATACTTTAATTTTCATATATATTTATTATATTAAATAAGACGAAAAAAGCCCAAAAACCAAAATGAAATCAAAAGTATTACAAGAAAAACGTAAAAATTTACTTGAATTAAATAAAAACAGTCAAGAATTATTTCTCTCAAAAGGATTTGTCAATATTTTAAAATTCGTTGACTATGATTTGTTAATGACTTTTGCTCAAGATCCTAACATGTTTGAAGCAAAAATTGATCTATCACAATTATTAAATCAAACTACAGCCGTGCTCGAAGCTTGCCAAACCAATCTTGAACTTAAGAATAAGATTGATGAATTGAAACTTGACTATGATACAAGCAAGATTGATTTAAAAAATGGTACTGAAAAACAACGTACAAGTATCATTAACACGATTAGCAAAGATATCATTGATGAATTTAAACAAATTCATAAAATGTGTAAACTATCAACAGATGAATTTTACGATTCAGGTAAATGATGTTTTTGATTGTGCTTTGGTGTCTTAGAAACTTCTTTAGCTACAGTTTTATCTTCTGATAAATTAACTATCAGAGCCCCATTATTAGCTTTACCAGTAGGTGTGAAGAAACTATCTGATACTTCGTATTTACTTTACAAAAGAGACAAGGAATTCTATAGCAATGAAATCCTAAGTATCTTTGTAAGAGACAAACTAGATATCAAATATACAGAAAACATTGACTTAAGTCAAATCAAGTCAGTCGAAGAAACATTAGCTAAAATAGCAGACAAATTCCCTAACTGTGTTTTCAACAAAGATATTCACAACATTAACGTAGTTAAAAAGACAGAGTATAAAGCATTAGATACAGCAAAAATTGATAACGCATGTATTCTAGCTTTTGTTAACCCTGTAGGTGGAAAGATGTTAGAAGATTACGACCAAATCTTGTCTACTGACTATTCATTCCCTCAAGAAAATTCAATGTTTGCTAACCATGGGTTAGACCAAATCATTTACGAAAATGATGAAGTAATGGAATTAACTCGTTTATTAAACATTAGTCAAAAGAAAGCAGTTGTTGCTAGTCTAAAGACTAACACATTGATTTATGGTCCTCCTGGAACAGGTAAATCAGAAGTTGTTACAAGCATTATTGCTAACAACATTAATAGTGGCTTTAATGTTTTAATTTCTTCAGAGAAGAAAGCGGCACTAGATGTTATTATTGATAGGCTTGATGCACTAAAAGCAATCACCATCACTGTTAACCCCGAAGATATTGATTCATTCTATGATCGTATCATTGCTTTGAATGATGAAATCATTAATGCAAACCAAGTTAACTTAGATGCAACCAAACCAGCATACAAAAATTTGTTTGGTTATGTCAAGAGTTTATTATCCATTGCAAATGATCAAACAAAATCAACTGCTTTGAATAATTTACAAAGTAAACAACAATTTTCATCTGGCACAACTAACAAAAAAATACTAGATGAAATGCTAAACAAAATTCACTCAAGCAGAGTCTCTGTTCAAGATTTTGTAAAACAACTATACCGTTTCCATGAAGTTGCTAAAATCATCACAAAGTATTATCCAATCAATTCAATGATGGTTCACGTCTTTAAACAAGAATATGCTGCTAAAACTCTTGAGGTTCTTGCAAAGCAAGAAAACCCAAGTAGGAAGTTTGCTATTATTGAAAACTTTGTTAAAGAAAATAAACCTAAAAGCGGTTTGTTTGTAAAGAAAATTATTCCTGCGCAAATGACGCAAGTTGAGGACATGATCAAAGCTCTTACAATGGTAAGAGATAATGGTCCATTTGCATTCTTTATTAATTACACTGAATGACTAGAAGTCATTAATAATCATAATGAGCAAACTCTAGCGAATGAACTTGACATTGGCAAAACACAACAAGATGAAAGCTTTGTTTCAATCTTCGATAACATTAACAGCGGCAAACTTCTATTCTCATATTTAGATGATTATTGAAAAAATAGTTTATCCAAAGCAAGCATTGCTGCCAAACTCATTAAAGAAAAATATTTGTTTGAATTAAAACAAAAATTCTTAAATGATACTAAAATGCAAGCAACATGAATCGAAATGGTTAAGAAAGCACACTTGCCAACTAAGATTAATGTGGCTAGATTCATTAAAGAATATTATGATATTCTTAAATTTGTCTTCCCAATTTGAATCTTATCTCCAGATAACGTAGCTAATTACATTCCTTTAAACCAACATGAGTTTGCTGTCGGTATCTTTGATGAAGCAAGTCAAATGCGTGTAGAAAGATCAATCCCATTGATCTATCGTTGCACAAGATCAGTTGTGTCAGGTGACGACAAACAATTAAGACCAAGTAGATTCTTCGCAGCTAATATTTCTATTGACGAAGAATCATTAACATCTGACGAAGAATTAGACAATGTCGAATCATTGCTTGATAAAGCAAAGATTGCAAACTGATCAAGCTTTACATTATCTAACCACTACCGTTCTAATTGTGAAGAACTTATTAACTTTAGTAATAAGTACATCTATGAAAATAAACTTCTTTGTATTACAAAGAATGGTTCTAATAATGACAAACCAGTAGAAGTGGTTCAAATGCCTGCATCTACTATCTACGATAGAAGCACTAACACAAACCCAGATGAAGCTAAAAAAGTAGTTGATATAGTTAAATCTTCTGAACAATATAAGAAGATTGTAATCATTACTTTTAACCAAAAACAAGCCGACCTAATTGAACAAATGTGTTATCAATTCCCATTCTTAACAGCAAGATTAGAAGCTGATACTATTCGTATTAGATCTATTGAAAACGTTCAAGGTGATGAAGCCGACTTAGTTGTTATTTCAACTACATTCGGAACAGATGCTGCTGGTAAGTTTATTCAAAACTTTGGTCCAGTTGGACAATCTGGCGGTAAAAACCGTATTAACGTTATGGTTACTCGTGCTAAAGAAAAAATGATTGTTGTTAAATCATTTAAGTCTGATGCAATCACTTCAACAAACAACGAGAACTTATACATCTTAAAGATGTTCTTGTTCTATATTGAAAACTTACAAGAAAACAAAAACATTATTACTGGAGAAACTGCACAAGCAGTTTTAAAACCTATTACACTAACAGTATCTAATGAATTAACTCCAATCCTCCCAGGCCTTGAAGTTAAGACAAACTACGGCATTGGTTCACACAACTTTAACATTGCAATCATGAACCAAAACAAGATCGAATTGCTAATCTTAATTGATGACAATAATGACTTTAAAACTAAGAATCAAGCAAATGCTTGAATTGATAGTTTTGATCAAGAAAAGTATTACATTGATCGTGGCTACAATGTTCTAAGATTCAACGAAATTGAATGGAACTTTGCAAAACAACAAATTATTAACAAGATTAAACTTTTATTAAATAAATAAGATATTTTGCTTATATCTCTGTAAAATCTAATAATATATTACAAAGAGGTATCACAATGGCAAAGATCTTAAAAGATGAAGCTCACACATTCAATGAATACTTATTAATTCCTGACTATAGTGGAGCTGAACACATTCCAAATAAAGTGAGTTTAAAAACTCCTTTAACTAAATTCAAAAAGGGCTCTAAACCAAGAATTCAAATGAACATTCCAATGGTTAGTGCTATTATGCAATCAGTTTCTGGCGATAAGCTAGCAGTAGCTTTAGCTAAAGAAGGTGGTGTAACATTTATCTTTGGTGCTCAATCTATTGAAAACGAAGCAAAGATGGTTAAAAATGTTAAAGCTCAAAAAGCAGGTTTTGTTATTAGTGACTCTAACTTAAAAGAAACTGCTACATTAGCTGATGTAATTGCTTTAAAGCAAAGAACCAACCATGAAACAATTGCGATTACTTCTGATGGAACAAATCACGGCAAACTTTTAGGTTTAGTTACTTCAAAAGATTACCGTCCAAACCGTTTACCTTTAACTACAAAGGTTAAATCATTCATGACACCTTTAAAGAACTTAGTTGTTGCTCGTGATGGAATTTCTTTAGAAAGAGCAAATGACATCATCTGAGAAAACAAAGTTAATCAATTACCTATTTTAGACAAAAATGGTAATTTAAAATACCTAGTCTTTAGAAAAGACTATGATGAACATGAACTATATCCAAATGAATTATTGGATGAAAAGAAAAGATATATTGTTGGTGCTGGTATCAACACTAGAGACTATCAAGAACGTGTTCCTGCTTTAGTAAAAGCTGGAGTAGATGTAGTTTGTCTTGATAGCTCTGATGGTTTCACACAATGACAAGCAGATGCTATTAAATGAATTAAGAAACATTACCCAACTCTACCAGTAGGTGCGGGCAACGTAGTTGATGGTAAAGGATTTAGATTCTTAGCTAAAGCTGGTGCTGACTTTATTAAAGTTGGTATTGGTGGTGGATCAATCTGTATTACAAGAGAAACAAAAGGAATTGGTCGTGGACAAGCAACAGCAGTTATTGATGTTTGCACAGAACGTGATAAATACTTAAAAGAAACAGGTCACTATGTACCAGTATGTTCAGATGGTGGTATTGTTTTAGATCACCACATTACTCTTGCTTTAGCAATGGGTGCTGACTTTGTAATGCTAGGTAGATACTTCGCTAGATTTGATGAATCACCAAGCAACAAGGTAAATATCAATGGAACATTCTATAAAGAATATTGAGGTGAAGGTTCGGCTAGAGCTAGAAACTGACAAAGATACGATTTAGGTGGCGATGCTAAACTTAAATTCGAAGAAGGTGTTGATAGCTACGTTCCATATGCTGGATGTTTAAGTGATAACGTAAGATTAACTTTAGAAAAAGTTAAATCAACAATGTGCAACTGTGGTGCTTTATCAATTAAAGACTTACAAAAGAATGCAACATTAACTCTTGCAAGTTCTACTTCAATTATTGAAGGTGGAGCACACGACGTTGTCTTAAAAGACAAAGTAAATGTAAAATAAGAGCCTTTCAGCTCTTATTTTTTTATTCTCATTCAATTGTACCAGGTGGCTTAGATGTAATATCATAAGCTACTCTGTTAATACCAATTACTTCATCAGTAATACGTTTTGATATTTTTGCTAACATTGTATATGGTAGTTGAGCAAATTTAGCAGACATTGCATCCTTAGATTGCACTGCTCTAATTACTATTAGATGCCCATATAAACGTTGTCCAGCTTTAACACCAGTTGACTTTACATTTGGCAAAACTGCAAAGTATTGTCATAAGTGTTTGCGGTGAGATGATTTATCAATTTCATCTCTAACGATTGCGTCAGCTTCTTGTAGAAGTTTTACTTTAGATGGAGTTAGTTCTCCAATTACTCTTACACCCAAACCTGGGCCTGGGAATGGTTGACGAGCAAGCATTTGTTTTGGCAAGCCTAATCTTCTACCAACCAATCTAACTTGAGGTTTATATAAACTCTTAAGTGGTTCAACTAAACCTAGGTTTAGATCTTTTGGCAATCCACCAACGTTGTGGTGTGATTTAATAACATTACCAGCTTTTGTTTTAGATTCAACAATGTCTGGGTAAATTGTTCCTTGTGCTAAGAACTTTAATCCTTTAATACTTTGTGCGCTTTGTTTGAACACTTCAATAAATGTTCTACCAATACACTTTCTTTTTGCTTCTGGGTCTGTTATTCCTTTTAGGTTGTTAAAGAAAATTGTATGAGCATCTATATACTTAAAGTTAATAGATGGGAAGGCTTTTTTAAAGTTTGCTTGGACTTGCTTTCCTTCATCCTTTCTCATTAAACCTGTGTCAACAAAGACACAAGTTAATTGTTTACCTATAGCTTTGTGAACTAAGGCAGCTGTTACAGCTGAGTCCACTCCACCTGACAAAGCGCAAATGACTTTGTCATTACCTACTTGTTCTCTTATTTCTTTAATTTGCTTTTTTATGAACTTTCTTGTTTCTAGCTTCATATTTATTAAATCCTTTCTCTGCATCTGATAGTGCTACTACGTCCTTTAAATTACGGTATTTATATTTATATGCCATACCATGTCCAGTTATCCAAAGGTTTGGTACTTTTACACCCACATAATCAACTTTTTGTTTGAAATATGGTCTTGGCCAATCTTTTTCAATCATCGCACATGTAGCAATTGACTTTGGTTTGGAACGCCTTTTAAGTTCCTTAACCATGAACTGAAAGCTATCGCCTGTATCAATCAATTCATCTACGATGATAACATTACGATTCTTTAGACGCTCCCAATCGAATGCTTGTTGAATTCTTTGCGCATCTATTTTTTCTTCTCTTAATTTAGAATAAGTAAAGACTTTAACAAATTCAATTTCGACATCACACTTCATGTTTAGCATTAGTTCCGCAAGGAACATAAAGCTACTGTTCATTAGTCCAACTATGACTGGATGTTTATCTTTGTAATCATGGTCGAGTTGCTTTGCAATTCTCTTGATTTCCTTAGTTAACTTACTGTATGGGACAATAATTCTTCTTTTCCGATAATAATCAAACTTCATAATTCCTATACTTTAATTTTAATACAAAATTAGAAAAAACAAAAAGAAGCCCGGCCGAGCTTCTTTTTAGTAAAATTTGAAGAAAAATTAAGCAATAATTTCAGTAACGTTTCCAGCACCTACTGTGTGGCCACCTTCTCTAATAGAGAATTTTGAACCTTTTTCAATTGCTACTGGAGCAATTAATTCAACAGTAATTTCTGCGTTGTCACCAGGCATGATCATGTCAACACCTTGTGCAAGTTCGATTGAACCTGTAACGTCTGTAGTTCTAAAGTAGAATTGAGGTCTGTAACCTTGATGGAATGCAGTGTGACGTCCACCTTCTTCTTTCTTAAGAGCATAAATTTGAGCTTTAAATTTCTTGTATGGTTTAATTGAACCAGTCTTAGCTAATACTTGACCACGTTCAACATCTTCACGGTTTACACCACGAAGTAAGATACCAGCGTTGTCACCAGCCATAGCTGAGTCTAGAGTTTTTCTAAACATTTCAATACCAGTTACAACTACTTTTCTTGTTGGTCTTAAACCTACGATTTCAACTTCGTCGTTTAGTTTAACTTCACCACGTTCTACACGGCCAGTTACAACTGTACCACGACCTGTAATTGTGAAGATGTCTTCGATAGGTAATAAGAATGGTTTATCAGTATCTCTTACTGGGTCAGGAATGTATGAGTCAACAGCGTCCATTAATTCTTGAATCTTTTGTTCTCATTCAGGTTTACCTTGTAAAGCACCTAAAGCAGATCCAAAGATCATTGGAACATTGTCACCATCAAATCCATAACTTGTTAGTAAGTCTCTGATGTCCATTTCAACTAATTCTTTAACTTCGTTGTCTGTTACAACGTCACATTTGTTAACGAATACAACGATTTTAGGTACACCTACTTGTCTTGCAAGTAAGATGTGTTCTCTTGTTTGAGGCATTGCACCGTCTGATGCAGCAACTACTAGAATTGCTCCATCCATTTGAGCAGCACCAGTGATCATGTTTTTAACATAGTCAGCGTGTCCTGGACAGTCTACGTGTGCATAGTGTCTCTTCTTTGTTTCATATTCAACGTGTGAAGTATTAATAGTAATACCACGCGCTTTTTCTTCTGGAGCACTATCAATTGATGCATAGTCTCTAGCTTGTGCTAAACCATTCTTTGCTAAGAAAGTACAGATAGCAGCAGTTAATGTTGTTTTACCATGGTCGATGTGACCGATAGTACCAATATTAACGTGTGGTTTAGTACGATCGAATTTTCCGATTGCCATATTATTTTTCTCCTTAATTTTTTTAATATGTATATTTATTATATAGAGAAATCACTTTTTTACATATAAAAATGATTACCTATTAACTACCATATGGATAGATAGAAATCTTCTTAGATTTCTCATCAATTCCTAATTCATATTTTTTGTTCTTTTTCAAATTATTAGAAATGATTTCATTAGCAAGAACATTTTCTATGTTTCTTTGGATGAATCTTTTGATTGGTCTAGCGCCAAAAGCAGGATCATATGCTTCTTTTGCTACCCAAGTAATGATCTTCTTGTCAAAGTTAATGTTATATTCTTGCTCTGCAAGTCTTGTTGAAACTTCCTTTAATTGAGTTTGAACAATTTCCTTGATGTTGTCTTGACTTAAGGCATTGAAAACAATAAGTTCATCAATTCTGTTAATAAATTCAGGTCTTAATCTTAATTTGATTTCATCAAGTACTTTCTTTTTATCACCATCTAAAACATGTTGGCCACCAATGTTTGATGTCATGATAATGATTGTATTTTTGAAGTTTACATATCTACCATGGCTATCTTTTAATTGTCCATCATCTAATACTTGAAGTAAGATATTTAAAACATCAACATGTGCTTTTTCAATTTCATCAAACAAAACAACTGAATAAGGTTTTGTTCTAACTGCATCAGTTAATAAACCACCTTGTTCATAACCAACATATCCTGCTGGAGCACCAATTAGTTTACTAACAGTATGCTTTTCCATATATTCAGACATATCAAATCTAATCATTTGTTTTTCTGAATCAAACATATTTAATGCTAGTGCCTTAGCAAGTTGCGTCTTTCCAACACCAGTTGGACCTAAGAATAGGAATGAGCCAATTGGTCTATTTGGATCATTTATTCCAGCACGACCTCTTAGCACAGCATTAGCTACTAGTTCAACTGCTTCATCTTGTCCTTTAACAGTTTTCTTAATATCATCTGCTAAATTATTTAATTTAGCTTGTTCAGATTGAAGTAATTTATTTAATGGAATGTTAGTTGTTTGAGAAATAACTTCCGCCACTTCATTAACTGTTACAGAGTCAGAGAAGTTGTGACCAGTAGAATTCTTTTCAAACTCTTCTTCTAGTTTCTTTAATTCTTTAGTATGAGCAGGAATTGAAACATAAAGTAACTTGCTGGCTTTTTCAAATTCACCATCTTGTTGTAATCTTTCTGCTTCAGCTTTTTCATTATCTAATTTTGTTTTAAGATCATTGATCTTTTTATGTTCATCTTTATTTTTATTTCATTCAGATAATGCTTTATCTTGCACTTTCTTTAAATCAGCAAGTTGCTTTTCAATATCTTTTAAATTCTTTTTAGATTTTTCATCTTCTTCTTTAGAAAGAGCTGCTTTGGCAGTTTCTAAATAAATAATTTCTCTATTTCTTTTATCAAGTTCAGGTGGTAATGAATGGAATTGAGTTTTAACCTTTGCTGCTGCTTCATCAATTAAATCTATGGATTTATCTGGTAAGTATCTATCTGAGATGTAGCGATCAGATAAATTAACTGCAGCAACAAGTGCAGAGTCATGAATCTTAACTTGGTGGAATAATTCTCATCTTTCTTTTAATCCACGCATGATTGTTAAAGCTTCTTCTTTAGTAGGTTCTACTACTAAGACTTTTTGCATTCTACGCTCAAGCGCAGAATCCTTTTCTATATATTGTCTATATTCATTAATAGTAGTAGCACCAATAACTTTTATTTCACCACGAGCCATCATTGGTTTTAATATGTTAGCTGCATCCATTGTGCTGCTACCTGAGTTTTTGCCAGTTCCTACTAATTGGTGAATTTCATCAATAAAGAGAATGATGTTTCCATCAGATTCTTTTACTTGCTTAATAACATTATTAAGACGTTGTTCAAATTGACCTTGGAAACTTGCACCAGCAATTAAACTTGCCATTGATAATTCATATACTTCTTTACCAATTAAGTTATTTGGTACATCTTTATTAACAATACGTTGAGCAAAACCTTCTACTATAGCTGTTTTACCAACACCTGGTTCTCCAATTAGAACTGGATTGTTTTTAGTCTTTCTAGAAATAATTTCTATTAATCTTCTAATTTCTTTTTCACGACCAATAATAGGGTCAACTTTATTGTCCCTTACATCTTGGGTGATGTTTCTGCCAAATTGTTTTAATGCATTTTCATCATCTGGTTTTTGATAATTAAATTCCATAATTTATTACCTCACTACACCCATTATACAACAAAATTAGCACTCTCGCTATGAAAGTGCTAATTTTATTTTTTGTCTGCTTTTTTATTCTAGAATAAAATTACAAATAATTTTTTGAGCTTCTATAGCTTCTGGTAAAACTCAGCCGCCTTCTTTTGTATTGTTATACATTGCAAAGTCATGCATTGAACCTTTTCCAATAACTAATTGTTGTTTAATATGATATTTCTTAAGTTTCTTGACAAAATCCATTGTGTCAGGATACATTAATTCATTATCACCAACAATAGTTAATGTAGGTGGTAAGAATGATAGATCACCGTTAATTGGACTAATTTGATAGTCTCTAACATTATGTTTTGTTCCTGCTCAATATTTAGCAGCTTCTTTCAAACCATAGTTTGCTAGTAAACAATCCTTTTTCTCGTATTCTTCACACATTTTATTTTTCATCTCACCATCTAATCAAGGCGATAAAAGAATTAATTTTTCAGGTGCTTTATAGCCTAAATTGTATGAGTTTTCAATCATTGCTACAGCTTGTCCAGCTCCTGATGAATCACCGATAATAACAATTTTCTTATTTTCAGTTGAAATTAATTCATACACATGTTTAATAAAAGTAAATGCCTTTTCATAATCATCAACTGGTGCTAATGGATAAATAGGTATATAAGCTTTTGCGTTTGTTACTTTTGCAATATTATCAATTAATGATAATTCATCACCAATAATATTGTTAATATAACCACCACCATGGATATAAAGAAGGATGGTATCATAATTGCTTGCATCACTATCTAATAATGTATATAGTTTGTATCCATCAGATGTAGATGTTGAAATATCTTTAAGGTTGCAAACAACTGGTTGATTTAAATCATCCATATTGAAATCAACATATCTTGATACACCCTCGCTTTTATATTTTTCAATTAAATCATTAAATTTTGCTGGTTCTTGCCAGTTTGGTTTTATTTCTAATAAAACTTCTTCTAGTTCATGTCCTTTTTCACTAATTGATAGATATATTGTGTTAACATGACCACAACTTGCAGCCATCAATCCAACTAAACAAGTAGGGATACTTAATCATTTATTTTTCATAATAATAAATTATAGCGAAATAAAAAACCTAGCTGATTCCGTTCAACTAGGTTTTAAATGGCGCGCCAGAGAGGATTCGAACCTCCGACCACGCGCTTAGAAGGCGCGTACTCTATCCAACTGAGCTACTGGCACAGTGTTAATGTATTATACCACAATTTCTATAATACCTTATTATTCTTACTATATATAAACTTGTACGGTAGTAAAAAAATAAATCAAATCGTGTCAATCTGATAAGTGCGCATTTTTTTTTTTTTTTGATACGATAAAATTGAAAGGGGAAATAATGAAAATATTTAAGAAAATATTGCCTATTGCAAGTATAGCCAGCGTAACTGCTGTTGTTGCTCCTGTTGCAACATCATGTGGCGGATGGATTGGTTTAGATTATAAGAATAAGATAGATCCACTACCAGAAACACCGGAACCAATGCAAGAAAAGGATGTTGAACCTCTATACTTTGACAATGTTATTAAAAACAAAAAAATATTTACTGATGATTACTACACAGTAAAAGCATCATCAACTAATGCTGATATAGAAGCACACAAAAGAATGTATGGGAATGCTACAGGAAGTTTAAAAACAAAAATTTCTGGATTTAAAATTAAAAAAGAAACTCATGAAAATAAAGATTATTATCTTATGTCATTTACAATTGAAGAAACGGTTGAAATAAATTCTGAAGGTAAATATCAAGATGAAGATCTAAGTTACGAACACGCCAAAATTAATGAATACATGTATTTTAAATGGGAATATGATTCGGTCCCTTGAACTGTCCGTGATGGGGGACAAGATCATGAAGTTTGAGGTGTTCAACCATACCACGCTTACACATATGGAAAATGAGAGGTTAGTACAAAAAGACATGACCGTATGACAGTTTGAGGCGACACTGAATATGGCGCTGAAAAATTTACTATATTTGATACTGAAAGTGATGAAATATACAAAAGTGATGACCAAAGACCTATCATCCCTATCTTCATCTACCAATCTCATTATTTAAAAAATATTAAAAATGCAAGTCGTCATTAAAAAAGAGCAATGCTCTTTTTTTATTATTAATTTTATTCTTTATACTTTATAATTTAATAACTTTGTAAAAGAGGTATATAAAATGAAAATTTTATCAGTAAAAAATAATAAGACTGATTGTACATTTGAAGTTGAATTATCAGCTAAAACTTGAAAAGAGGGTATGGCTCAAACTAAGAAAAACTTAGCTAAGAACATCCAAATTCAAGGTTTTAGAAAAGGACATGTTCCTCAAGTTGAAATTGATAAAAGAATCTCTCCTATGGATGTTGCTATGCGTACACTAGAAAAGCAACAAAACCAAATGGTAAGAGAAATTCTTGAATCAAAGGAATTTAAAGATTCAGATTGTATTGATTCAGTTAATAAAATGGAAGTGGTTAAATTAGATCCAGTTCCAGTGATCAAAGTAAGTTTTGAACTAGTACCAAAGGTAACAGACTTTACTTTGGATGATGTATATAACATTGTTTTACCACCATTTAAAGCTCCTGAAGTTTCTGATGCAATGGTTAAACAACAAATCAAGATGATGATTAAACCAGACGCTATGGTTTCAGTTAAGAAAGATGGTGTTGTTGCTAAAGGCAACATTGCTGTTATTGACTTCAAAGGTTTTATTGACGGCAAAGCATTCAAAGGTGGAGAAGGCAAAAACTTTGAACTAGAAATTGGTTCTAAGTCTTTCATTGACAATTTTGAAGATCAACTTATTGGTTGCAAAAAAGGTGATAAGAAAGATGTTAATGTTACATTCCCTAAGGATTATGGAATGAAAGACTATGCAGGTAAACCTGCTAAATTTGAAGTAGAAGTTAAGGATGTTAAAGAAATTGAATATCCAGAAATTAACAAAGACTACTGCAAAAAGTTTGGTATGGATTGTGACAACATGGCACAACTTGAAGCTCACATTAAAACATTATTTACTCAAGAAGCAGAGCTTAGATACCAAGACATGGCATTAAGAATTATTAATGACGCAATTAGTAAAAAAGCTAAATTAGACTACTATCCACAAAGTCTAATCAACATGCACAAAGATCAAATCTTGAGACAATACCAACAAGAAGCTAATCGTGCTGGTTTCAAAACATTAGAACAATACAAGAAAGCTATTAAAGTTGATGAAAAGAAATTTGAAGAAACTCTAAATACTTCAGCTAAATCAACATTAACTGTTGCTCTAGTTTATGAAAAGCTAATCGAAGATTACAAACTTAAAGTTGAACCTCTTGACACAAAAGACTATCTATCTAAGTTAACTAGATACCTAGGCGATGAAAAGAAAGCAAACGAAATGTACGAAAAGAACAAAGAATATGCTAATAGCAACATTCTTCGTGACAAACTCTTCAAAAAGCTTATTGAAAACTGTAAAAAAGAAGAACCTAAGAAAGCATCTAAATAGATGCTTTTTTTTATTAATTTTCCTAAATTTTTATTTTTTTAGGTAAAGGTATATATAGGAGAAAAATAAAATAAATTAGCACTCTCACTAAAAAAGTGCTAAAATGATTATGTGGAGGTTATTATGAAGAACCAAAATAACAAAAACTTACTAATTACTAGAGGAGTAATTTGCTTCCCTGGTATTGAGAAGGACATAGAGATTGCTCGTGAGGCATCTATTAATTCTATTAACGATGCATATGATAAAGGCGGTAAAGAAATTATCATTACTGCTCAAATCAATCCTAAGTTAGATACAGTAAAGAAAATAGATGAAATCTATAATATTGGTGTTTTAGCTAAAATTACTAAGATTGCAAAGACTGATGATGGTATGACTATAACAGTAATGCCAACAAGTCGTGCATTGATTAGTGGCATATCAATTGATGGCACTAGCAAGATCATTAAATGTGAATTCACTGCTATCAATGATCAACAACTATACAAGATTGATGAGTCTAAAGAATTTGATACATTATTAGAACTATTAAATAGATATGACCAAAAGGTCACTGCAAGAATTAGAGACATCATTATTGAAAATGAAAAGAAAGGTAAAACCAACAATTTCATTGATTTAGTTTATGAAATAGCTAATGCTTTACCTGTTCACTTTGATCAAAAGCAACAAATCTTAGCTTTGAACACATTACCGTTAAAGATTGATGCTTTAACAGGAATGCTATCTAATCCTGCTGATTTATCTAAAGTAGAAAAAGATATTAATAAGAAATTAAACGAAAGTTTAAACAAACAACAACGTGAATTTTATCTACGTGAAAAAATGAGAACTATCAAGGAAGAACTTGGTGAAATTTCTTCACGTGAAAATGATTCAACAATGTTTAGAAAGAAATTAAGAGAAAACCCTTATCCTAAACATATTAAAGAAAAACTTGAATCTGAAATTAATCATTTGGAATCTTCTAACCCTCAAGAATCATCAATGATTAGAACGTACATTGAATGATTATTAAACATCCCATGATGACAAGAAAACAAAGATAATGATGACTTTAACAAAGTTAAAGGAACATTAGATGCAAGTCACTATGGGCTAGAAAAAGTAAAAGAAAGAATTGTTGAATATTTAGCAGTTAGAGCTAAATCTAGAAACACTAAAGCACCAATTATTTGTTTAGTTGGTCCTCCAGGTGTTGGTAAATCATCACTTGCTAAATCTATTGCTGATGCACTTGGAAAACCATTTGTTAAGATGGCTTTAGGTGGTGTTAAAGATGAATCTGAAATTAGAGGACATAGAAGAACATATTTAGGTTCTATGCCTGGTAGAATCATTAAAGCAATGAAGAAAGCTGGTGTAGTTAACCCATTATTCTTATTAGATGAAATTGATAAAATGTCATCTGATCAAAGAGGAGATCCAGCTTCAGCAATGCTTGAAGTACTAGATCCAGAACAAAACTCAAGATTTAGCGATAACTATATTGAAGAAGATTACGACTTATCAAAAGTTATGTTCGTAGCAACAGCTAACTATGCAGAACAAATTCCTGCTGCTTTATATGACCGTTTAGAAATTATTGAACTAACTTCATATACAGAACTTGAAAAGTTAGCTATTGCTAAGAAATACTTAATTCCTAAAGTATTAAAAGATTCTGGCCTAACAAGCAAAGACTTAACATTTGATGATGATGCATTAATGTTCATTATTAGACACTACACACAAGAAGCTGGTGTTCGTGAACTAGAAAGAATGATCAGAAAGATTGCAAGAAAACTTGTTGTTGAACAAATGTCTAGCAAAAAGAAGATCACAAAGAGCATTGACAAAGCAGCTGCTAAGTTCTACTTAGACAAAGAAATCTTTGAATACAACGTTAAGGAAAAAGTAAACATTCCTGGTGTAGTAAACGGTATGGCTTATACATCTGCTGGTGGTGACTTACTTCAAATTGAAGTAACTCATTATAAAGGTAAGGGTGGGGTATCCATCACTGGTAACCTAAAAGAAACAATGAAGGAATCTGCCCAAGTTGCTTTAGCGTTTGTTAAAGCTAATGCAAAGAAGTTTGGAATCAAAGATATTGACTTTGCTAAAACAGATATTCATATCCATGTCCCAACTGGTGGAGTACCAAAAGATGGGCCATCTGCTGGTGTAACATTAACAACAGCTATCATCTCAGCTTTAAGTAACCGCCCAGTTAAATCAACATTATCAATGACTGGTGAAATTACTTTACGTGGTAAAGTATTGATCATTGGTGGAGTAAAAGAAAAGACTATTTCAGCACATCGTGGTGGTGTTAATACAGTTATCATCCCAGCACGTGATGAAAGATTCTTAAAGGATGTCCCACCTGAAGTTAAAGACAACATCACAGTATATTTAGTTGAACACTATGATGAAATCTATAACATTGTCTTCAATGGTAAACCATTAAAAGAAACAAAGGTTATTAAAGGAAAGAATGTAAAATAATGGAATTGCAACAAGGACAAATTTTTACTCATACTTTTGTTGTAACATCACAAATGTCAGCAATCCAAGTTGGTTCTGGATTAGTTGATGTTCTTTCTACTCCTGCTATGATTGCTCAGATGGAAAAGTTTGCTAGTCAAGATATTGCTAAATTCTTGCAACCAAACGAAGTAACAGTAGGATTTGATATAAATGTCAAACATTTATTGCCTAGCAAAATAGGTACAACAATTAAGTGTGTTACTACCGTTACTCAAATTGTTAAAAACAGAATTGGTTTAACAATTGAAGTAACAGAAAACGATAAAACAGTAGCTACTGCAACACATACTAGAGTAATTGTAGATAAAAAACGTTTTATCGAAGGACTAAAATAAAAAGAGGTTTAACCTCTTTTTTTTATTTTGCTAATGTAGAGAATTCCAAATAGTATGGAAGAACAGAGGATCATATTAACATCACGTTCTTTACTTCTGCACCTATTTCAGATCATTTCTTCTCAGAATTAATTGTGTATTTATCCCCATGCGTTAAACTTATTGACCAAGTCTTGTCTTGTCATTCTGGGGATGTATCATCACTTAATCATGTTGGTGTAAATGAAATTTGACCACCAGCATCAATAATATTAAACCTTACATTTTTCAATTCTAATATGTCATTTAGTTGTGCTTCGCTATTTCCACCAACTAATTTTATTGAATAGGATAATCTATATTCATCTTGATTAATATCATTAATCTTTACAGATATTTTTAAATCAATTTCTGGTGTACTAGCATAAACTGCTAAAGTTGCATAAATAACATCATTAGCTAACATATTCTTGTATTCTTTATTACTAAAATATTTTTCTCAAGCATCATTACCTGAAGAAAATTCAGTTCCTGATGGTAATGGATCTGCGTATTTACCCTTCGGTTTAAATTTTTCAAATGTTCCATCTTTTAATGTACTTCATGATAAATTTGTTGAACAACTTACAGCACAAGCAATACTAGGTAATGCGACTACTGTAGTGATAATTGGAATTAATTTTCTTTTCATACTCTTTTCCTCATTCACATTATATATATATATATATTGTTGAATCTTGATCAAAAAAAGAGGTTACCCTCTTATTTTGCTAACGCTTTAACATCGCCTGCAATCATTAGCTCTTCGTTTGTTCTTACTCTAAAGATTCTTGTGTCTGAACCAGATGCAGTAACTTCTAGATAGTCACCATATTTTTGTTTATTCTTGTTTGCATCATATTTAAGATTCATCAATTTAACACGATCACAAACACCTTCTAGTAATAGTGGGTCATTTTCTCCGCAACCAGCAGTAAAGACAATGGCATCTACTTTGCCTAATTCATTTGCATATTGAATTACATAGTTAGCAATTCTTTGCAATTGAATTTCTCTTGCTAATTTTGCATTTGCATCACCTGCATTTGCTTTAGCAATAACATCTCTTGAGTCACTTGAACCAGCTAATCCAAGCATTCCTGCCTTCTTATTTAATTCAGCATTAACTTGGTCTCCAGTTAATCCTTGAGTTAATAGATATGTACATACTGAAGCATCAATATCACCACATCTTGTTCCCATGATTAAACCTTGTAATGGGCTTAAACCCATAGTTGTGTCATATGATTTGCCTTCTTTAATAGCACAAATTGATGCACCATTACCAATGTGGCAAACAATTAAGTTAGGGTTTTTCTTCCCCAATACTTCTTCCATCTTCTTAGCTATATATCTGTAGCTAGTACCATGGAAACCATATTTCTTAATTTCATATTTTCTAGTTGTTTCTCTGTCTAAACAATAGTCAGAGTTAACAGCTGGAATTGTTGAATGGTATGATGTATCGAATACACCAACGTTAAATGCATTTGGAACTAATTTCTTAAAGACTTTGATAACTGTAGTTTCACAAGGGTTGTGTAATGGAGCAATCTTTCCATATTCAATTGCCTTGTTTAAAATCTTTTCATCATCAACTCTTGTTGATTCTTTAAAGAATTGACCACCCATTGCAATACGGTGACCAATACCTGCAATATCATTTAGATCTTCAATAATCTTTAATTCTTTTAATGCGTCTAAGGCAATTTGTACAGCTGCAGTATGATCTGGCATTGCTGCATCTTTTTCAAGTTCTTTACCTTGAGCTGTTTTAACTTTTATGTGACCATCAACAAAGATTCTTTCACATAAACCACTTCCTAATTCATTTAAATCTTCATAGTTGTAAACTCTAAATTTAATAGAGCTTGAACCTGCGTTAATAACGAGAATTTTCTTGTTCATAATAATCCTTTACTTAATACTTTCAATTATAAACTTTAATAATTACATTATTAAAACTTTCTAATTTTATGCAAAAATTTTAAAAAACAATTTCGACAAAATGCTAGATTTTAATAGGCTTAATAACAAATAGCAAAAAATATTTTCCTAAATTTTTTAATAGTTAGGTAAAGGTATATATGGAGGTGATATATATTAAAAAATTAACGCTAACACAAAAGAAAACTAATAGTGGCGGTGCTTTCTATGCCGTTGCATTAGGAATTGGAATCCTCGTTTCTACATTGTCAAGCTTAATTATGAACGCAATCAGTATGGCCCAAGGCAATCAAACTCCCTCAAATACTAATTACGGTTTTAGAAGAACTACAATTATGCGTTTATCTCCTGTTCCTAGCAGAAGTTCTATCGCATTAATTGGCTAAATTTTTTCATTTAAATCATGCATATATAAGTAAAAGTAATAAATTACTTTTACTTTTTTATATGGTTAGTGTTATAATAATACCACTAAGGACTGATACATCCATGGCTAAAAAGAATGTTAAAGTAAAAAAGGTAGCTAAGAAAAAAGCTACTAAAAAATCTGCTGTCAAAAAAACAGCTAAAAAAGTAACAAAAAATAAAGTTACTAAAAAAGTTAAAACAACAAAGAATGTTGTAAAACAACCTAAACAAGTTAAAACATTTGAACCTAAAATTCAAATTCTAGAATCTTATTCTAAACATAAGATGATTTCTGATTTCGAATTTAAAGATATCGAAAAGAAAATAATTCAAACTGTTAAACTTAAAAAACGTAGTAGAAATGTTGTTGTTCTAAATAAAATCTTCTCTGAGTTTGGAAGTTATTCTCTAAGTAAAGAATTAACACAAAGATTGTTTAATGACATTGTAAAACAAGGTATTACAATCAAAGGTTTTGAAGGTAAAAAATACTTCTCTCTAGAAGATGCAGAGAAAATTTTATCAACACAAAAATCACAAAAAGTAAGTAAGATTACTACTCATGGTCCAAAAGGAAACGACTATGACGGTGTTAAATCATTCTTGACAACACTTGGTCAATCTAAGATGCTTTCTGCTGAACAAGAAGTTGAAATAGCTAAGCTATTAAGTTCTAAAAATGAAATTGAAAGAAAATACGCGGTTGATCAATTGGTAACAAGTAACTTACGTCTTGTTACATCTATTGCTAAGAAATTCCTAAACAGAGGAATTGAATTTGAAGATTTGATTCAAGAAGGAACAATGGGCTTAATGAAAGCCATTACTAAGTTTGACTATAAACTTGGTCATAAATTCTCAACTTATGCAACATGATGAATTAGACAAGCTATCACTAGAGCTATCTCTGATCAATCAAAGATTATTCGTATTCCTGCTCACATGATTGAAACAATTCACCGTGTTACAAACGCAGAAAAAGAATTGACACAAAGATTAGGTCGTCAACCAACAATCGAAGAAATCACTGAAGAACTTGGTGGACAAGCTGCAGGATTTACAACTAGAAAAGTTGCTAACATTAAGCGTATTCATATTGATCCAGTATCTTTGGATAAAACTGTTGGATCAGATGAAGATAGTCAAATCTCAGACTTTGTTAAAGAAGATGTTTTAACAAGTCCGGTTCAATATACAAAAGAGTCTTTATTAAAAGAAGACATCAACCAATTATTTAAAGTAACCCTAACTCCAGAAGAAGAAAGAATTATGAGAATGAGATATGGTTTAGCACCATATACATATGTTCATAGTCTTGATGAAGCTGCTGAAAAATTAAAAATTCCTCGTGAGCAAGTTAGACAAATTGAAGCTAAAGCAACAAGAAAACTAAAACACCCATCAAAATCAAAGAAATTAAGAAGCTATATATTAGATGAACAGAATTAAGCAAATCAGCAATTTAATAGAAAAATGTCAATGCGTGTATGATGTTGGATCAGACCACGCTTTGCTAGCTATTAACATTTTGCGTGATAAAAAAGCTAAGCAAGTAGTTAATATTGAAAAGAACTGGTTGCCTCATAATGCTGGTAAAACTAATTTAGCTAAAAACCATCTAACAACAAAAACATTAAATGTTTTAAATGATGGTTTAGTTGATATTACAAAGAAAGTTTTTATTCAACCTAATTACATTGTCATTGCTGGAATGGGTGCAAACAACATTGTTAATATTTTAGAAAAGAAGGATCCAAAAATTAACAGGAATGCAATATATCTTCTTGAACCAAATTGCGATGTTGACGTCCTAAGAAGATATCTTGCTAAAGCAAAATATGATGTTGTTTATGAAAATGTTTGTTTAGACCGCACGAAGTTCTATCAAATTATTTGTGCAAAACAAGGTACAAAAATAAGAAAAATATCAACATATGAAGCATACTTTGGTCTATCAGAAAAACAAATAGACAAGAAAATTTGAATGCTTTATTTAAAAGCTTGTAAACAAAAAATAGAGAAGAAAAAACTATATAAATTTTCTCATGCTTATGCTGTTTTATATGATTGACTAAAGAAAAGAGTTAAGAAGTAATGAAAATCAAATCAATTACAAACTATTTGCTAAAGCAATATCCATTATCTTTACAAGAAGAATGAGATGAATCAGGTTTTTTAAATAAATGCGACTTAACGAAAGAAACTAAAAAAGTTTTTGTTTGTCTAGATTTAAATGAGAAAACGATTGATGAAGCAATTAAACAAGATGCTAAATTAGTTATTTCTCACCATCCTATTTTTACAAAAAATAAAGATCATGAATTGTCATCATTTAATAGGAAATTAATCTCTAAGATTAAGAAAGCAAAGATAACAGTATTGTCTCTTCATACATGTTTTGATAATTCAAATCAAGGAATGAATTTCTTAATTGGTACTAAGCTTAAACTTAGAAATTTAAAATGATACAAGGGCGCAAAATTTGTTGTAGGAAATTTTGCTCAGGCATTAACAGTTAAACAAATTGCAGCATTGTTTAAAAAAACGTTTGGTGTTAGTTTACTAACAACTAATGCAAATGCTAATGACAAATACTCAACAATCGGAATTTGTGCTGGTGCAGGTTTATCTGTATTTGCAGAAAAATTTGATGAATTATCTAAAAAGAATATTTTGCTAATTACTGGTGATATTAAACACCATGGTTGACAAGATTTGGCAAACTATAAAATTGATGCTATAGATGTTGGCCATGACCTTGAAAATTGTTTTAGTGCATTCATTGCAAGTTTAGTAAAACAAAAATTCCCAACAACTTCTTGTCTAGCTATCACAACATGCAAAAAAGAAAAATCGATCTAATTAGACCGATTTTTTTAATGTAAAGATTACATCTTTTATTTCTGGATGAACTTGCATCATGTTGGCTTTAATTCCATAAGTGTAAGTTGTATCAAAGCTCATGCAACCAATGCAGTGTCCTGAAATTTCTAGAGTTAAAACTCCATCTTTTAAGCTAACAAAATTAACATCACCGCCATCAGCGTTGATAAAAGTTTTAATTGAATCTAATTCTTGTCTTATTTGATCGATAAGAGTTTGTGTATCTTTCATAAATAGTTATAATATTATATATTTAAGTGTAAAAAAGAGTAAATTATTATGTACAACCATAACCTAATTGAAAAAAATATAGCAAAGTTTTGAAAAGAAAATGATACATATCACTTTGATCCTCATGCAAAGGGAACAAAATGTTATGTTTTGGATATGTTTCCTTATCCATCTGGACAAGGTTTACACGTAGGACACCCAAAAGGTTATACTGCTACAGATATTTATTCTAGATACAAAAGATTTAATGGTTTTAATGTTCTTCACCCAATTGGATGAGATGCATTTGGTTTACCTGCTGAACAATATGCAATTCAAACTGGAAACCACCCTGCAGAATTTACAAATAAGAATATTGGTGTTTTTAGAAACCAATTACAATCACTAGGTTTTAGCTTTGATTACAACAAAGAGGTAAACACAACTGATCCTGCTTACTACAAATGAACGCAATGAATCTTTTCAAAGTTATTTGAAAAGGGTTTAGCAGAAATTAAAGATGTTGATGTAAACTGATGTGAAGAGCTTGGAACAGTTTTATCTAACGAAGAAGTTTTAATTGAAAATGGTAAGATGGTTTCAGAACGTGGTTCTTTCCCAGTTGTTAAGAAACCAATGAGACAATGAGTCTTAAAGATTACGAAGTA
>JAGHUK010000026.1 GCA_018064845.1 Candidatus Hennigella equi | reverse complement strand
GATTTTCAGATCTTGTCAAAGACAATTCCTAGAATTGGTACTCAAAAGAATCATTTTGTTAAATTAGCAAATTTTTGTTCTAAAGGTTCCTCACCTTTTTTGGTAAGTAGAAGCGAGTAGGTTAACCCACCTGCTAGTCCAGCAACAAATACTAGTACTGAAACTACAATGTTACCAATAATTTTTCCTTGATCGCCAGCAAATGCACCTTGACAAACAACGGACAAGATTAGCATTACTAAACCCAACGTTAAGAATACGTTGTAAATGAAAAATTTATTAATAAATTTTGCAAGAGGTCATTTAACTCTTTCAGGCTTACCTAATGTTTTTGCTTTTTTAGATTTTTTCATTATTAAATACCTAAAATTTTTAAATGGTGCTCGAAAAGGGACTTGAACCCATAAGAAGTTACCTTCAATAGATTTTGAGTCTATCGCGTCTGCCATTCCGCCACTCGAGCATGTTTTGATTTGTGGCTAATAATTAGTAAGTTAAAATCGATTTTATTTGGCCAAAAAACTTATTAACTTAATAATGTATCTATTATTTATTATATAAATAATATATTATATGAAAAACATATTTTTATACGATGTCCATACCCATACAAATATGGACCCAATGATTAAAGAATTAGACAATATTGTTTCTATTTGTAAAGATAGAAATATTGTTTGGAATGCTGTCGGTACAAATTTAGAGGATTCTATTATTGCAGTAGAACAAGCTAGGAAATATAAAGGACAAATTTTTGCTACTATTGGTATCCATCCAGATAACTGCAAAGATATTACAGATATTGAAAAGTTAGAACAACTTTATTTAAATAATAAAGATGTAATTGTTGCTTGAGGCGAAATTGGTTTAGATTACCATTATGAAAACTTTGATAAATCTAAACAACAACTATTTTTTAAGAAGCAACTAGAACTAGTAAATAAATACAATCTACCTGTATGCATTCATGTTAGATCTGCAGAAGAAGACTGTTTTGAGATTTTAAAAATGGTTAAAAATCCAAATAAAATATGAATTCATTGCTTTGCAATGGGACCAGATTGAGCTAAAAAATATATTGATGCTGGTTACATGGTTTCAATCCCAGGAATTGTAACTTTTAAAAATGCTAAATCTTTACATGAAGCATTAAAGTTTATTCCGTTAGATAGAATGATGGTTGAAACAGATGGGCCTTGGTTGGCTCCAGTGCCATATCGTGGAAAAACAAACTATCCTCATTATGTTCAATTTGTAATGGAAGATATTGCTAATAAATTACAAATCTCAAAGGAAGAGCTTGCAAAAAAATTAACAGCAAATGCTATTAACTTCTTTGGAATTAAATAAATTTTTTAATTTCTCTTTGAGCATCTTTTTTCTTTTTTGTTTCACGTTTATCAGATGCGTTCTTACGTTTTGCCGTAGCAATTGTTAATTTAATTTTTCCATGTTCTAAATGAATATTTAATACAACAACTGTGGCTTTATTTTTCTTAATATAGTTTTGTATCTTAAGAATTTCATTCTTATGCAACAATAATTTTCTTGTTCTTAAAGCATCATCACCCTTTAAGTTAGATTGTGCTCACGGTGTAACTTGCATATTCAACACAAACGCCTCATTGTTTCTAAACACCACAAAGGCTTCATCAAGGTTCGCTTGTGATTTAACAATGGATTTAACTTCTGCACCTAACAAAGAAATACCGCATTCATATTTATCGATGATTGTGTAATTAAATAAAGCTTTTTTGTTGTTGACAAGAATTTTCATAATTAAAGTTTTCTAACAACCTCAAATTCAATTCTTCTCTCATTCATATCAGCACTAATACATTTAGCTCTGAATCTAGTTCCTAGTGTGATGATACTATTAGATTTTTTTCCAATTAATTGGAAGTTTCTTTCATCATATGTGTAAAAATCATCTTTTAGATTTGCTAATTTAATCAAACCTTCTATAGTGTTTGGAAGTTCCACAAAACATCCAAACTTAGTTACAGCAGAAACTCTTACATCAAACTCCTCACCTATATGATCTTTCATATATTGTGCAAACTTAAGAGCATTAACATCTCTTTCAGTTTGTATGGCTCTAAGTTCTGCTTCATTGGACTTATCACAATATTCTTTTAGCATTTCTACTAATTTCTTACGATCATCATCTGTATATGCTTTTCTATTGAAAAGATACATTCAATATAAACGATGAACTACTAAGTCAGGATATCTACGAATTGGACTAGTAAAGTGTGTATAGTTTTTGCTTGCTAGTCCAAAGTGTCCAATATTCTTAGTATCATATTCTGCCTTAGCCATTGTTCTTAACATTAAGATACTAACTAAGTCTAAGTTTGGATTATCAGCATTATTGATTAATCAATTAGACATTGATTTTGGTGTAATTGATAAATCACCAGCAGGTAATTTAAAGTTAAGTTTTTTAGCTTCTACTTTAAACATTTCTACACGTTCTGCTTTTGGTTCACCATGAACACGATAAACAAATGGTCATTTAACTTTAATTGCTTCAATTGTTACAGCTTCGTTTGCTGCAACCATGAAATCTTCAATCATAGATTGAGCTGTGCCAGTTTCTCTCAACTTAATTTCAATTGGTTCACATTTTTCGTTAACAATAATTTTAACTTCAGGTATTTCAAGTTCTACATACCCTCTGTTCTTTTTCATTGTGTATAAGATATCATGTAATTTTCTAGATGTTTGCAACATCTTTCTAATTTCAGGAGTGTCTTTTTCTAATTTGTCTTTGCCTTCAAAGAAAGCGTTAACTTCATCATAGCTAAATCTTCTATGTGATTTAATAATTGATGGATAAGTTTTAATATCTAAGAAAGATCCTTTCTTATCAATAATCATTTCACAAGTTAGAGCTAATCTTGGAACATTTGGATTTAATGAACACAAGTCATCAGATAGATTGTGTGGAAGCATTGGAATAACTCTATCTACTAAATAAGTAGAACATCCTCTTTTTAATGCTTCTAAGTCTAAACATGAATTCATCTTAACATAATGACTTACATCAGCAATAGAAACATATAGCTTATATGTTCCATCTTCTAATTGTTCACAATACACAGCATCGTCAAAGTCTTTTGATGTAGCTGGGTCTATCGTAACAATATCAAGATGAGTCAAATCTTTTCTTAATGCTTTTTCTTCTTCATTAATATCTAACTTTAATTTATTAGCGTAATCAATAACTTCATCTGGGAACTCTGGTTCAATACCGTTGTCATAGACAATAGATAAGATATCTGTACCAACATCGTTGATATGTCCAATAATCTTAGCAACTTTACAAATTGCTTCAGTATCAGTGAACTTTGTTACTGTATATAAAAACTTGGTTCCGTTAGTTAATCCTTCAGTATCTTCCAATTTTATTGGAAGGTACATTTTTTTATCATCAGTTTCAACTTGATAGTGTTCACCATCAGATTTAAAACATCCTACATAAAAACCTTTAGCATGTTTTAGTACTTTTAGTACTTTAGCATCCTTAAGATCCTTGCCAGGGCTATCCATTTTTAATAAAGCAAACTCAACAGTGTCACCATCTAAAGCTCCACCTAGGTTTGTTTTATGAACAAAATATCCAGAATCTTCTTTTCCTTCTTCTGTAATAAATCCAGCTAATTTAGAATTTATTCTAATTTCGCCTTTGTAGATTTTTGTCATATCTACATCAGCTTTAGGGTATCCTAAAACTAATTTACCATTTCTTAGTTTTACTAATTGTGCTGAGTTAATTAAAGATTGTATATTCTTAAAGAATATATTCTTATCTACACCAGGTTCTTTGTTTGAAAGCTTACGAAGAATAATACCAATAGGTATTGGTCTTTTCCCTTCTTTAGCTACAATCTCTAAAATTTGTTTGTAATAATCAGGTTTTTTATTTTGCATATTATTTAATAAATAATAATGCAATACCTAAACCTAATAATATTAATGTTAAGATAAACATTATGATTTGTAAAATTTTTACAAATCCTCTGTCTTTAGTTTTCTTGAATAGTTCAAGGTCTTGACCAGCTTGCGCATTAAGTCCAGCTCCTGTACCACTACCAGATAATAATAGCCCTACTAGTAGTGCTATTCCACCAAACACAAACATTACTATTGCAATGGGAGTCATTATTAATCCTTTTCTAAAATGTATATATATTATACATATTAAAAAATAAAGAACTATATAGTTCTTTTTTTCTTTTTTGCAAAATATGTTCCGTTGTTGTCTGTAATATATTGTTTTAAGTGTGTAATTAGTGGGATATAGTGATCTTCATATTTATCCATCTTGCTATATTCATCTTTGAAAAGATGGAACACTAATTTTGAAAATTCAAGACTAAATTCATGTCCTTTCAATTTATCAAAACATTGACCACACAAAAGTCCATGTCTTTCAAAAGAAATGGTTTTGATATGGTGATTATGACAGACAACACAATCATTTACATGTAAATCAATTCCAGTAATCTTACAATAGTTTCTTAAAACTATTAGTTCAGCTTTAGCATCAGAAATCTGTTTATCTAAAGCGTATTTTCTCATTGATTCATAAAATTTATAATTCTTTGTGTCGGGATATATAAGTTGTTCGGCTAATGAATTTAATGTAATTAAACTTTGTCTAAAATTTGGTCATTCAACTTTTTCAATCGCATTAATTTTCATTAATCTAGACATCTTGTCTTCATTTCGTGCTAAGAAAAATTGAAATTCACAAAAGTTTCCAAGTTGCATACTTCTAGCGTTATGGCTTTCAATTCGTTTAGTTCCTTGAGCTAGACAGACAAATTTGTTACCAAATTCATTTATGAAAGTTATGACCTCATCAAACATTTGATAGTCATTTCTTGCAATTAAAAATCCTTTGGTAATTATTTCGGCCATAATTATTTTTTAAAATAACCTACTGAAGAAAGGAATTGTTCATCATTTCTTCAATCTTCTTTAACCTTAACAAATAACTTTAACATGATTCTACAATCAAAGAACTTTAAAAGTTCTTGTCTTGCTTTAGTTCCAATAAGCTTAATCATCTTGCCGCCAGCACCAATAACAATTGGTTTTTGACTTTCTTTTTCAACAATTAATGAACAGTTTATTGTAAATAAGTTTTGTTCTTTATCAAAACTCTTGTTATCAACAACGATTGCCATTGAGTGAGGAACTTCTTGCTTCAAAATATATAAAGCTTGTTCTCTTATGATTTCTTGAATAAGAAAATCGTCAGTCATATCGTTTGGTTCAAAGAACCCATCTTGTGGTGCTAAATCATATATGAAGGAGATAACATTATTAACATCTTGGGTTGAGTTATTATCAATCATCATTTTATGTTTAATACCATTTAAACCATAAAGGTTTAGCTTATCTATTACTTGTACATCACCAGCTAAATCCTTATGAGTAAATAAAACAATAAGGTCTTTGACCTTATAACTGTTAATTACGTCAATTAATATTTTATTTCCTTCAACATCATCTTTAGATGCATCAATTAACAATAAAACTAGATCCGCTTGCTTAAAGCTTTGCTTTACTTGTGAATTTAAAAAACTGTCTAGTTTATTTTTAGGTTGATGAAAACCAGGAGTATCTACAAAACAAATTTTTATTCTGTCATCTTCGTATACAGATTTAATTTGATTTCTTGTTGTTTGAGGTTTGTAGCTAACTATAGCTACTTTTTGTTTCATTACTTTATTTAAAAAGGTAGATTTGCCGGCATTTGGTAATCCGACAATAGCCACTGTACATTGTTTTTTCATTATAGCGGAACAACTCCTAGCACTACAAGTAGTGCTCTAATCAAAATCATTAAGCTAA
The DNA here is from genome assembly GCA_018064845.1 of Candidatus Hennigella equi. GTDB lineage: Bacteria > Bacillota_I > Bacilli_A > Mycoplasmatales > Mycoplasmoidaceae > Hennigella > Hennigella equi. Next base: position 27,720 of record JAGHUK010000026.1, on the reverse strand, counting down.
CAATGATTGACATGATAGAGAAGATTAGCATTGCGGCTGCTGCGACGTCCTTAATCTTTTTAGCATTATAGCTAAACTTAAACGATACCATGTCAGTTAAGTTCTCAATTGCGGTGTTGATTAACTCTCCACCCATTAATATCATCATGCAAATTACTAGGATTATTCAATCATAGTAATGCATTCCAGCATGCAAAATACCACCTAATATAAAGACAACAGCTGTACATATAAAATGTACAACTAGAGAAGATTCTTCTCTTAAACTTGAACCAATACCTCTAAAGGCATACAAGAACTTTCTAAAGAAAGCTCCTTTGGTTTTTCTTTTTTTAGTGCTATTTTCTTCCATCTTTATCTAATTATATATTTAGGATTAATTTGTGCTTTGCTAATTATCTTTTTAGTTAAAGATAACATTTGTTTTTCTTGCTTCGGTGTTTGGTGATCAAAACCTAACAAATGTAGTAACCCATGTGTGAATAAAAAGATAAGTTCACGTTGCAAGCTATGTCCATACTCTTTTGCTTGTTGTTTAGCTTTTGCTAAACAAATAAAGATTTCGCCAAGCAAAGGAACTATAACTGTGTTGTTGTCACGATTTGCAAAGCTAATCACATCAGTCACTTTATTTATTTTTCTATATTTATTATTAATATTCTTTATTTGTGTAGGAGTAACAATATTTACATCGAAAACCACATTCTCACAAAGTTTTAATTGATTGAAAGTTGATTCACAGATAGCGTCAAATGCTTTTTTTATGCCCATTACAGGCAAAGAACCGTATAGTCTATATCTAATCATTACTTTACCCTCTTGCTTTCAACTACGACGTTATAAACCAATGAAGCTTGCATATCATTTTCTCTTGCAACTTGCTTAGCTGCTTGTTTTAAACTCATTTTATTTTCTTTTATTAATTTATTTACGCGTGAAATAATATCTTGTTTAGAAAAGAATGTTGGTTTTTCAACTTTTTGTTTTTGAACAATAACTACAAATTCGCCCTTATCAACAATATCATTTATGATTTCATCATAAGATCCACGATATATAGTTTCATTTAACTTTGTTAGTTCACGACAAACAACAAAATATGGATTATTAAAGATTTCTTTAATATCACTTAAGGATTGTTTAATTCTATGAACAGATTCAAAGAAAACAATAGGAACATTTAAAGAACTAAGTTCTTTCAGTTTTTCAATTCTTTGATTTTTACTAGCTGGTAAAAAGCCATTAAAATAAAAATTATTTAAATTTAATCCAGATACAACTACAGAATGCAATACTGAACTAGGACCATTTAATATTTCTACAGCTATCCCATTATCATAGCACTTGTTTACAAGTGCATATCCTGGGTCTGACAAGCATGGATAACCAGCATCTGAACATAAAATTGTTTTTTTACATTTGATTTTGTTTAAAGCTAATTCAACTTTATCATTTTCATTGAATTTTTGATAACTAATTAATTCTTTTCCGTGAATATTTAGCTTTGCTAAAAGTTTAGAAGTTACTCTTGTATCTTCGCACAAAATACATTCGCAATCCTTTAGAGCTTTTATAGCTCTAAAAGTTATCTCATCCAAATTACCTATTGGCGTAGCCAATATTTGTAGTTTAATTTTAGCTTCAGGTACTTTAACTATCATAAGTGTTAATATTATTTTATAATATTAAAAGCGTTTAGAGGTAATAACTATGAACATGAATCAAATAATGGCTCAAGCACAAAAAATGCAAAGAGAAATGCAAAAGAAACTTGAGGAACTATATAAGCAAGAATTTACTTATGATTATAAAAATGGTTCAGTAATGGTAACCATTACTGGTAAAGGGGTTATCCAATCTATCGAGATTAATAAGGCTCTTATTGATCCAGAAGATCCAATCACTTTACAAGAAATGGTTGTTGAAGCTATTAACTCTGCAATTGAACAAGTGACAGCTAAAGCTGACGCTATCCAACAATCAATGATGCCAAGCGGCATGGGTGGTTTATTTTAATGAGACCTAAGGAGTTTGAATTTTTGGTTGATGCAATTAAATCTCTACCTTCAGTAGGATCTAAAGCAGCCGAAAGAATTGCGTACCATTTAATTCATCAAGATCAACAATATGTTGATGAATTTATCAAACGTATTACAAACGCAAAGAACAACATTAAGTTTTGTAAACAATGTGGTAACTTTGCTATAGATGATTTATGCACCATTTGCTCAAACCCAGAACGTGATAACTCTAAACTTTGTATTGTAAATACAATAGATGAACTAAACAAAATTGAATCTACAGGTTCATTTAATGGAATTTATTTTGTTTTAAATGATGAAATCAATGTAAAAGCAAAAAAGAAAATAGATTCAGAAATCATTAAGAAATTAATGAATTACTGTGCGGTGAAAGATTTTAAAGAAATTATTATCGCTACAAACCTAACAGTTAACGGTGAGGCAACAAACATCTATCTAAATAAATTATTAAAAGATATATTACCCGCGTGCGTTACATATAAATTAGCTATAGGTCTTCCAGTTAACTCTGCATTAGACTATGCTGATGAAAACACTTTAAAGTTTGCAATTAAGAACAAAACAAAGATTTAGTTTTACTAAGCAAAAAGTACATATATTATTCTATATATACCAGTATTTTCACAAATTTAAGACTTACACATAGTTGTGTAAGACAAACAAAAAAGCACCACACACGTGCTTTAACTTAGTGCTGCTGTATTTCTACCCTAACACGGTTCGTACCACACGTTGTGATGCTTAACAATTATACATTATGCGATATGATATTTTGTTTTTTTGTTCTTCTTGTAATTGTTGATTTTATTTTGAAGCTTAGTTACTTCTGCTTTAGCATTTGCTAATGCTTCACCTTTATATACACCTTGTTCGATGTCGTGTCTGATTTGACTAACTATAACTTCGTTAAAACAAGCGTTAATATGTTTTACTAATAAAACACATTTAGATTTAGTGCTTCTCATAGCAATAGAATATTGTTTGTTACCTTGAATTTCTGCAATGGCATCCATTAAAAATTTATATGATGCTTCACTAATTTTCTTTTGTGTATATAAATTATTAACTAATTTATTTTCTTGAGGTATCAAGTCAGTTGGAGCGAAAGAACTTGTTGCTAAAGACTTAATTACATAAATGTAGTCTTGAATTTCTTGTATTTTAATTTTGTCTGGAGATTTACATTCAAATTCACTGTAACTATCTTCAGATAAACTTGGGTCTACTAATAATAATGTAATTAATTGTCTAAATGAATTAATCATATTATTGACAATAGCTGGATAAACGACTTTTGTTTTTTGTGGTTGTGTTGGTTGAACAGAACCATAATCACCTCTAATTAAGTCATAAGTACGCTTTAAATCGCTTGGAGTGAGTTTGGTAATAGAAGATATCAAGTTAATGTATGAATCAGTGTAGACGGGGTTATTTTCTGTTTTAACGACCTTCAACACATCTTTTACTTTGCTATCTAAATTTAAACTTGTCAAGCCTTTTAATGTGTGCGTAATATAGTATGTAACAAATCTTGGATTGTCAGCTGATTGTAAAATGTCAAGGACTTTTTGTTTTCCTTCTTTAACAAGAATTTCATTAACATCTTTATACGTAGTTGTATTATTTACAACTATCATATTTTTGTGTAAGCCTAAAAGTTGTAAACCATTTTTTAATGTGGATGCTTTTCCTGCATCATCATTGTCAAATCATAAAACTATGTTTTCGATACAACGAGTATTTAAAATCATGTTTTTGTGTTGTTGTGTAAAAGCAGTACCCATTAAAGCTACGGCTCCATATTGGCTTTCATTCATTCCTGCTTCATACAGAGACATTAAGTCAATATTACCTTCTAACACTATAAGTGTCTTTGGCTTATCTAACATTACACGATCAAAATTGTAAAGTGTGTTAGACTTACTAAACAAATTTGTTTCGCGTGATGTGAGATATTTGAGTTCAGTATCTTTAGTTATGTCGCGAGCAATAAAGGCTACAATAAAACCATTCTTATCTTTGATAGGGAATGTAATCCGGTTGTGAAAATAATCAGAAATTTCAGAAGATTTTTCATTAATAGATATTAATGAAGCTTTTAATAAGTCGTCCTCGTTTCAAATTTGCTTATGTGGAATGTTTGAATCAGTAAGAATATCGTAGATTATTCTTTTTTCATTTCCTTTTCCTGCGAAACCAATCTCAAACTTTCTGATGGTATCATCAGATAGTTTACGATCATGTAAATAATCTAGATATTGCTTGTTATCAGCATTAAACAGAAGCATCTTAAATAAATCATTTGCGTCCGCGTTGAGATCAAACAATTTCATATTAGCGGGCGAGTAACTCTTGCTTTGCTTAGATAAGTAGTTGTTGATATCTGTTTCTGAATACCCTGCCATCTTTGCAACTTCTCTAATTGCTTCGCCGTAACTTATCTTTTTAAACTTTTGTACAAAGTTTATTACATTACCGCTTGCACCACAAGAAAAACATCTAAATATTTTTTTCTTAGGGCTAACAGACATACTAGGGTTTTGATCAGGATGGAAAGGACATAGTCCAAAAAAGTTGGCACCTGATTTGTGTAATGACACAAATCTACCAACGATATCAACTATATCTGCCCTTTCTAATAATTCTTCAACAAAACTTGCCATTTATATATCCTATATATACTATTTACCTAAAAATTTTAAAATTTCGGAAATTTTTATTCTTTCTTGTTTCATAGTGTCACGATTTCTTACTGTTACACATTCGTCTTTTTGAGAATCAAAATCGTATGTGATACAGTAATAAGTTCCAATAGCGTCTTGTCTACGATATCTCTTTCCAATTGAACCGGTTACATCATATACTGATGGAATACCAGCAGCTATTAACATATCAAATACTTTTTTTGCACCATCATTAAGCTTATTACTTAATGGTAATACAGCAACTTTATATGGACATAGTGCGTAAGGCAATCCTAACACTTCTCTAGTTTCACCATCTTTAATAGGTTCTACTCTATATGCATCACAAATGATTGCATAGAACAAACGTTCTACACCAACCGATGGCTCAACAACGTAAGGAATAAATCTTTCGTTAGTTTCGGGATCTAAATAACCTAATGTTGAACCAGATAATTTTTGATGGTTTGATAAATCAAAGTCTGTTCTATTTGCTAAACCTCAAAGTTCGGCTCAACCGTGTGGGAAGTTATATTGAAAGTCTACAGTTCTTGCTGAATAGTGACTTAGGTCAGCCTTGTCATGTTCTGACATTCTGATATTTTCTTTCTTAAGTTTTAAGACATTAAATAAGAAACCTTCTATATCTTTGATATATTGTTCAAATTTAGCTGGTGCATCTTTTGGATAATTAAAGAATTCAATTTCCATTTGTTCAAATTCTCTAGTTCTAAAAATAAAGTTTCCTGGAGTAATTTCGTTTCTAAAGGCTTTACCAATTTGTCCAACACCAAAAGGAACTTTTAATCTTAAAGCTCTTTGAATGTTTGCAAAGTTAATAAAAATACCTTGTGCAGTTTCAGGTCTTAAGTAAAGTTCGTTTGCCTTATCCTCGATAACTGATTGGCTTGTTTTAAACATCAAGTTAAAACTTCTAATGTCTGTTCAATCAGCTTTACCACAATTAGGACAAACAATCTTTTTGTCCTTAATTATTTTTAATAATTCAGCTTTGTCTGTGTTTTCATTTATCTTTATATCTGGATATTTTTCTTCAATCAATTTGTCAGCTCTAAATCTTTGGTGACATGCTTTACAATCGATTAATGGGTCAGAAAAATTAGCTAAGTGTCCAGACGCTTTTCAAACAGCTGGATTTAGGATGATAGATGAATCTAATCCAACCATATTTGGTTGAGATGTAATAAAATAGTTTCATCATAAATTCTTAATGTTGTTTTTTAAGGCAACACCTAATGGACCATAGTCTCACGCATTGGCTAAACCACCATAAATTTCACTACTAGCAAAAACAAAACCGTAGTTTTTTAAATAATTAACAATTGTTGTTTGATCAAATTTAGTACTCATATTATTTAATTATAAAAAATATAACTATTATTAATCATTTATATGAAAAAGAAAAAGAGGTAAAACCTCTTTTCTTTCATTGCCTATAGACTTACAATTCCTGTTTTTTCGTCTCTAGCTTGTTTTGGTTGTTCGTCTGCTTTAGGTTGAGTTGCATCAGGTTGAGCACCTTCAACTGGACCACCAAATGCAGCCATAGCATCTTCCTTTGCAGGATTCTTGAATACGAATCTGTTTCTTGCTGAGAAGTAAACTCCGAAACCAGCAATTGCTAATAAGATAATTGTATGAACAGCTGGTAAAGCAAATATTTGTGCATCAGTGTGAATAAGTTTTTGACAAGCTAATACAGCTACAAAGAATATAAAGTGGATACCAGCTAATACTGCCACGATAATACCTTTTGTTTTGTAATCTGGTCTACCAGAAATTATCAACATTGCAGATAGTAAAGCGATTGCTAATGTTAAGAATGTGGAAACAATTGCAGCAAAAGTAATAGCTGCTGGTCCACCAATAGGGAAAGCAATTCATGTACCAATAACACATAGAATCGCTAATGCTCATACTCATATCAAAACGGTTTTGTAATATTTGTATGGAATATCTTTTTTAATCATAATTTATCCTTTATGGGTTAATTATATAAAAAAAGAGTACATATGTACTCTTATTTTTATTATTTTGCTTTTGAACCCTTTTTCTCAGCAGCTTGTTCTTTCTTTTCTGCCTCTAAAGTTTTCTTCTTTTCAATAGCTTCTGGAGGTAGTTTTAATTCTTTGTGGATGTAGTCGATTTGATTCTTAACAATTGTTTCTAACAATAGTAATGTTTCAACAATTAAATCAAGTTCTTTACCGTTATGCTTAATTACATCCTTAGCTTTAGCATATTCAGATTGAATTATTGATTCAATTTCCTTATCAATCTTTTGGTTTGTAGCTTCACTAAAGCTCTTTGGAGCGTAAGCTGGAGTTGATCCTTCAGTTGGAATAAATTGAGTCATACCAACAGATGACATACCAAGTTGAGTTACCATAGATTTAACTATATTAGTTACTTTGTATAAGTCATTGCTTGCACCAGTAGAAATAGCATCTTTTCCATAAATAACTTCTTCAGCGGCTCTACCACCTAACGTAGTTCTAACAATAGCTAATAGATCTGATTTTTTATGGATAGCAAGTTCTTGTTTTTCAGGAGTAGATAATGTATAACCAGCAGCAATACCACGTGGAATTATTGTAATTTTTTCAACTACATCTCCACCTTTTGTGTGTAATCCAACTAATGCGTGACCAGCTTCGTGGTAAGCAATTTGTTTCTTTTCTTCTTCTGTAATTACTCTTGATTTCTTAGCAGGACCAGCAATTACACGATCGATTGCTTCATCAATTTCAGACATGCCAATTGCAGTTTTGCCTAATCTTACTGCAAGTAAAGTTGCTTCATTTAATACGTTTTCAAGTTGCGCACCAGAGAAACCTGGAGTTCTTCTTGCAACATCTGTTAAACTTACTTTGCTTGATAAGTTTTTATTTCTTGCATGAATTTTTAAAATAGCTTCACGTTCTTTAATGTCAGGTAAGTTTACTTGAATATGTCTATCAAATCTACCTGGTCTTAAAATGGCTTCATCTAGAGAATCTAGACGGTTTGTTGCAGCCATAATAACTACACCGGTTCTTGTGTTGAAACCATCCATTTCAGCAAGCAATTGGTTGATTGTTTGATCAGCAATGCCACCACTGCCACCAGCTATAGCATTAGCTCCTCTCTTACCAGCAACAGAGTCAATTTCATCAATAAAGATGATTGATGGAGCTGCTTTTTTAGCTCTCATAAATAAATCTCTAACTCTCTTAGCACCTACACCAACTAACATATCATCAAAGCTTGAACCTGATGCTTGGAAGAATGGTACTGATGCTTCACCAGCAACAGCTTTAGCTAACAATGTTTTACCAGTTCCTGGAGGACCATATAGAATTACACCTCTAGGTGTTCTTGCACCCATTGCAGCATATTTTTCTGGATTTTTTAAGTAATCAACGATTTCAATTAATTCGTTCTTTTCTTCTTCAATACCAGCAACATCGCTAAACTTAACATTACTTTTTGCGATCTTAGCAGAAGATTTTCCCATACCAAAGATTGATTCTTCTCCTTGTCCCATCATTCCAGACATTTTAGTGATTTTACTAAAGTATCAGATGATAACAACTAGGAAGATAATTGTTGGTAACATATTTAAAAGCACGATACCAATATTGTTTCCTGTTGATTGAACAGTAGCATTTGTTTCAAGATTCTTAGCTCATATTTCAAATGTTCCGTAGTTTGGATCTTCTGAAGAAATGGTTACACCACCAATAGTATATTGGTTAGAATCACCAATTAATTGAACTTTCAATTTAAATTCAATTTCTCTATTTACATTTGTAGGGATCGCATGTACTGAATAAACTTCAGCATTTGTTCCTAAGTTTTGGTAATAGTAAGCGATTGAGTTATCAAAGTTTTTTAAATCAACAATATATTCATCGCCAGTTACTTCAGTGTCAATATCTAATTGAAGCTTACCTTCACTGGTAATTGTTGCTTTGGAAGGAGTAATAGGTTTGTATTTTGGAGTGCAACTTCAAACAATTAAGAAGATAAATAGACCAATTAGTGTTAATGCTAACACTCATTTAATAATTGATCTTTTTCTTTTTGCCTTCGTTTCTGGATCAGCAGGTTGCTTTTGATAAACAACTTTATCATCTGGACTTACTCCAGTTGATTGAGTTGATTCATCTTCAAGCTTTTCTGCATTGATGTGTAATTTTGTTTTTTGCATAGGTTGCCCCCTTAATTTGCTTATATATTATAGTTTATTCAAATATTTTTTATCAAACTCTGCTATATATGGAAGATTTCTAGCTATTTCCTTAATGTCTAGTCCATAACCTACTAAGAATTTATCTCCCCTTATTGTAAAGCATGCATAATCTGCTTTAAATGGAACTTGTCTTAAATCAACTTTATCAGCAAGGACTATAAACTTTAATGAATTTGGTTTTTTGCTTAATAAATATTTCTTAAGAACGGTTAATGTTTTAGCTGAATCAAGAACGTCTTCAACAACTATTACATCCCTACCTTTAATATCATTCATGATATCTGTTACAATTTTAGGTTGTGTGACTGCTTTCATTTGACCACGGAATGAACTTAGAACCATAAAATCAAAGTGAAAATCAAAGTGTAATTGCATTACTAATTCAGCATAGAATGGAACTGCGCCCTTTAATATAGCAAGCAAAATTGGACGTTTCTTGCAATGAGAATAACGTTTATTAATTCAGTTTGCTGCTTTTGTAATTCCGTCTTTAACTTCCTTTTGACTAATCAAAATCTTTTTAACATATTTTGGTTTATAAATTTTTTGCGACATATTATTTTCCTTTCATTAACACTATTGAATCACATTCAATTAGATTCAAATTTTGTTCGAATCTTGTTGCTTTAACATTAACTTTTTTTGTTCCTAATAATTTTTGTATGCTTGCAACAATGTTTTTACGGATTGGATGGATCATGATTTTATCACTAACAATTGTGATATCAACGTTGTTGATGCTTAACCCTTTTGCTTTTGCCATAGTCAATGCATAATCTAGGATTAATTTTGAATTCATTCTTTTGCATTTAACATCTGTATCTGGAAAAGCTATACCAATGTCTCCACCTTGACACGCGCCAAGAATGGCATCGGCAACAGAATGCAAAACTAAATCGCCATCAGATACGGCAATAATTTTGTAATTGCTATTAAACTCATAACCACCTAAAACAATTCTTGATTTTGCTTTAGTAATTTTATGAATATCTTTTCCAAAACCTATAAATTCCATAATAAATATAGATATTTATTATACAAACAATTATTTTTTAAATTAAATAATATAAATTAATAAAAAAGAAAAATAGGCAATGCCTATTTTTTCTTAGATTAAAGATCTAGCAAATAATGAACTTTTATACCAGCTTTAGCTATTTTTGCTGGGCCTTCAGGCAATTCAGCTAAGACGCCTAAAACAAGTAAGTGATTTGCTTTAGCTTTAATTTGTTTCATCATTTTCTTAACAGCTAATACAGTTCCACCTGTTGCAACAATATCATCAACAATTAAAACATTAGATCCTGGTTTAATGTCTTGTTTATGTAATTCAATTGTATCCTTACCATATTCAAGTGCATAACTTACAGAAACTGTTTTTCTTGGTAGCTTACCTTTTTTTCTTATAGGAACAAAAGGTAAGTTTAAAGCTTGTGCAATTAGTGTGCCGAATCAAAATCCTCTAGATTCTAAAGCAACTACAACATCAAATTTTTGTCCTTTGATTGTTTTTATCATTTCATTAATTGTTAACTTTAAAACGTTAGGTTTAGTAAAGATAGGTGTAATATCCTTAAAGCTAATTCCTTTTTTAGGAAAGTCTGGAACGACCTTCATTGTTTTTTTAATAATATTTAAATTTTTTGACACAATTATTCTCCTTGTTGATTTTGTGGTTTTGAAACTGGAATTTTCTTTGTGAATTGGTTAATACCTTCAATTCCTTGTTCATCAATATCATCATAATTAATGATGACTTTGTTCTTATTTCTTTCAACGATTCTATTCAAAACACTATTTCTAACTTTCATGAATTGGTAAAGAACAAATGATGTTGTAAGTGGTGTAATTATAATTGTGATGATACAAGCGATAACTAATAATACAATAGTTGAAACCGTACTTACAGCTATTGGTGCTGTTAATCCAAATAAAAGAATGAATAGCAAGTATGCTACTGCAGTATTTCAAATAAATGTTCAATCATTGCTTAAAGCAACATTAACAATATATTTAAATTCGCTATTTGTGTAAGCATCTTTTCTGCTTCAAGCTTCATTAATACTTCCAATTAATGTCATGCTGAAAATAGAATTAATTGCTGTGACAAAGACAAATCCGGTTACAACAAATTGATCAAATTTAACTTGGCAAATTGATGCAATACCTAGAATCAATAGAGGCACAGCAAATGCACCTAATACCATAGGTATGAACGCAATTCAGTTGTATCTTAATGCTGCATAAACTGCAGAACATAATGTAGCAACTAAAATAGAAATTAAAGCAAAATTTAAAATATCTTGGTTTGTTGATCCTAAAATTCCTTGTGCCAAAACATCAATGCCCAAATCAACTTTTAATGTTTCTGCAATTGTTTGAGCTATTTGGGTTGTATTGCCAGCATTTGTATAAATATATCATCAATTAGATAATGTATCATGTTTAATTGAAACATAACTAAAGTCTGGTAGTAATGGAACTAAATCTCCTTCATATCTAACCATAATACAGTTTGTTGTATGGAAAATACTTGCGCTTGTAAATCCAAGAACACTAAAGACAATAATTCCGGCAATTAATAATACTGCAACAACACATAAGGCAATTAATGCTCTTTTACCAGTAGCATCAATTTTCTTTTTGCTCATAGTACTAAAGTAAGGAAGCTCAAGTCTTGTAGCATCCATACTTACTGGTACGGCATTGTTGCTTTGAGCTAACATTTCGTTAGCCTTATTACTTGGCTTACCGAAGAATTGGTACTTACCAATCATTGCTTTATTGTTAAAGAATAGAATGTGTAATAAGCCATTAAATAAGTAAACACTTATAAATGTTAAGAAAGCGCCTATTGTTAATACTAGTCCTAAAGAGTTTAAACTAATTGGAGCGATGTAAATAAAACAAACACCAAAGATTAATGTGATGACACTTATGTCTGCCATAGGCAATAATGATTTTTTAAATGTTTTACTAATCATTACTTGCGTATCTTCATGAGATCTAAGTCTTCGTTTCATACGACCACAAATTGTTAATGAAGCCATGAACCCAATAACAGCTAGTGTAAATAATCCAAATAATAATGACATGCTAATAGCAGTTGAACCGATAGTTGCAATTAATGCAGTCATAGATAGTGCAAATATCATGCAGATTCAACTCATAACACCAGTTGTTCTATAAAGTACAGCTAAGAGTATTAAAAGGGTAACTAGGAAAATCAAGAATCCTAAACTTAAAATTCCAACTAAATGACTTCCACCAAAAATAGTTTCAGTAAATGTTGGAGCAATATCTGTTTTCTTAAGTTCTTTGCCTTGGAATTTATCTAAAACTTTTTTTGCTGCTTCAACACCTTTTCCAGTAATATCGCTAAAATCAAAATTAACAATGGTTGCTTTATCAAAACCATATTTTATTTGGTTATTCAAATAAGTAGTCGCATCATTCTTTGATGCTGTTTGGTATCACAAATATGTTATTGAGTTAATTTCTCAGCTTTCTCAGTTATCAAAATTAACATCGTTTTTATAGTCGTCTGTAATCTTCTTTGGAATAATTTTGTCAAAATCATCAATAGTTACAATCTTATCAACATACTTGTTTGTAAAGCTGATAGCGTTTGTACCAGGAGTAGCTTGATCAATATAATTGAACAAATCAATATTTTCAAGTTCTACTTGCTCATCGTCATGTGATATAGCTGAGTCTAATTTAAATGCTCGTTGTCTAGCATCATCAGTTTTTCTTTCGCTACCATCAATATCATTCTTGTAATATGAATTAGCAAAGTTTGCATAATCAGAATCTTTATAGATATCATCATATTCTAAATCTTCGCCACGGTCATGTGCCATTCAGTTAGCAATATGATAGTTAGCTTCATCACACAAACCTTGTAAGTTATTAACTACATATAATCTTGGTTGACAATAAGTTTTGATATCATCATTACTTGGTTCAGGATCTTTTTGTTCTTTTGCTTGTTTAGCTTTAGCTAAATCTTCAAAGATTGCCTTTAATTTTGGTTGATCATTTATTGTAAATAGAACACCATTATTACCATCACTATCAACTAATGGTTTTACTTTAGGATCCTTTGGATCAACTTTTTTAGGAATACTAAATAATTGTCTAAATGGAATAATTGAATATTTAGGACGAACAATTTCTTCACCTGGGTTTTCAATATATCAACGATATACTATCGTTTTTTCATTAGAATTGAATGCTTTTGAATCAAAGAAAGATAAATATGGATCATTATCAATCTTCTTTTCTTTGTCGTCTTCTGAAGTAATATGTTTTTTATTAATTTTACTTACTTCAAAGTTTGCACTTAAATAACCAAAATATTGGTTATCATCTTCGCCTTTGTCATAAACTTCATATGACACGTCATATGATTTTTGACCAGAGTCCTTTAATCATCTAGATAATTTGTCGGCACAATCTTTAACGATATCTTCAGCTTCTTGTTTAGTTTGCAATTTCTTTTGATCGTCATCTAATAAAGCTGCTGGATCAATTTTGATTCTTCCGCTGACAGTTTTAGTAAATTCAGCACTATCAGTATAGTTTTTAGCGATGTTTCAAATGCCTACACCAGAACCAGCTAAAGCACCAGCTGCTAGAATAGCAGAAAAACCAATCGATAAGATTGATGATTTAGATTTTTTAGAACCAAATTTTTTATTATTTTGGTTGATATTTTCCATAGTTTCTTAATTATATACATAATTAAACTTTATTGTAAATATTTAATATATTTTTTAATTTATAATAATAACTATCTATTGGAGGCAATATGAATTTAACAAAACCAAGAGGTACCCAAGACTATATATATGAACTAGAACCTGGGTTTGACATTGTATGTCAAACTTGTAAAACAATAGCTAAGTTAAATGGTTTTTATCAAATAAAAACTCCTACTTTTGAATACAAAGAATTATTTATTAGAACTGTTGGTGACACATCAGATATCGTTAATAAAGAATTCTATGAATTCAAAGATAAAGGTGATAGAGACATGGTTTTAAGACCAGAATTAACCGCTAGTGTTTGTCGTGCAGTAGTAGAAAACAAACTATTACATAGAATGGCTCATCCAATTAAATTCTTTTATGTAGAACCAATGTATAGATATGAAAGACCACAAAGTGGTCGTCTAAGATTATTCCACCAATTCGGTGTTGAGTGTATTGGTTCTGATTCTTATTATGATGATGTTGATATGATTCTGCTTGCAGAATCCATCCTTAAGGCCTTTGGTCTTAACGATTATGTAATTAAGATCAACAATATATGTTCTAGCGCAACAAGAGCTAAATGAATTGATGCTTTAAAGAAATATTTTGCTGATTTTAAAGACCAACTTACTGATGATTCAATTGCAAGATTAGATCGTAATCCTTTAAGGATTCTAGATGACAAAGTGGATGGAGTAAAACCATTTGTTAAACTTGCTCCAAAGGTAACACAATTTGCAACCCCTGAAGAAATTGAACACTTTAAGAAAATTACAAATGCTTTATCTGAATTACAAGTTCCATATGTTATAGATGAAACATTGGTAAGAGGGTTGGATTACTATTGTAATTTTATTTTTGAAATTGAATCAACCTCTGATTTATTAAAAGGACAACCAACTTTAGTTGGTGGCGGTAGATACAACACAATGACTAAAGAATTGGGTGGTGACGATTCCAACTGTGTTGGCTTCGCATTAGGAATTGAAAGATTGTTAGTTGCTTTAACTGGTAACGCAATCTTAAAGAAAGCAAGCGATGAATATAAACATATTAATGTTGTGATTGCAAACTTGTCTGATGAAACAAATTTAGTTTCAACAATGATTGCTAAAACATTAAAAATTGCCGGATTTAGTTGTACAACTAACCACAATACAACTAAGCTTGAAAAGCATTTTAAATATGCTGAAAGTCAAAATGCCAAATATGTAATAATTGTTGGCCCTAAAGATGTTAAAAAACAATCTGTTCTTGTAAAGAACCAATTAACAATGAAACAAGATGAAGTTAAGATTGATAAACTTGTAGATTACTTTCTTAAGAAAAAAGGTAAAGAAGAATAATTATGAAATTATATTGCGGTAAAGTTAATGAAAAATTCATTAACAAACAAGTAACTATTAAAGGGTGAATTAAAAAAATAAGAAAGATGGGTTCCATCACTTTCTTGGATATATCTGATAGATATGGTCTTGTTCAAGTTATTGCCGATGAAACAATTAAGTTAGATAACTTAACAAGAGAGTCTGTTGTTCAAGTTAAGGGAACTGTTGTTGCTAGAAAAACACCCAACGATAAATTAAAAACAGGAAAAATAGAAATTAAGTGTTCTGCACTTAAAGTTTTATCATTAGCTAAAACTACCCCAATGATTGTTGAAGATGTAACTGATGCTTTGGAAGACATCAGATTACAACACCGTTACTTAGACTTGAGAAGAAACGTAGTAAGAGACAAAATTATCTTCCGTTCTAAATTCATTAATGAACTTAGAAACTATTTAGTTAAGCAAGATTTTGTTGATGTTGAAACTCCTTGTTTAGCTAAGCCAACTCCTGAAGGAGCAAGAGACTATATTGTTCCTACGCGTAATGCACCAAACCATTTCTGAGCATTACCACAAAGTCCACAAATCTTTAAACAACTATTAATGGTTGCTGGCTTTTTGAAATACTTTCAAATAGCTAAATGTTTTAGAGATGAAGACTTAAGAGCAGATCGTCAACCTGAATTTACACAACTAGACATGGAGATGTCTTTTATTGAAGAAAAAGACATCATGAGAGTTGTTGAAAAGATGTTTAAACATGCTCTTAAAAAGACAATGAATCTTGAAATTCAAACTCCATTTAGAGTTATGCAATATGATGATTGTATGAATTTCTATGGTGTTGATAAACCAGACCTTAGATATAATCTAAAATTGGCAGACTTATCACAATATTTTGAAGGCACACAATTCAAAATCTTTAACAATATCTTACTAGATAAAGGTGTGGTTAAAGGTTTTGCGATTGACCAAAAATTAATGACTAAGAATGAATTTGAAACTGTTCAAAAATTTGCCACTGATAAAGGCTTGCAAATTGCTTATATTACATTCAAGGATGGACACAAATTTGAAGGTTCTATTGCTCGAATAATTGAAGATGGAAAAGCTAATACAGCTTTTAATAGCTTTGGATTTAAAACTGGAACATTAATTTTATGTGCTGGTAAACAAGATAAGGTTAATGCTACATTGGGTGCTGCAAGAATTGCATGTAACAATATTTATAAATTTGCTAATCCTGATGAACTAGCTTTCACATGGGTTGTTAACTGACCATTATTTGAATATGATGAAGAAACTGGTAAGTATGCAGCTGCACACCACCCATTTACTTCTCCATCAAAACAAAGTTTAAAAAACTTTGATACTGATAAAGCTAACGCTAGAGCAAGAGCTTATGATATTGTTTTAAACGGTTATGAAATCGGTGGTGGTTCTATAAGAATTACAAACACTAGCATTCAAAAGAGAATGTTCAATGCAATTGGATTAACTCCAGAACAAGCACAAGCTAAGTTTGGATACTTGTTAAATGCATTTGATTATGGTGTTCCGCCTCATGGTGGAATAGCAATTGGTTTAGATCGTTTAATTATGATCTTAACTAAAGCAGATACTATCCGTGATGTTATCGCTTTCCCAAAGAATTCACATGGAATAGATTTGATGTTAGATGCACCAAGTGCTGCAAGTGCCGAAGGATTAGATGATCTATTCCTTCAAGTAAAAGAAAAGTAGAGTTAAACTCTACTTTTTTTTATTACTTTTCTTTAATCGCTTTATTTGTAGGAATTGTGGGTTATTTAACATTATTTTTTCACCTGGATGTCAAACAAATCTAGTTAATAGGTATGGGATTGCTGCCACACCAATACCTCCTAATATGTCTGCAAAGTAGTGTTGTTTTACAAAAACAGTAGATAAGAACACCAATACGGCCATTACTTCAAAACCAATTCTAGTTCCTAAATGGTGTTGTTTAATTCTCATTACACCAAAAGCACATAGCGCTGAAGCCATACAATGGTATGATGGGCAAAGGTTTCATCCTAAATCTCCTGTATCCATAGCAATGATCGCTTGAACTAAAAATCTTGTGAATGGAGTTTTGATTGACTTCGCTTTTTCTATTAGGTTTTCAGCAGGAACAACTAAGTTGTTAATAATAACCTCATGATCAGTTCTATTCATTACGCTTGGCATTAAAACAAATCAAATAAAACCAATAAACGAAGCAATTGTTCCATAAATCATAAAGTTTATGAAATTTTCTTTCTTACCAGTTGATATTCATAGCGGTGCTATGAATCAAAAAGCATATGCTAAGAAATAAATTTGAATAAAGAAATATGGGCAATATGGTATTGCATCATCAATCACTGGAATTTTAGGGCAAACACTTCAGTGTGGTGATACTAATTTCTCAGATAAGAATCCGCCCAATTTATATAAACCTATTTGAAAAACAATAAAAATTACTGCTCCAACTCATCCGTATCATGGAATGAGTTTAAAAGGGTTGCGCGTTTTCTTTACTTTTTGTTCAATCATACTATTTACCTGACTTAAATGATTTTTTAGTTATTTTTTCGTGTGTTCAATTTAACTTTTCAATAATTAAAAAGTTGGGACATTTCTTTAAAATATGTTTTCCTGGGTTAATTCATTTGAAGATACCAAAGACAAGTACTGATAATAAAACACCAGTAACTAAATCGAAGAAATAATGTTGTTTAGTAAAGTTTGTTGACAAACAAACTAATATAGCCATTACTAATCAGAAAATTCTTGACCCTATTTTTAGTTCTTTTCTATTCATAACTCCTAAATAACAAAAAGTTATTAGCCCGCAATGGAATGAAGGGAACAAATTGTAGTTATCAGCTCCACCATCAGTACGAAGTAAAACTTTCATCAAAAAATATGATAAACCTTTTTTATCTTTAACAGCTTCTATCAAACTACCGTATCCATCTATTGGCACACCAGCAACATGATTTCGATCCATATATGAAGGACAACACGATCATAATAAAAATACAATTATTTCACATACCAATATAGAAATGACTGTCGTTAAGAAATGTTCTTTTTGCGTGACAGAACAAACAACAGGACCAAAAAATGCTAATGCAAAATAACAAAAATATATTTCAACAAAAAAGTATGGTACTAATGGTATCTTTGTGTCAAGTCCAACAATAATTGGTTCTACTCTTCAACTGTGTGATCA
The DNA here is from genome assembly GCA_018064845.1 of Candidatus Hennigella equi. Lineage (GTDB taxonomy): Bacteria > Bacillota_I > Bacilli_A > Mycoplasmatales > Mycoplasmoidaceae > Hennigella > Hennigella equi. Next base: position 9,414 of record JAGHUK010000026.1, on the reverse strand, counting down.
AGCTGTTATAATTGGTTTGGCCAAGTTATACAATCCGGCAGAAATACCAATACAAGCAATCCCGGCTAACCATCCATATCAAGGAACACGCTTTATTTGTGTTCAAATAAATTGAAAAAATCTCTTCATTGTCAAATTATATATATATATATTCAATTCTTTAACTAAATAATGATTTAACTTTTTTATATTAAAATAATATAAAATAGTAAAGATATGAAGAATCTAGTCAAAAACGTTATTAGATCATTCAAAAATAATAAGATTTCCATTATTGGCTTAATCTTTTTGTTATTTTTTGGTTTAGGTGTCTTCTGTGTTATGTCTAACACAACAACTAATATCAAAAATGAATATACGTCTTTGGCACAAAGAGGTAGACTTCACGATTTCACTGCTTCTGAATTATATGAAGTTGGTACGGCTAGCTATGCACCTTATACAAAAGGTTTTTCTTACTATGATACAAATGATGCTGATCCCGTATATACTGTTTATAATTCACTTCGTGACCCATCATTATCTGAATTGCTAACAACAAATGATTTATATCACGTAAAAGGTTTACCAGAAATTAGAGAAGGTGAAACTTCTGTTAAGGCATACTATGCAATTCCTGAACAACAAAAATTATCAGATAATAAATTCTCTAGAACTTATCATTTAAAATTAGACTCTAAAACATCAACTGGTCTATATGCTTCTTTTGCAGAGCAAAAGAGTGATAGTAGACTAGTTGATTTCTACATTAAAATTGTTGCTCAATATGATGTTGTTCCAACATATGTAACAGATTTACAAAGCATTTTAGACTCATGAAATGCTGGAACAGAACCTACAGACGAACAAATGGAATCATTAGCAGAAAATAATATTTTTGCTGATGACTACCAAGATTGTTTATCTTTCTTAAGCTCTCAAACTCAAAACATATATTCAGTAATGACTACAACTGACACTCCATTAGCGTTACACTTAGATAAGAAATATGCTGATGAAGTTGAACATAGATTTTTCAAATCTATCAACGTTACAGCAACTAAAGATAATATCTTCTACAAAATTATTGATTCTAATCCTGAAGATACAATCGATAAAATGGTTTTATTCAGCGATAGCTATGGAAGAAGGGGAAACCAATTATTCTCTGTAGATGATTGAGCGCCATACAATTCTGAAGTTACTATTTATGATACAGATGGTAATGTTTTAGAACCGGGCTCAACACTTGAACCTGCTGTGGGACCAATTATTACCATCCCTACTGATTTTAATGATGTTGCAACATTCCCTCTATATTCTCTTGATGAAATCAAGAGTTGAGACGGCGACGATGCTAAAGAAGCTCAATTTGCTTATTCACAAATTTTACAAATTAGATTTAAGAGAATGTATGCTGCTGATCGATCAACAGATGCTTTAGATAACACATTAAAAGCATTAGCTGCTGTTGATTTAAACCCAACTCAATATTATCACAGCTTAATGACTCCTCTTTTACCTCCAAGCACTATTCCTGAGTATTATGAATATTACCTATCAAATTGATATTTAGGTGCTGCAGAATCAGTAACTATTAGTGCGAACGGTAATGTTGTGTATAGTTGAGTAGAAGCTACTGGTACTCCACAAACTTGTACTATTTCTAACTGAACTTCTAAATTTGCTATTGTTAATCCACAACATATGGAAAAAAACGGCAAAAGAGTTATCGATCCATCAATGCTAAATGGTTTTAAACCATTTAGAGAATGATATTTTGCTGTTTATGATAGATACCCTAGCGGAGAAATTGACCAAAGTGAAGCTGTTGAATGATTTAATAGCTTAAACCAAAATCAATTCTCTTTCTGAGTGGATCCTTCAACTAAAAGCACATGAACCGAAATGTCTTATGACATTCCATATGCTGATCCAATTGTAATTGAAAGAGGAACAAAACCAGGACAATGAAATGGTATTGGTAAACAATTTATTTCAAATTGTGGTGGTTACAACGAAATTATTTGAGGTTGCGGTTTAACCCCAGACTTCATGTATCCTGTTGTTGATATATCAAGACCAACACCAAATACTAAAACTGAATGTTTAGTTTATACAAACGATAGTGGTTATAACTCAATTAAGTTAGCATTTGTTAACTCAACAGTTGAAGATTACCTAGTTGCTAGATTTAAACCTAGTGTTAATAGCATTAGACGGCAAGCCATTATTAATGAAATTAATACATGAGCACAACAAGCTATGATTTTCCCGGATAATGTTAAATCAGCTTATTTTGCTAATGACACTAGCAACTTATTAAACTGTTCGGGTTTTAGAGTTGCATATTTACCAGGCCTAGTTAAGGTTGTTGAAATAGTTTCAGTAATCTTATGTTCATTTATTGGAATCTTGTGTTTAGTAATATGTTTTGTTATTATTAAACGTTATGTGGAAAATAACAGAGTAAATATTGGTATTATGAGAGCCAATGGTATTAAAAAATGAAAGATTGGACTTTCTTTATTACCTTTTGCTTTAGTTCCTGCATTAATTGGTGGTATAGCAGCTTATTTAACTGGTTTAGGTTTACAAGCAGCTGCACTATCGTTGTTCAGTAATTACTGAATGCTGCCGACACCATTAATTAAATTCAACTGGATATCATTCTTATCATGTATCTTTGTTCCATTTATTATCTTTAGTATTATTTGTTTTGTTACTACGCTATTAGTTCTACGTGTTAATTCTGTAGAACTAATGAAGGCTGGATCTGAATTTAAAACAAATAGTTTTAGTAGAATAGCTAAAAAACCATTTAAACACTTTAGTGTTCTAACAAGATTTAGAGTTGCATTAGCATTTAACTCTATAAGTAGATTAATAATGTTAGCCGCAATGACGTGCTTGACAATGTCATCACTTGTCTTTGCTTTTACAACATTTGATAAACTAAATTCATCTAGAGTTACTAACTCTAGTCAATTTGACTATAGCTTTAATCTAGAATTAACAACACCAACTTCTAGTGGTTCTGTTTATTCTGTTTACGATTATTCAAAAAAACAAGAAGACAGAACAAACACCGGATTTGGTTGAAGCGATCCAACACAATATATGTTTAATGTGTTATGAAACACTAACGTTGAGGGTTCTCCAGATTGACACACAACACAAGGTGTTGATTTCTATCGTGAACTTACTAAACCATATTCAAGAAACTTTATTACTGGACCATTAATGGCTTTATATGGTGAACCATCTTATGCAGATGCAATTGGTCACTATGGTAACTTAATGATTCCTAATTTGTCTGACTCAACTGGACAAAATCAAGACTTACTTTATTTACAAAATAAACTTTGTACAAGATTAACTCTTGACTACAACATTGGTTTACCTGGCGTAGCTTCATCGAACCCATGAGAAATAGCGCTAGCATTAATGCCTGCCAACTCTCGTAATATAGCTGCTGATAGTTACAACAAAATTATTAATAAGGCAGGACATGAATATCCTCAATATTCCGCATTCTTTAATTATGATAAAGAATCAGATACATATACTTTAAAAACAGATATGTCAGTTGTTGGATATCTATTAATGGCATTCAATTCTGATTTCATTAATTTATTAAAAACCATTTATTCAAACCAAGAAATGATTGAAATGGAATACCCTATCGCTTATGGTAACCTTCCTTTAAATTGAAACCTAAAAGATGGTGATAAAAAAGATGAAACATATACTTATATTTCTGGAAATATAGTTAATTTATCAAACAATCATAGTTTTGATGCATCTCACGAAATTAAGATTGAAGGTATCGTTCAAGACTCTCAATATATTAAGTTAACTGATAAAAAGGGTAATAATCTTAATAATTGATTGTTTGATCAAAACTATATTAACAAATATAATGTTGATGAAAATTTACACCCTCTAATCGTTAACTCTTATGCGGCACACAAATACAACCTAAAGGTTGGAGATAAGATGTGTATAAATGTTTCTAACACTGTTGATCGTTTTGAGCAACAATTACATAAAGAAAAAACATATGATAATAATTATCAATTCGTGGTTGTTGGTGTTTCTCAAGGTACAAATGACGAGGCATTCTATACAACTCAACAACGTGCAAATAACATTTTAGGACTACCTAATGGTGTTTCATGAAATAAAACTCACAAATACATGATGTGGTCTGTGCCAGAGGTAGATGTCTTTGGAAATTACACATTCTCTGATTGATCAGAAAAAAGACCGCATTTAGCAGATTTGTCAGGTATTGGTTCAGATAATCCAAACAACATCTCAATATACACATTCACTAATGGTTCAACTATAGTTGATCCTATTATTGATGAATCATTATCAACTGCTAAATTATCTAGGTTTGATATAAAAGTACCAATTGGTTTCAATGGTGTGTATACACAAAACAAAGAAGGCAAGCCTATTACTAATGGTTTGTCATTGTATTCATATACAGGAATGTATCCAGGAACATCTGTATACCAATCTAGTGGTTCGGTTAACAAATTTGCTGAGTTACTAGCATTTGGTAATAACTTATCAATAGCTAACTTAATGACAGGAATTGATGATCATAAATATTATGAAGCTAATGCTGATAGGATTAGTGGAAGAATTTCTCCAACAAAGTATGCAAGTATTATTGAAGATTTCATTGCTGCAATAACTAGTGTTTATGGTGACACAACAATGATTACTGCCATGCGTGGTGCGATGGATGTTGCAGCAAGCGACTTAATCTATTCAAATTTAATCTCAACATTTGATTTAGCTGAAACATCAATTATGGCAATTATTATTCCAATCACAATAATTATTGTGGCCATCATTTCTAACTTAATTATTTCAGACTCTAAACGAATGGCAGCAATGTTAAAAGCATTAGGATATTCTGACGCTAAGAATTTAATGTCTATCTTAGCACTATTCATCCCAACAATCTTCATTGGTCTAATGTTGGCTATACCATTATCATTTGGGTTAACGCTAGGTTACCAAACAATTATCTTCAACACAGCTAACATCTTGGTTGATGTAACCCAAAAATGGTGATACTATGTGGCCGCTATGGGCGGTATAGGAATAATCCTAATTGGTACTTATGCAATTGGATTTGTATCATTGAAGAGAAATAGATTAGTTGATCAAATAAAATAGGAGAGCATTATGAATAAAAGTGGAAAAAAAGTATTTACATCAGTAAATGAATTAAAAAACTTAAACAATATACCAAACGGTAAAAAGAAAAGAATAATGATGAAAAATGTTGAACATTTATCTCATTATCTTAATATTTATCGCGATGCTTTTGCTCAACTAACTAGCGCAAAGAAAACTTTTAATGCTATTCCTTCTATAACTAATCTAGAAAGATACTCTAACAAAAAAATTGCAAGTAAAAAATTAGCTGAAGCAGAAAATAATATATTGATTTTAAAATCAAAGCTATCTAAATACATTAACCTTCTTTTATATGATCATAATTGTGCAAGTGGTAAAAGAAGCAAAATGACAGCAGATGAACTATATGCAATTGTTTCAGCCTATGAAAATAAGGAGTTTAAAGATAATTACTTCCCTGCAAATAGACTAAAAACCTTAGCTCAAAATAATTCAAACTTGAGAAGATTTGAATTCGAATTAGAAGTTGTTAACCAAATCATTAAAGGTAAGTTTAATTTTAGTGATAAGAAAAAACCTGAAGACTATTGAGTTAAACAAGCCGCTATTCTAGAAAAGAAAATTACTGCTTGCAAAGATAGAAAATCTAGTTTAGATGAAACATTTAGATCAATGCAATATGCTAAACTTATCAAAAGATTTGACCAATTGTCTCATAAGACAAATAAAAATTTTGTTCCTGCAGTTCACTCTGAATATGTAATTGATTTTGAAAACTTAACAAAATACTATTACAACAAATGAATGGCAACAAAAGTATTAAAGGGTTTTGATCTAAAAATTAAGCAAGGTGAATTTGTCGTTATTCTTGGTCCATCTGGTTCTGGAAAAACAACATTACTAAACATTATGTCTGGTATGGACAAAGCCACATATGGTAAAACCATTGTAAATAGTAATAACCTTATCAAGATGACAGACAACCAATTAACTCAATTTAGAAAAGATAACATTGGTTACATCTTCCAACAATATGGTTTGTTACCAAACCTTAATGTTAGAGAAAATGTAGAGATTGGTTGAAACTTACAATCAGATAAATCTAAAAGATTAAATATTGATGATCTATTAAAAACTGTTGGTATGTCTGAACATGCTAAGAAATTCCCTTATGAATTATCTGGCGGTCAACAACAACGTGTATCTGTAGCTAGATCTATGGCTAAAAACCCAGCTATCGTCTTTGGAGACGAGCCAACTGGTGCAGTAGATGAAGAAATGTCTAAACAAATTCTTCAACTATTTGTTGATATTAATAAAAACTACAATACAACAGTTATTATTGTTACACACAATCCAATCTTTGCAGACTTGGCATCAAGAGTAATAAAAGTTAACTCAGGTTATATTGCTCAAAATTACGAAAATAAAAAACGTAAATCGGTTGAAGAATTAGATTGGTCTTCAACACACTAAAAGGCTCTGCCTTTTTTATTTTGCTTGGCATCTAGGGCAATAATATGTTCCTCTGCCATTTACAGTTATTTTTTTAATCTTAGTCTTGCAAACCGTACATGGTTGATTTGATCTTGTGTGTACTTTCAAATATTTTTGGTAGCTTCCTGCGTGACTAGGAGCAAATGCAAATGATGAGACTGTTGTACCGCTATGACTAATAGCGTCCTTCATTATTCTTCTGCATGCATTAATTATGTTTTGACAGTCTTGCTTAGTTAAAGACTTTGTTTTTCTTAAAGGATTAATCTTACAAGCAAACAAAATCTCATCAGCATAGATGTTGCCAATACCAGCAATAATAGTTTGATCCAATAATGTTGTTTTAATTGCTTGTGACTTTCCATCAAAGTTATCTAATAAATATGAAGCTGTCAATTTATGATCAAATGGTTGAAGTCCAATTTTACTGACTTCGTCAGATTCTAAAAATTCCTTCTTTGATTTATAAATATAGAAAGTACCAAATTTTCTAAAATCTAAATATATAAGTTTCTTTTTACCACATATCATTTCAACCATTGTAAATTTATCTGGTTTTAATGATGAATCAACAAAAAATAATTTACCTTCCATTCTTAAATGAATAGTTAAATATTTATCATTTGATAAAGATATGACAATTAATTTACCAATTTGATCAATATCTTCAAACTTTTCACCAATTATGAAATTAGAAAAAGTTTTTGGGTTGCTATTTTTTAATACTTTTGGATCAATAAAATTAACTTTTGTTACTTCTTGGCCTAACAAATGTTGTTTTTTCAAATGATTAATAAATGTTCTAACTTCAGGAAATTCTGGCATTATTTTCTCTTCTTAGCGTCTTTTAAATATCTTAAAGCTGTAGATGATAAATGAGTTAGCTCATCTTTGGGAAGCATAATCATAGTTTCAATCTTATTATTCAAACTATGGTTTGCTTTCGCCATATCAATTTCATAGACAGCGTCTTGTGCATTTCTAATGCTTCTAACAATAACTGTAATGTTGTGTTTTTTAGCAAATTGAACTGTTAATCCTTTGTTACCAACAACTTTAACATTTTTTAAATGTAGTTTATCTACAGCCTTTTTTGCATTAGCTAATCTAACCTTGCAACTAGTTTTTTGCGGTTTGTAATCGTTAATAGAAACAACAACATAAAACTTGTTAAAAATTTTACTTGCTCTTTTAATAATATCTAAATGTCCGCTATGTATAGGATTGAAAGATCCGGGAAACATTGCATTAGTTTTGTTTAGCATAAATCTTACCTAATAATATATTTTAATATATTATTAGAATATGTTAAAATTATTATTAATAGGAGAGAAAAATGAAAGAATTTATTGTTGAAACTAGTGCTAGACACGTACATGTTACACAAGAAACATTGGAAGTTCTTTGTGGTGCTGGTTTTAAATTAGAAGTTAAGAAACCATTATTACAACCAGGAGAATTTTTAAGTGGTACAAAAGTTGACCTAGTAGGTCCTGTTAATCCTAAAACTGGACAAAACACTATGTTAAAAGGTGTTTCAATCCTTGGCCCAGTTAGAGATCACAACCAAGTTGAAGTATCTGCAACTGATGCAAGAGGATTAAAAGTTCCTGTTGTTATTAGAGAATCAGGACACATTGAAGGTTCTGCTCCAATTACAATTGTTGGTCCTGCTGGTAAAGTAGAACTTAAAGAAGGTTTAATTGTTGCTAAAAGACACGTACATATGACACCAGAAGATGCACAAGAATTAGGTGTTAACAATGGTGACATTGTAAAAGTAGAAGTGAACACTAAAGATCGTAAGTTAATCTTTGATGACACAGTAGTTAGAGTTAAACCAACATACAAACTAGCAATGCACATTGATACAGATGAATCAAATGCTGCTAACTGCTCTGGCACCGTAATGGGTCATATCGTTAAATAAAAAAAGAGGAATTATTCCTCTTTTTCTTTTTCAATTCGTAAGGCTGAAATATAAGAACAAGCTTGTTCAGTTATGTTTATGCCTAGCTTTTTAAACACCAATTGTTCAGCTTGCATCAAAATGCAACTTGCATGTGCTTGTGTTCCTCTTAATAAAGGTAATTGCTTAAGCGCGATAGCAGCAAGTGGGTTTGTTAGTGATTGAATTGCTAACGCAATCAAAGCTTCAGATAGATTTAATCTTCCTCTATATCCAAATGAATCGTGTTTCATTTTCTTAATTGGGTCTAGAACATATGGAGACATTAAGTAAATATCATCCTTAATGTTTCCTAATGTTTTTAAAGCATTGATAATGGCCGCAGCAGAAGCAGTTAAATCTTTAGATTTCTTTCCTGTAACTATAACTCCACGTTTAAGTTCTATAGCAACTGTGTGAGTTTTAGCTTTAATTTGTTTTTCTAAACAAGCTTTTACACACACTCTATCTTCAGCTTTAACGCCGGCATCATGCATTAAATATTCAGCTTTAGTAACTATGTTATCATCATATTTACCTAAGAATACATCTTTTAAAGCACCATAGTATCTACGAACTATTTCTTTTTTAGCGGCAGCTTGACAAATGCGATCATTTGTAATTGCAAAACCAATCATATTTACTCCCATATCAGTTGGAGAGTAATATGGACTACGTCCATATAATTGCTCAAAAATTGCTTTTAACAAAGGGAAGCTCGCAATATCTCTATTGTAATTTGTTGCTGTCTTGTTGTAATGCTCTAAATGGAATGGGTCAATCATATTACCATCATTTAATTCCAATGTTGCTGCTTCATAAGCAAT
>JAGHUK010000022.1 GCA_018064845.1 Candidatus Hennigella equi | reverse complement strand
AGAAGCTTCCTAAATAAAGATGGTTCATATCTATGAACAGATGAAGGTTTTGACAGAAAGCTTATTAAAAACCATAATAAAATATAGGTTTTTGATAAGTTAGAGCCAAAATGTATTTATAATATATTTATATATTTATATTTATGAAAAGTATCCAAGTTAAAATTACTAACCCAACCTACATTCATAGACAAATGGCATCTAAGCTTCAACAAATTGCTGGTAAATATACTTGCGATGTTGATGTTATTGTTGGAACAACAAAAGCTAATGCCAAGTCTTTAATTAACCTAATGACAGCTTACTCTAAAGTTAAAATCCCAGGTAAGATCGAAGTTAGAACTTCTAGCTGAGATGATGAAGAAAAAGCTATCAAGGAAATTGCTGATTTCTTTGGAGTAGACTATAAATAAGAAAAAGCTCTAATGAGCTTTTTTTAATTTTTTTAACTTAATATTTTCAGTTAAATTCTTTTTTAAACCATAGCTTATTGCTAATTTTTTAGCTTTAGCTAATCAATCAACTTTAAGTGTGTGCATATCATGTGAATCCGCTTCAATAATGACAGGGATATTAGTCTTAGCAACTAATTGTCAAAAGTATTTACAAGGGTAATGTCATTTGCTTTTATTCTCATAACTTTTAAAATTAACATTAAATCCTAATGGTAGTTTATATTTAGTTGCGTATTTAATAATATTGTTAGCAACAGCTTTAGCTGTAGCATCTCATTTTTGATATGAGTTTAAATAAATATCTGGGTGAGCAACTCATGACATTAAACCACTTTTGAATGCAGCAATATTGTTTTCATCAAATTCTTTTAATTGCTTTGCATTTTTAGTAACATTTACTACCAAAGGTAGTGGCATTTGTATTTTAAATAAATCACCATAAAAGTGATTACCAAAAATTAAAAATTTGCAATATGGATCTTTTGCTAGTTTGTGAATATATCAACGGTTAGCTTTGTTATATTCAACTTCGTAGCCAAAATAAATTTTTAATTTATTCTTATACTTTTTATTTAACATATCAATTTGTTTAGATAAATTGATTACATCTTTCTTATCAGCACGACGTTGTTGATAAGGACAATCAACAGTAATATAAGGATGTTCTGTAAAATATAATTTCTTGTATCCGTGCTTTAATGCATATGCAACAATCTCTTCTATTTTATTAGTAGAGTGTTTGCAAATGTATGTATGAATATGAAATATATTCTTTAGCATAATATCTAAATTATAAAAAGAAAAAGAGTGCTCGAGCACTCTTTTCTCTATCTATAGAAAAATTATTTGTTTTCAATTGCTTGTACTGGACAAACTCCGGCACATGCACCGCAACCAACGCATTTGCTTTGGTCAACACCGGCTTTGCCATCAGAACCGATAGCTACAGCACCTACTGGGCAAACGCCTGTGCAAGCACCACAGCCTAAACATTTTTCTTTATTTACGACAGCTTTTGACATAATAAGATTAATCTCCTTAATACCTTTATATTATATATATTTTTGATATAAATAATAAATTATTTATATATTATATGAACTCTCTTTTTTTATAGCTACGGTGTAGTAATTCATGAGCCTTGTGAGAGTTTGGTTTTTCCAAGAATTCTTTGTAGATTCTAATGATTGATGGGTTCTTGTGACTCTTACGAATTGCTTTATTAGCATCATTCTTGTAAAGAGCTTTAGAACGTAGTTTAATAACATCTTCACGGTCGATTTTATCATAATCAACATAAGGTGTTCCACCACCATTAACACATCCACCTGGACAACACATTATTTCAATGAAATGGTATTGTTTCTTTCCGGACTTAACATCTTCTAACACTTGTCTAGCATTTGCAAGTCCAGATACAGCACATACCTTAACTTCTTTACCTTTAAGGTTTAATGTTGCTTCCTTAATACTCTTAATTCCACGAACTTTCTTATATTCAATTTCTTTTAGATCTTCACCAGTGACTACGTCAGCAACAGTTCTTAATGCTGCTTCCATTACACCACCAGATGCTCCAAAGATTACACCAGCACCTGTTGATTCCCCAATGATATCATCAAATTTACCATCATGAAGTTTAGGGAAGTTGATGCCCATTGCTCTAATCATTTTAGCTAATGATCTAACTGTTAGAACTGCATCAGTGTCTCTCATGCCTTTTAAGGCATCACAACCATATTGAATTTCAGATTTCTTTGCTGTACATGGCATAACATGAACAGTAAAGATCTTCTTTGGATCAATGCCCATTTTTTGTGCTCAATATGTTTTTGTGATAGCACCTTGCATTTGCATAGGTGATTTTGCAGTTGATAAGTTTGGAATAAATTCTGGATAATATGCAGTACAGTAATTTATTCAACCTGGAGAACAACTTGTAATTAATGGAAGTTTACCACCATTATTTAAACGGTCAAGGAATTCGTGTCCTTCTTCCATAATTGTTAAGTCGGCTGCAAAGTCTACGTCGAAGATGTATTTAAATCCTAAACGTCTTAAAGCAGTAATCATTTTGCCTTCCACATCTGTTCCAATTGGTAAGCCAAATTCTTCGCCTAGCGTAACTCTAACAGATGGAGCTGGAGAACAAACAACTACATAGTTTGGATCATTAAGTTTTTCAAATACTTCGTCATAACTTGTTTTTTCAGTTAATGCACCAGTTGGACAAACCAATGTACATTGACCACAACCTACACAAGCTGTTTTATCCATCTTTTCATCGAAAGCACAGCCGATGTATGTTTTAAATCCTCTATCATTTGCATGAATAACACCAACATCTTGTTGTTTTTCACAAACAGCAATACATTTCTTACATAAAATACATTTGCTTGGATCTCTAATAATGCAAGGTGAAGACATGTCTGGAGTGTGTGAATGTTTTTCACCATCAAAAGCATGGTCATCAATACGATATGTTTCTGCATATTCTCTTAATTTACAGAAGTGTGATTTCAAACAATCAGAACAATCTTTTCTGTGGTTAGACATTAATAGTTCAAGATTTTTCTTTCTTGCATTAATAACTTTTAAAGAGTTAGTAATGACTTCCATGCCTTCGGCAACTGGATAAACACAAGCAGCAACTAAACCTCTAGCTCCTGTTGCTTCAACTAAACACATTCGGCATGCACCGATTGGGTTTAAATCTTTTAAATAACATAAAGTAGGAATAGTGATTCCATTAGCTCTAGCAGCTTCAAGAATAGTTGAACCTTCTTCAACTTGAACCTTTATGCCATCAATTGTTAAATTAATTAATTTCTTAGACATAACATTCCTCCTTATTTCTTAGATATTGCTTGGAAACGACAGTTTCTAGCACAAGCACCACATTTAATACATTTAACTTGGTCAATCTTAAATGGTTTACCAATTGTTCCAGAAATGGCTTGTACTGGACAGTTTCTAGCACAGCTAGAACATCCTTTACATTTAGCTGGATCAATATAGTAACCAGTTAATGACTTACATGCACCAGCAGGACATTGTCCTTTTGTATGAGCAATATATTCGTCTCTAAAATATTTAAGAGTTGAAAGAATTGGGTTTGGAGATGATTGCCCTAAACCACAAGCTGATGTTGCTTTAATGTGAGCAGATAATTCTTCAAGTTTAGCAATATCAGATTCTTTTGCTTTACCTTCAGTAAACTTAGTTAGTAATTCAAGTAATCTCTTATTACCAATTCTACATGGTACACATTTACCACAAGATTCTTCTACACAGAATTCCATGTAGAATTTGCAGATGTCAACCATACAGTTGTCTTCATCCATAACAATTAATCCGCCAGAACCCATCATTGATCCAATTGCTGTTAAGTTTTCATAATCAATTGGAGTGTCTAGTAATTTAGCTGGAATACATCCACCAGATGGACCACCTGTTTGTGCAGCTTTAAATTCTTTTTCATTAGGAACACCACCACAAATATCGTAGATAATTGTTCTTAATGTTGTACCCATTGGTACTTCAATAAGTCCTGTGTTGTTGATCTTACCACCAACAGCAAACACTTTTGTTCCCTTAGATTTTTCTGTACCAATCTTTGTGAATCATTGTGGACCATTTAAAATAATTCTTGTAATGTTTGCGTATGTTTCAACGTTATTTAATAATGTTGGTTTACCAAATAAACCTTTAACTGCAGGGAATGGAGGTCTTGGTCTTGGTTCACCTCTATTACCTTCAACTGATGTCATTAATGCTGTTTCTTCACCACAAACGAATGCACCAGAACCTAATCTTAATGAAAGTTTAAAATTAAAGTTTGTTCCAAAGATGTGGTTACCTAAGAAACCATATTTCTTAGCTTGAGCAATTGCTGTTTCTAATCTTTGTACAGCGATTGGATATTCTGCTCTTACATAAATGAAACCTTCATCAGCTCCAACGGCATAAGCAGCGATAGCCATTGCTTCAATTATAGAATGTGGATCTGCTTCAAGGATTGATCTATCCATGAAAGCACCTGGGTCACCTTCATCAGCATTACAGCAAACATATTTCTTCTTGTTTACTGATTTCTTTGTTAATGATCATTTTAGTCCTGTTGGGAAACCACCACCACCACGGCCACGTAATTGTGAATCTGTAATTAGTTTAATTACATCGTCTTGACTCATTGATGTTAATACCTTGTTTAATGCAAAGTATCCATCACATGCAATATATTCATCAATATTTTCTGGGTCAATAACTCCAGCATTCTTAAGTGCTATTTTTACTTGATGTTTATAGAAATGAGTTTTATTTAGAGGGATAATGTTTTTCTTTTCATCTAATTGGTTAGGTCAAATTAATTCTTTTACAGGATTACCTTCAATTAAATGTTCTTCTACTATTCTTACAACATCAGTAGGTTTTACCTTACGGTAGAAAATACCTTCAGGGTAAACAAGTACAACTGGTCCTTGTGAACAAAGACCATGACATCCTGTTTTACTTACTTCTACTTTATCACTCAAATTGTGAAGTCTTACACTCTTTTCAAAAGCTTCAGTTACTTCAATTGCTTTATTACTTAAACAACCTGTAGAAGCACAAACTAGAATTTGTTTCTTTCCAGTTTGTTCTGCCTTAGCTAATCCTGCCTTACGGTCATTTATTCTTTTGGCTAACTTTGCTTTTATAGCCTCTAAGTCTTTAATTGTTAAAGCCATAATTACTTGTTGCCTCCATTTTGTTTCTTATCATGTTCAATAATCGCGTCAATAGTTTCTTGAACTTGATCAGGTGTAATTGTAAACACCTTTCCATTAATCATTGTTACTGGTGCTAAACCGCAACAACCAACACATCTAGCTGAAGCTAGTGTAAACATACCGTCATCTGTTGTTTGTCCTAGTTTAATACCAAGGATTTGTTCAAACTTTTCCAAAACCTTAGCTGAACCCTTAACATAACATGCTGTTCCTAAACAAACCGTAATAACGTACTTTCCTTTTTTCACAAATGTGAATTGTGAATAGAAAGTAGCAATAGAATAAATTTCACTAGTTGTTGTATCAAATTCATCAGCAATTATTTTCATTGCTTCTTTTGATACATATCCAAAACCAGATTGTGCTTCTTGTAAGCACATTAATTTAGTTCCGTTCTTGCTACGAATTTGTTTAACTTTCGTTGCAAATTCTTCAATAGTCATAGTTTCCCCCAATTTATTATTAAAGATACGTCTTTAATAATTATATTAAATAACCATAAAAAATATACTTTATATAATATAATACCATTAATGTTTAAATTACAAGATCTTAAACCTTCTTCTAATTGAATATTAGAAGATAGCAATGAGTTTTTATCTAAAAAGTGTAAGGATGTAACATTTCCTCTTAATAGTAAAGATTCATTATTGGTTAACCGCATGGTTAGCTATATTGATGCTTGTTATGAAAACAGAGATAGTGAATTTGACATCCGTGCTGGAATTGCCGTTGCTGCACCCCAAGTGGGATGTGACAAGAAAATCATCTATATTCACTTTAGTGATCAATATGGCAAGGAACACCGTCACTTATTAGCTAACCCTGAAATTGTAGCTACAAGTGTTGCATGTTGTTACCTAAAAGATGGGGAAGGATGTTTATCTGTATCAAAAGATCATCCTGGTCATGTTAAAAGATTTAACAAAGTAAGAGTCAAAGCTCTTGACATGTTAAATGATAACAAACCTGTCACAATTAATGCTGAAGGATTATTCGCTATCTGTTTACAACATGAGATAGATCATTTATCTGGAATCTTATATTACCAACGCATTGATAAGAAACACAAATATCTAGATGAAGATAAATCTCTAATAGTATATTAGGAGGCATATATGCCAGACTTAAATAAAAAACCAACAACAGTATTTGCTCTTGGTGGAATTGAAGAAATTGGTAAGAATATGTACATCGTGGAATATGACGATGAATTATTCATTATCGATTGTGGTAATAAATTTAGTGATGAAAATGAATTACCTGGTGTTACATCAGTAATTTGTCCTTTTGATTATTTGGTTGAAAACCAAAATAAGATTAAAGGCTTAATTATTACTCACGCTCACGAAGACCACATTGGTGGTGTTCCATTCTTATTAAAAACTGTTAAGATTCCAGTGATATATGGAAGTTTGTTGGTACAAAATATTTTAAAAAGAAAAATGAAGGAACATCCTGATGCAAAGATTGAAAAATTTGTAGAACTTAAGGATGATCTAAAGATTGAATCTAAACACTTTAAAATCGATTTCTTTAGAGTGTGCCACTCAATTCCATTATGTTTTGGTGTTTGTTTACAAACACCTAATGGTAATGTAGTTACTTGCGGTGACTTTAGATTTGACTTTTCAAATAAAATGGAACAAACAGATATTCATAAAATCTGTGAAGTTGCTAAACGTGGCGTTGATTTACTATTATGTGAAACAACAAACGCTGAAGCTCAAGGTTTCTCTACTTCAGAAAAATATGTACTTGATGAAATTAGAAGACAAATTTCAAAAGCTCCTGGTAGAGTTTTCATTACTACATTTGCGTCTAACTTACGTAGAATTCAAAACATCATTGAAATTGCAATCAACTTAAATAAACGTATTTGTATTATTGGTAAAACAATGGATGACAACATTAGAACATCTATTAATACAGGTTTATTAAAAACTTTTAAAACAGACTTCGTTGAACCATGTGATATTAAAAACACACCAGATCAAGAATTAGTAATAATTCTTACTGGTTCTCAAGGTGAACCTACTGCCGCTTTAAGTATGATGACAGCAGGAAAATATCCTCATGTTATTTTAAAACCAAGCGATACTATCTTATTTAGTTCAAACCCAATTCCAGGAAACTTTGCTTCTGTAGAAGAACTTGTTAATAAACTATATAAGTGTGGTGTTAAAGTTGTTCAAAACTCTTCAACATGTAAATTACATGCTTCGGGTCACGCCACTCAAACTGAACTTGAATTAATGATTAAATTAGTTGCGCCTAAATATATTGTCCCAATCCATGGTGAATATAAAATGTTATCTGCAATGGAACAAAATGTAGAATTTTTAGGTATTGAACCAGAAAGATATATTCAATTGTCTAATGGACAAAAGGTTCACTTGATTAATCATGAACTAGAAGTAACTGATGTCTTTGTAGATACTAAAGAAGTTTATGTTGATGGTAAAAAGATTAATGAAGATAACTCTAAAGTATTAGGAGCAAGAAGAATTCTTGGTACTGATGGTGTGTTCAACGCAACTATAGTTATTGATCGTAGAGCAAAGAAGATTATTGGTTTACCAGTATTAATCACTAGAGGTTGCTTCTATGCTAATGCAAGCATGGGATTAATTAAAAAGATTTGCTATTCAATTAAAGAAAACATTGAAAGAGAAATGCAACAATCTCATCAACCAATCACTAACCAAACAATTAGGAAGATTGCTGAAAACACAATTACATTCTTTATTTGAAAGAACAAAAATAAGAGACCACTTGTTAAAGCAACAGTGTTCGATGAAAAAATAGGCTAATGCCTATTTTTCTTCTGGAAATATAAGAACTTGACCTTGCTTCCCTTTGCAGTGTATGTCACTATAAGTAAATTCATAATCTTTTAAGAACATACATAGAATTTCGCCGTTTGGTAACAAAATAGCTTGAGCATTCTCGTCATTATTTGCAACTTTAAATGTGCCAACTGAATCAAATTGTGTTTTTGGTTGAATGGCATATGCATATTTTGGACTATTTGAATTAGCTATTTTAATTGTTAGAACTTGGGTATTTTCAGGAACATCGCTTGGGTCATATGAACGATTGTTTCGGTGTCAAGATCATTCTTTACCTCCACGAGTCACAATATTTTCGCTTAATTTAGAATTCTCATCGTCTTCAATATTTGAGTAAACAACATTACCGTGTGTAACGTGTTTTTGATCTTCTGATTTGGTAACATTTTTATTCCCTTTTAAGCATTGTTGTATAGTTGTTGTTAGTTCATGATATTCATTATGAACATTATTTCCCAAAACAACCAAACCATATGGAGTAGCAAAGCCTGTTATTTGATATTGTGTAACACTCGGTCAAATATGTTCATGTCAAGTTGATTGTGAAATACATGCATAATCAGGATGTGCTTCTTCTCCAATTGTGCCTGCATAAAAGAAACCAGTTTTAGTATGCTTAAAAGCTTCATTATCATACAGCATTAATTCATCATCAGTTTCGGAATATGTACTAGTTCCAGGCATTTCAGAATAATTTCATAATGGTGAGATGTCAGCATATTCATTACCATCTTGCATAACACAAGTGTTAACACCAAACGTTAAATTGTGCGACAAGATATTTTCATTATTTGCAATTTCACAATTAATTAAATCGCCCTTAGTACCTTTAAATCCAATATAAACTCCGTCAATACATGAAGCTAAAAATCTAGAACGTTTAAAATATCTAATTCCTTCAAACGATGCTTCACCTTTTTCTCAATTCTTCAATAATTCTAATAGTTCATCTTTTCTTGGGCAATTAGGAAGTTGAGCAAAATATCTTAATTCACTTATATCTCCAAGGTCAGTTGTTCCGCCATTAAATTGTGTTGCTTGTTTACGCACAAATGTTCTACCCATACATTGTCAATTGAAGTTATTCTTGTGTGTAAAATATTTAACACCATCCAAAACAAAAGACATAATTATTTTCAATTTGTTTTCATCTAATTTAATATCAGAATCAACAAAGGCAGAAGCAATTCTTGCTAATAGCAATGCACCTTGTCGTCCATAACCTCCTGTATATAATTGGTGTCCATGTTGAAAGTAACTTCCATCAGATTGAAAACCTTCATCTTTATCAAGTTTTATTTCATCACCAACTTTTTGAAACATTAGATCAATTTCACTTTTATCTTTAGCTAATAATCCTGCTTTTAATGTGATGTCACCTGCTCAGAACATGTTTGTTCCTGTTTCATCAAGTGTTTCAGGATTATATTTTAATGAACCATGTCTGATTCATTCCATCATACATTGTTGTTGATCAGATGGAAGGTTGTTAATAACAAAGATTGCTAAATTACTAAAATCTCTTGGCACACCAATTTGATTAAATCATCAGTTTGGGTTCTTAAAATCATGGCACAATCAAAAACCTGTTAGCCTATTAGCTATATCCATTAATGCTGGATCATTATTTTTGTAGGCTAGAATTGCTATTTGTAATGTTCTAACTATATGTTGATGAACAGCTCATAATGCCATATCTTCATCCTCATAATTAATATTTTTAAAATAGAAGGCATCAAACTCTTTTTTAAACTTTGTTTCATGCTCAATATTTAATTCTTGATCAATTATGTCTTGTGCCGTCTTTCCTTCGTAATCACTTGTGTTAATTGTTTCACATAACATTTTTTGATATGAACTTAATAATTGGTTATATGGAAAAGTATCTTGTTTTGAGCCACAACTAACTAATGGCATCAAACAATATGATGCTGCAATTGGTAATAATAATCAACGTTTTTTCATCTTCTATATCTCCATTTCTCCACTAGTATTAAATCTTATGTTTGATTTACCTTTAATTGGTGGGTGTTTGACATGAATAACGTAAGATGCTACAAAGAATATTAACATTAGTAACACTACACCAATAGTTACACTATTAACTAATGTGTTATCACGATCAAAGGCTGCAATGTGTGATGTAGATTCAGTATAGTGGAAATCATATATATCACCTTTAATGATGTTATTAAAAGCAGATCCACATGTAATACCAAACGCTAAACTTGTGTTATATAAACCAATAGGTGTAACAATACTACTATTTGTAAAATACTTATTCAACATGATACCAATGAATACTGGATACATTAAACCATATCCTAATCCCATTAATAAGTTAGTACTAAAGAATACTGGAACATTGATGATATTAATATTAACTATTAAATTAGCTCATCAACATAATGCACCAATTAGAATCAAAATTCATTTCATCTTATTTTGATGTCTTGATAGGAAAGCTGCAGCTATAATAGCTCCTATCAATTGCCCAATTGCAAATACTAAGGATAAATATCCTTCAAAGAATTTTACTCCTTCAATAACCTCTGGTGGATAAATAGCATTAGGTTGAGGAATATCAAAGGCAAAAGCAATATAAATTAATTGCGTTACTGAACTAGGCCCTGAAACAACTCAACGTACAAACCCAAAGCACACGGCAGCTAAACATACTAACACAACAACAGATATATCGTGATGATTTTTTACTGGTTCTTTTGTAGCAAGATTATGGAATAATGTTTTTCTATCTTCTTTAATGAAAATAGTTATTACAAAAGAAACAACAATAAACACAATAGCCAATAATCATAATCACTTTAAATAATCCAAATAGATTGTTGGTTCTGGATCAAACCTTGGACCGTGTTCAGGAACAAGACCACACAATACAGCTTCAATGCATGAAGTTATAAATTCTGCAATTAGAATTGGTAAAACCAAAATTGATACAGTTGTAAAGATTTTTCTTTTATGTTCTTGTTCTGAGAACATTAAGTTAAATAAACCTATACCTGATGCACCAACGCCAGTCCCAATAGATTGAATAATGTTACAAATAAATAATTGTGGCCAAACAAACATTGGTCATAATGTCAGAAGTTGAATTGCTAGTGACATGAAGATAACATTCTTTCTTGATTGCATATTAAACGAAAGAACATCAGTTAGTGGTCTTCATGCCAAACCTACTAAACCATAAATTGTTAATGGTATCCATAACAAACTACCACCATCACCTATTCCTTGGTGAATGTGCATTTGACCAGTATATTCTCTAGTCATTAATGGAGCCATCCAGTAAAAAATGAATAAGATAAAAAGTAAAACCTTGTTTTTACTACCTAGTTTTAGTCTTCATATTAAAAGCCCAGTGCCAAGAATGACAATGGCTAAAATAGTTGAATTGACAATTAAAGCTCAGGTTTCAAAACTCATATTCTTAATTATAAATATAAAAAAATAAATCCCTATAGGGATTTATTAGTCATCCATATCTTGTTGGTTACGGACTCTATTTACTCTTATTCTTTTTGGTGGATGCTTCTTTTCAAT
>JAGHUK010000016.1 GCA_018064845.1 Candidatus Hennigella equi | reverse complement strand
ACAGATGCTTATAAGCATTTAGCAGAATATACAGCTGACGTTGCTTTTCAAAAATATGTTCTTGAATTATGTGGATTAGAAATCAAAAATTGTTTTATCTTACATTTAAATCCTAACTATATAAGACAAGGTGAAATTGATGTTAAACAAATGTTAACACCATATCAATTAAATGCAATCCATGATGAACTTAAGAATAAAGAAAAAGTTCAAGAATGATTTGCAGATGAATATGAATTAATTGCTAGTAACATTGCTTTAATGCGTAAATTATCTAAACTTCCTGCTTATGGCAGTTGTGATAAGTCATGTGATTTCTATGAATTCTGTCATCGTGATTTACCAAATCCTTGTGTTTTAAATTTGTGTGGAATGTGAAAATCAAAAGCACATACAATGATTGAAAACGGAATAATTACTTTCCAAAATGTATTAGACAATAAGGAAAGATTGTCTGAATTTAAAGTTAAAATTACACCTTATCAACAAATTCAAATGCAAACACACTTATCTAAAGATAAGAAACCATATGTTAATAAGGATTTAATTAGACATTTCTTCCAATCACTTAAATTCCCAATCTATCATTTAGACTTTGAAACAATAAATGAAGCAGTGCCTCCGTTTGATGGTGCGGGATGCTACCAACAAATCCCATTCCAATATTCACTTCATATTCAAGACAAACCATGTGGTGAAGTTAAACATAAAGAATTTTTAGGAACAAAATTAGATAGTGAATATGAACTTGCTAAACAATTATGTCAAGATATTCCACTAGATGTTACATCAATGTCATTTAATATGACATTTGAAAAAACTGTCTTAAAACATTTAGCTCAACGTTTCCCTGATCTAGCGCAACATCTATTAAACATTCATGACAATATGGTAGATTTACTTATTCCATTTAGAGATTGTTGTTTCTATAGTGTTAAACAAAATGGTTCTAACTCAATTAAGTTCGTTATGCCAGCAATGTGTCCTCAAATGGAACAAGCTTATAAGCAATTACCATTAATTCATAATGGTGGACAAGCATTAGCAATGTTTCCTAAAATGATTAATATGTCAGGTAAACAATTAGAAGAAACAAGACATGGTATGCTTGAATACTGTAAACTTGATACACTAAGCATGGTTGAAGTATTAAATGCTTTGTGAAAATTAAGTAATTAAAATATAATTTTAATAGGAGAAAATTATGTTTGAATATAGTTTAGACAATGGCAAGGCCCAATTAAAGGGTGGATTAATTTGTTTCATTTGAACAGCAGTATTAACAGTTGTATGACTTTTACTAATGCTTATTCCAAATGCAACTGCTCAAATCATCTTAACTGTTTTATTTGCCATACCAATTTGCATTTTAGGTATCTTATTTATTATTAAAACTATCTTTGGAGCAATTGTTTATCATGCTGAAAGAACATCACAAAGATCTTCTTTTGCGATACAAGCAGAAAGAGAAAGAGAATTCAAAGCTATTGTAAAAGCAGCTGATGAAAGAATAAGACGTGAAGAGTTTGAGAGAGAAAAAGAAAGAGAAAGAGTTCTTGCTGAAATAAAGGCTGAAAAAGACCAAATGAAAAAAAGAAAAATAATAAAACAAGAAAAAAAGAGCTTGTAGCTCTTTTTTTAATTATTTATAATATTACTATTATGAAAGCTAGAACTTTATTATTAAGCACTATTGCGCCATTAACAATCCTAACAACTGCTAGTTTAGCAAGT
>JAGHUK010000008.1 GCA_018064845.1 Candidatus Hennigella equi | reverse complement strand
GCATCTGGTTGCAAACCAAAGTAGAAAGCTCGACCAATATTTTCAGTTGCACCAAGCATGTATGCATTATTAATATGAAGTTCTATACCAAGCATCGAAATTGGGTTGCCAATACAACAATTAATAGTTGCCAACATTTCATGCTCTTCAGTAGTTACACCATATAAATTAGCAATAACTGTTCCACCACTAATATAACCACCAATTGAATATGCACCATTCATTAGGTATATAGTTGAAACTAGTTTGTCATCAATACGTAATGGTTTTTCAATTTCTTGTTGTAAAGAATTAGATGTTAATTCTCAGGTGAATTTTTCCCCTTCTTTTCTTTTGACTAGCAATTTATTCTTAAATTGATCGTCTTTTAATTCTTCATCTGTTAAATAACGTCTGTCATGACAAATAGCACATTCAACATACACTTTATGTTTTGTTTCATCAACACCATAAATACTATAATCATGTTCGTGTTCTCAATACACAGCATATATATGAGTATCAACACTGAAAGCTCAAGATGGAGGAATCTCTGCTCCGCCTTCGTAAAGAGATCAACACCTAAAAGGATGATATTGATCTAGATATGCTTCATATGTGTTCTCAATTTGAGGCCATGTAGTGTCCTTATTAACAGTTAATGTTGTGGTATGAACTGATGGACCACTTCCTTCAATTCATCCTTCACCAGCATCAAATGTTATGGTAACTTGCTCGGTTGGTTGTGGAGGAACGGGTGGCTCAGGGTCATCATTCTTACAAGAAGATAGAGTGATAGTAATAGAACCAATAGCCAAAACTGACATTGCCATTGTAGGCAACAGATTAATTAGTGCTTTGGTTTTTCTCTTTTTCATCACTATAATAATATCTCTTTTTTATAAATATAATTTAAAAAAATATTTATATATTTATATATATAAAGTAAAAAAATAACACAAATTATATTTTCTTCAATACTTTGTCTAATATGGCATTGATAAATTTTTTGTTATCAATTTGTCCATATTTATCGGCAGTAATTAATGCTTGGTCAATTGCAACAGCAACAGGTGTGTTTAACACTTTAACTTCGCAATAACAAACAATTAAAATTGCTTGAGCCATAACTGGAATTCTTTGTCAAGTTCAGTTTTGGCCAAGATTATCAGAAAACAGTTTTACTATTTCTTCTTGATGTTCAGCATAGTATTCTAATAGCTTTAATTGGTTTGCATCAAAGTTATAGTTATCAGCATTGAAAAAATCAGTTTTAAGTTCATCACCTTTTAGGTTCTTAACCAAACTAGAATAAAGATATTGAGTAGTATCTACTCTTTTTTGTCATTGCGTTTTATTATTTTCCATTGCTAATATTGATAATGACTACACAAGTTAAACTTAGTGATTGTTTTATTACAAGCAACAATTCTTTTTGTAATTTATCAATTTCTTTATAGTTAAGATCCTTGCTTGGAGTCTTAATGCAAATTGAAACTTCATAATAGTTACTGTCAACAGTTTCAATGGTATGAGCTAGATACTCATATCCTTGATATGAAGACAAAACTTTTTTAATGATACTAGTAATTAGTTCAGGACTAAATGAAATTTTTCCTAAACCATTTTCTAGATCAAAGTTTTTAATTTGCGTAGTCTTTGTCATTATTTAGTTTCTCTACCTACATAGGTACCATCAGAAGTACGGATAATAATACGATCTGTTGGTCTAACAAATTGAGGAACTTGTACTTCTAACCCTGTAGAGATGTGTGCTTTTTTCATAATAGCTTTAACAGTATTACCTTGCACAGCTTCTTCACAGTCAATCAAATCGCATGTGATTTGATCTGGTAATCTTATACCTAAGATTTCTTCTCCATATTTTAAAATAGAAACTTCAATTCCTTCAATCAAGAAGTTTTTCATTGATTGAATTCTAACTTCTGGAATTTCTACGGTTTCAAATGTTGTGTTATCCATAAAAACATAGTTTGAGCCATCAACATAGCTAAAACTCATTTTTACATTTTCAACTAACACTTTTTCAAATTTACCACCAGTTAAAACATCGATGGTAATTGAACCTGTACGTAGGTTTCTAACTTTACATTTAACAATACCTTCACGCATAGCAGTCTTATTGAAGTAGTTTTCAATTACTTCATATAAGTTACCGCCATTTAAGAAAGTATTGCCAGGTCTTAAATCCTTGGCATGAACGATCTCGGCCATTGGGGGTCTCCTTATTTTGTTATTGGTCTTTTAGTTGCAGCATCAATAATTGCTTGCATTGTTTTAACTGCGTTAACTGGATCTACACCACTTGCTGTTTCACCAGATAATAGTGTTCCGTCAGCTCCCATAGAAGCAGCATAGTAAACGTCTGTTACTTCTGCTCTTGTTGGGTGTACATTTCTTTCTAGAGAGTCTAGCATTTGTGTACATACAACAACTGGTTTACGGTATTTCTTACACATTTTGATAATCTTAGTTTCTCAGTATGGAACTTCATAGTATGGAGTTTCAAGTGCTAAGTCACCTCTAGCTACTAAAATACCATCAGCTTCTTTAACGATTGATTCAAGGTTGTTTAGAGCATCTTGAGTTTCAATCTTAGAGTAAACTTTAACATTCTTTCCACCAGCTTTAACAATTACTTTACGTGCATCTTTAATGTTTTGAACATTACATACGAAACTTAAAGCAATATATTTAGCTCCGATTTGAACTGATTCTTTCATATTTTGAATGTCTCTTTGTGATAAGAAAGGCATTGAGTATGAAGAGTCAGGTAAATTAATTCTCTTGTTAGTTAATAAAGTGTGAGTATTCATTGCTTTAGCAGTAATAATACCTTTATTAACATCAACAGCTACAGTTCTTAAATATAGTTTTCCATCATCAACTGCAATACGGTAACCTTTCTTAAGGTCTTTTGCCATATTGTATTTCTTAGTTGAATCGTAAACGCAGAATGTATTAGGCTTGTTTGGAGTCTTAAAACATTTTGTTAGAATTGTTACAGTAGAACCAGACTTAATTAGTAATGGTTTCTTTAATTCACATACTCTAATTTCAGGTCCTTTAGTATCTGTCATAAGAGGAATCTTATAACCAGGCACTTTTTTAAGATTGTCAGCTACTTTTTTGTAGAAGCTAAAATCTCCGTGTGATAGGTTGATTCTGGCACATTTCATACCAACATCAGCCATTTTTTTCATCATTTTTGGGTTGTTACAACTTGGCCCAATAGTACAAATTACTTGTGTTTTCATTTTTTATATCTCCATACTTATATTTTACTTCTTTTATAAATAATTACATTATTTATAACTATTCTTGATTTATTTTGTTAAAGATAGAAACAAGAGGTCTGTTTCCACTCTTTCTTTTCATGGCAACAGCTTTAGTCAAATCCATAGATGTTGTTTTTCTTGCTTTACGACAAATTGCTTTGTTATATTTGCCATCTAAAAGTTGGTCTACAGCAATGTTTACCATATAGTTAGCTAGTAAACGATCACGAGCTGATGGTCTACCACCACGTTGAATGTAACCAACAACTACATGTCTTGTAAAACAGCCTGTTTCTTTTTCAAGCCATTTAGCAATTGCTTTTAAACTCTTATCACCCTCACTAGGATAAAGTTTTTCAGTAACTAGGAAAGTAACATTTGGTTTTCCTTTAGCAAAAGCTGCTTTAGCAACCTTTAGGAAACCTTCAGGTTTTAACTTAGAATATTTAGTAACCATGTAGGTTGCATTGTTTGCAATAGCAGATCTAACAGTCACATCAGGACAACCCTTTCCCATTAGTTCAATTAGAGCAATACCATGATGTGAAACAAATACATCATTTACTTCACTAACAACACGACATACAGTATTTAAACATGTATCAAATCCAACTGTATAAGATGTTGAAGGAATATCATTGTCAATTGTAGCTGGAATTGTAATAACCTTTACACCTAGCTTAGCTAGATCTAAAGCGCCTTTATAACTTCCTTCTCCACCAACAACAATTAAAGCATCAATACCATGTCTTTTTAAAACTTCAACACAGTGTTTACGATATTTTGTATCTTCTCTAAATTTTGAGCATCTACTAGTTCCAATTAATGCAGAACCATCGTCCAAGAAGTTCAAACCAAAATTATTTGACAATGTAACTATTTGATTATCATGTAATCCTTCAAAACCATTGGCAAAAGCAATTGGTGTTACACCTTCAGACATGCATTTCTTAACAAAAGAAATAACACAGGTTGCCATACCTGGAGCTGAACCGCCAGAGCAAATGATGGCAAATTTCTTTTTATTATTTAGTTTCATTATTACCTCCTAAGTTTTTGAAGGTCTTAATTCCTTCATAAACCCCTCTTAATGATAATTCATCTTCAATTTCCATTAGACGGTTATATTTGCAGATCCTTTCAGATCTGGACATACTACCTGTTTTAATTTGACCACAGTTTAAAGCAACGGCTAAGTCTGCAATAAATGTGTCTTCTGTTTCGCCGCTACGGTGACTAACAACAGCAGCTCAACCTGAGTGTCTTGCTAATTGAATTGTTTTAATAGTTTCAGACAATGTACCAATTTGGTTTAGCTTAATTAGTACAGCATTTGTTGCTTTTTTAGTTAAACCTTCTTGTGTTAAATTTGGATTTGTACAATACAAATCATCACCAACAATTTGAACTTTATTTCCAATTAAAGCTGTAAGTTTAGAAAAACCTTCTCAATCAGTTTCAGCTAAACCATCTTCAATACTAATGATTGGATATTTCTTTGTAAGTTCAATTAAATAATTAATCATTTGATCTGATGTTAATGTTGCCTTATCTTTAGCAATTAATTTAGCATCAACCGCTTTTTTAAATGTATATTTTTTAGTTGCTTCATCATACATTTCACTTGCAGCACAATCTAAAGCAATAGCCACTTGTTGGTTTACTCCTGGTTTATAACCAGCAGCTTTAATGGCTTCAACCATAACGTCTAAAGCTTCTTCTGCAGATTTTAATAATGGTGCATAACCACCTTCATCACCTTTAGATGTGTTGAAGCCTTTAGCCTTAAGTAATTTTCCTAGAGCATGAAAACATTCACTAGCAATTTGCACAGCTTCACGAGTGTTTTTTGCCCCAACAGGCATAAACATAAATTCTTGGAAATCAATTGTGTTGTCAGCATGGGCACCACCATTGATAACATTTAACATTGGTACAGGAAGAATATATTCTTCATTCTCTTTACATTCTTTAATTAAACTTCTAATGTAAGCATAAAGTGGCATTTTGTTAGCATTTGCAGATGCTTTAGCAATTGCCATAGATACTGCAAGAATTGCATTAGCACCTAGATTAGTTTTTCCAGGTGTGCCATCTAGCTTAATCATAAAGTCATCAAGCTCTTGTTGTTTTGCTGCATTCTTTCCAATGATTTGTGGACCAATAACTCTATTGATGTTATTAATTGCTTTTAATACGCCTTTGCCACCAAATCTTTTTTTGTCACCATCTCTTAATTCAAGTGCTTCTTTTTGTCCTGTCGAAGCTCCAGATGGAACCATTGCTTTACCTTTAGCACCACAAGAAAGTGTTACACTACACGCAACAGTAGGAAAACCTCTTGAATCTAGTACTTCATAAGCTCTGATTTCTTTTATTGTTTTATTTGAAAGCTTGTCAAATAAACTCATCTCTTATTCTCCATTTACCAATTTATTTTTTTTGTTAATATATTTTATATATTAAAAAAAATATTTTGATTATTTATTTAATATTTTTTAATAATATATTTATTATGCCAATTTTGAGAGACAAAACAGACTTAGACAAAAAACCAACGTGATACATCTTTTTAGCAGCCAATGTTGTTGTGTTGTTAGGTTGTGCAATCACTTACATTTTATTTAGTCAAACCGATATAAAAAATACATTGGTAATATATGTTCCATGTATTGTATGTAACATTATTGCTCTTATACTTTGTGGTTTCTTCATTTGAATTGAAGCAAGAACAACAATGCCTAAGGCTGTGCATTTTCAAAGAAAATGATTGTGATGATATTTAGCAGCAATGATTGTCTTTGTTTGTTCAATCATCTTCAACTTTATCTTTTTAATTGTGTTCAATTTATTCTATTGACCAGGTCCAGATAAACAAACATGACCATTAATAATTTACATTGTTGTTACAGGCGTGTTGACATTAATAGCAATTGGTTTGCAACGATATGCTAGATATAAAATTGATCTTGATATCTATCGTAGAAAACACGGAGAACTTCCAAAAAAGAAAGAAATTGAGAAAGATCAAAAGAAGGCATCTAAAGCAAAAGACGATAAACCCACTGCTACTTCTGGTCTAGCTGATAGCATAGGTAAACAATAGGGCATTGCCCTATTTTTATTTACTATAATTTAGATATGAAAACATTTTTTACTATCAATCTAGGTTGTAAAGTAAATCTATTTGAAACAAATGCAATCACCTATCAATTAGTGCAAAAAGGTTTCAAACATGTTGACGATATTAATAAAGCCAACATTATTTTAATTAATACATGTTCTGTAACAAACAAAGCAGATGCTAAAAGTAGAAACATGATTAATAGGGCTAAACAAGCAAAACTAAATCCAATTGTTATAGTAATGGGATGTTTTAGTCAAGTTAATAAGGAATGATTTAAAAACAATAAAGTAGATATAGTTGTTGGTTGTAAAGATAAAAACAAGATTGTTAATTTATTAGAAAATTACCTAAAAGATAAAAAACAAATTAATAAAATTTCAAAAGACATTAAAACTTTTGAGGAATTTGGTTGTTTTAAACATTTAGATAATACAAGAGCATTTCTAAAAATACAAGATGGTTGTGATTTTTATTGTAGTTATTGCTTAATTCCATATTGCCGTGGTCATCAAAGAGCGATGAAACATCAACATGTCTTGAAAGCAATATCTGAATATGTCAAGCAAGGATATAAAGAAATTGTCTTAACTGGAGTTAATACTGCAGGATATAAAGATGGTACTTACACTTTTTATGATTTGTTAAAAGATATTGATATGTTAAAAGGCGACTTCAGAGTTAGAATTTCTAGTCTTGAACCTTTTCAGATTACTAAACAAATTATTGATTTGATAGCAAATAATCCAAATAGATGATCTAACCAAATTCACCTATGTCTGCAATCTGCTAACAATCAAGTTTTGCAAGAAATGAACCGTCGATATAAAATAGAAGATTTTATAGAATTGTGTAGGTATATAAGAAGCAAAATGCACAATGTTGCATTAACAACTGATTACATTGTTGCATTTGGAAATGAAACAGAAGAACAATTTGCAGATTCAATTAAAAATTTAAAAAAGATTTGTTTTGCAAATATGAATGTCTTTATATATTCACGTAGAAAAGGAACGGTTGCAGACATCAAATATAAAAAAGATGTCAATCCGACAATTGCAAGAGCTAGATACAACAAAGTTGTAGCATTAAAATTACAATGTCAAAAACGATATTTAAAATCATTAATTAATAAAAAACTAGATGTAATTGTAGAAAGATCAAAAACACCATTAATGCATGGTTATAGTTCAGAGTTTGTTAAGGTTGTTTTTAATAGTTCAATTAATTTGCAGCACAAGTTGGTTCAGGTAAAAGCAAACGGGATTAAATTTGATGGTCAAAATTACTATTTAGTTGGTAAAAAAATAAAATAATAAAATCGTTATTTTGTAAGATTTAATCAATGCTTAGGAAGATTTAGGAACACAAAAATCCTAAATTTTTTATTTTTTAGGTAAAGGTATATGTAGGAGAAGAAAAATGTATTCGTATATCGTAGGAAAAATTGTATCAATTTATAGAAAATCAATTGTTATAGAAAATAATTATGTAGGATATTTTGTTTTTGTCCCAAATCCAAATGTATTTGAAGCTGGCAAAACAATTAGATTGTACATGTATAAATATACATATTTATCAAATAAAAATTCTTTGAGAGAAGATTTTTATGGATTTAAAAATTGAGAAGAAAAAGAATTCTTCATGAATTGCTTAAACATTAGTGGAATTGGTCCGAAGTCAGCAATGAACTTCTTACAAAATGACATAAATGTTTTAAAGCAACTTATATCAAACAAAGATGCTGATGCTTTAGAACAATTACCGGGTATTAGCAAAAAATATGCTTATTTATTAGTAGAGTACTTAGCTGACTTTTATGTTAAAGATAAAGCTGAAAACTATGACAACATCGCTGATGTTATCAATGTTTTAAAAACTTTAGGCTACAACCAAGAAGACATTAATTTTGCAATCAACAGATTGTGCGAAACTAATGCTATAGAAAACACTATGGAGACATCAGATGTAGTTGCTATGGCAATTAAACTGATATCAAATAAGAATGAAGCTGCAGTCCCTAAGGCCTAATAGCCTTAAAGAATTTGTTGGTAAACAAACTCTTAAACAAAATTTAAAAACATATTTAAAAGCAAGTTCAATTCACAATGAACCATTAGATCATTGCTTATTTTATGGACTACCAGGAACTGGTAAAACATCGCTTGCTTTTATAATTGCAAAAGAACAAAAAGCAAATATTAAGATTATTCAAGGATCAACAATTCAAAAAAATCTTGATGTATATAATTTTGCTTTAACTATTCATGAAAATGATGTTATTTTTATTGATGAAATTCACGGCATAAATAAAGCTTGTTTTGAACTGCTTTATTCTTTAATGGAAGATTTTTCTATGGACATTACCATAGGTAAAGATTTCAATTCACGGACAACAAGAATTAAAGTGCCTAAATTTACTTTGATTGGTGCAACAACATCATTAACTAAAATTCCAAAACCTCTTGAAGAAAGATTTGGAATTCAATTTTATTTTGATGATTACAGCTTAGATGAAATTAAGATCATTATTTCTAATGCTATTAAAAAAGTTAATGTCATATTATCTGAAGATGAAATATTGTCAGTTGCGCAAAATTCCAAAGGAATACCTAGAAATGCTTTGACAATATTGTCTCGTGTTATTGACTTTAAAACTCTTGATCAAAACATTAGTATTAAACAAATTTTCAAACAAATAGGGATTTATGAAAATGGTTTAAATAAAAATGATATGAAATATTTAATGTGTTTTTTAGGTTCAACAGGCACAATAGGAATTAAAACACTTAGTCAGATGACTGATTTTGAAATTCAATTTATTGAAGAAAAAATAGAGCCTTATTTATTTAAAAATAAATATGTTGCCAAAACCACACATGGAAGAAAAATTTTAACGGCAGGTTTATCAATAATTAAGAAAATTCGGAGTATATAATATGCTTAATAAAACAACAAGTATGACAATCTCTGAAATTGAAAAATCTACAAACCAATTCAAAAAAACACACAAAATAAATGTGTCTGGCCCTTATGATGATTCAACACCACCAAAATGATTTTTAGAGTTTTTTAAAAAACAAATGGAGTTTAATGAGTTTGTCATTCAACAATTTAAAGTACATGGATGAATAAAAAAATAAGGCTTATGCCTTATTTTCTTTTGCTTCAAAAGCAGCTATTAGTTGATTGATGTTTTTAATTTTCATTAATTCAGCATCATCTAATCTAAAACCTACTTTGTCTTCAATTGCTACAATAATACCTAGGACATTTATTGAATCAATTCCTAATTTTTTAAAATCTATAGCTAGTGTTTGAGCATCTAGTTTAATGTTAATTTTTTGCTTTGCAGCAACTTCTTTGATAACACTTAAAATCTTATCTTTCATATATTAATATTTTACTAAAAATAAATGAATAATATATATAATCTTATGGTATCATTAATATTACGTGTGGCCACCTAGCTCAGTGGTAGAGCAACCGGCTGTTAACCGGTTGGTCGCAGGTTCGAACCCTGTGGTGGCCGCCATATATTGGCCTGTTGGTGAAGTGACTTAACACACACGCCTTTCACGCGTGCATTCATGGGTTTGAATCCCGTACAGGTCACCATTAAAGCGGCGTTAGCTCAGCCGGGAGAGCATATGCCTTACAAGCATAGGGTCGGGAGTTCGAGCCTCTCACGCCGCACCATTTAAAAATATAGACATTTGTCTATATTTTTTTGTTTTATAATACTCGTATGAATAAGAAAAAATTATGATTCTCTTTATGTTTTAATATTGTGATTGTTATATTGACGATCATAGGATTAGGCATTGCGGTGTTTGATGCACAAACAATGAACACACCATATGCGATGTTGTTAAAATACTTTACAACATTATCTAATCTATTTTTATTTGTCGCAGCAGTTATCATGATTGTTTATGAAGCCTTGCTTTTAGCAAATAAAACAAAACTAATACCTAATTGAGTTAGTGTTGTTAAGTTGAGCGCAACTGTTAGTACGACAATAACATTCCTAGTTGTTGTATTCTTTTTATTGCCTATGGCATTAACAAATAAGGAACAAGAATATTCTCCAGCCTTCTTGTTTGTTAATTCTAATTTAATCTTCCATGTATTCAATCCATTATTAGGTGTAGTAGGATTTCTATTGTTTGACAATGAAAAGAAATCAATTAAATTACCACAAACTTTGTTTGCTTTAATATTTGTTGGTTGTTATGAAATCTTTTATACATTAGATGTCTTCTTAAAATTTATGCCAGGTGATGGGCCAACAGCACACGATTGATACAACTTTACTGTTTTTGGAAATCAATTTATTCCATTAATTCTAATTTTATTCATATGTTTATCGTTCTTAATTAGTTTACTATTATGATTAGGAAATAAGAAAATAAATTTATTTAAAAAACAAAAAAGAACTGCTACAAAGTAGCAGTTTTTTATATCTCAAATGAGTTTTTTTCAAAATAATTTTCTAGGATATTATTGTTATAAGTTTGATCAAAACATTCATTATTTAAGCAGAATGTTGCAATCATAAAATCTTGTTTCCTTAATCCTTTTAAATAATAGAAGTTGTTACCATCTTTAATAATTAGTGGGTGTCAAGATTTAATTTTGTCATGGACAAAATATTTCATATTTAAATCTTTTGCTTGAGAGATGAAATAACGGTGAGTGGTTGAGTTTTCTAGATTAAAGACATTTTTAATAATTAAATATTTAGGTAAATATTTACTAAAATCCATTATCTCATGCCACCGCCTTTCATTAAATCCATTAATGGGTTTTTACCTGACTTGATCTTGCGTCCGATTTCGTCCATTTTTACCTTTGCTTTTTCTCATTGAGATAGCATTTTATTTAATTCATCTGGTTTACGGCCAGATCCTTTAACAACTCTAATCTTACGATTAGGTTGTTTTTTAAATAAAGCAGGATTACGTCTTTCTTTTTTGGTCATTGAAGACATTAAAATTCTTCAACCTATCATTTTTTGTTCAGCACTATTAATGTCGTCTTCACTAACTCTATTAGCTAAGTTTCCTGGAAGCATTTTCATTAATCCTCCCAATGAACCAAGACGACTAATTTGTTCCATTTGTGTCATTAAGTCTTCTAGATCAAATTTACCAGAGATCATTCTAGTGAATGATTTCTTAGCACTGCTTTCATCCATTCTATCTGCAGCTTTTTCTGCTAAAGACATAATGTCACCCAAACCAAGGATTTGGTCAGCCATACGGTCTGGATAGAAGATGTCTAATGAACCAATTGCTTCACCTGTACCAGTAAACTTAACAGGTATGTTAAGTAAGTTTGTAATTGATAAAACAGCACCAGCTCTAGCTTCAGAGTCTAATTTGGTAATAATCAAACCAGTCAAGTCAAGTGTTTCGTGGAATTCTTTAGCAACATTAATAATGTCTTGTCCTGCCATGGCATCAACCACTAAGATTATTTCTTGTGGTTTGACTTCTTTCTTAATGTTTTTTAATTCATTCATTAATTCGACATTGGTTTGTAAGCGACCAGCAGTATCGAATAAGATAACATCATTACCATTTTTTTCTGCTTCATGCATAGCATGTTCAGCTATTGCAATAACATCTTTGCCAGGTTCTTTGTAACAAGGAACATTAATCTTTTGTGCAAGTTGATCAAGTTGGTCAATAGCAGCTGGACGGTAAACGTCAAGTGCAACCAACATTGGTTTCTTTTCTTTTTTAATCTTTAATCAGTTAGCTACTTTTGCGATAGTTGTTGTCTTACCAGCACCATTTAAACCAACAAGCATAATTCTTGTTTGTTTAGCATCTAATTTAAGATCTTCTTGGTTCTTACCAAGAATAGTCACTAATTCTTCCTTAACGATACTAAGCAAAACTTTGTCAGGTTCTTGCCCTTTTTCCATGACATAACCAACAGCTTTTTCTCTAACGGACTTAATAAAGTTTTTAACAACTAATAAATTAACGTCAGCGTCTAAAAGAGCAATACGGATTTGCTTTAAAACTTCTGTAACATCTTCTTCACTGATGGTCCAGTTAGTTAGTTTTTTCTTCATGTTTCTAGCAATGATGCCAGAAATCATTGATTTGAAAATATTTGCCATATTACTCCTTTCTAATTATTTTCATGTTAACATGAAATAATTCTTCTTGCCTTTTCTGATAATTGTATATTTGTCAAAATACGTTAACTTGTTTGTTAACTTAAAGTCTTCTTTATCAACAACAATATTATTTACTAGCAATGTTTTAGCTTGCAATAATTCTCTAAAAACACGTTTTGATTGGATAATCTTGTTTTCGATTAGGAAATCAACCAGATTCATTTCTTGATTAATTTTAAATAAATTAAATTGCTTAGCACAGATATCAAGTTCACTTAGAGTTAATTGATCAAATTTACCATAGAACAATGCATCTGAAATTTTTAAACATTGATCATATGCATCTTTACCATGAATCTTAGTAATGATTTCTTGAGCTAAAGTTTTTTGTCCTAATCTTGCACCTTTATTTTCATTGTGTTTAGCTAGCAATGTTTTAATATCATCAGTAGATAAATCTGAGAAGAAGTTAAACATCTTGTTTAAATCTTCATCAGCTTGATTTAAAATGAATTGGTACATTTCATATGGGCTTGTAATTGTTGGATCCAAATAGATAGCACCTTTTTCAGATTTACCGAATTTAGTTCCATCAGATTTTGTTAGTAAGTTAATTGTTAAACCAACGGCCTTAGCCTTATCGCCATTAACTTTTCTAATCATTTCAAGACCAGTGGTAATGTTTCCTCATTGATCTGAACCACCACATTGAATAGCTACGCCTTTGTAGTTGTATAGCCATACAAAGTCATAACCTTGAATTAGGTTGTAACTAAATTCAGCAAAACTAATTCCCGATTCTAGTCTTGTTTTAATAATGTCTTTTTCTAACAAGTAGTTAACATTGATTAATTTACCTACATTTCTTAAGAATGTGAACAAACTGATATTTTTATAAATATCATAGTTGTTAACAACTTCTTTCACATTAGCTAATGTTTTAAGTTGTTTACTTACAGCTTCAATGTTTGCATCCAATACTTTTAAATCAAGTAAAGATCTTTCAGCTTTTTTACCAGAAGGGTCACCAATTCTTCCTGTTGCACCACCAAGCACAGCATATGTTGGCAATCCTGCTTTAGCAAATAGATTAAGAAGATGAATCATAATGTAATTACCAAGATGCAAAGATCTAAAGCTTGGGTCAAAACCAATATAAACACCAAGCTTATTGTCTATTGCTTCTTGTAATTTTTTTTCATCAGTGACATTGTTAATAATGCCACGGTCTTTTAGTTCTTTAATTAAATTCATCTTTTTTATTTGTAAATTATATATTTTATTGAATAGGATTTTTTAAATATAGTGGTTCAAGATATTTAATATCTTGCACTTTCTTAAAACTTTTTGTATGTTTTAAGAAGTTATCATACATATCGTCAGTTTGATCTTGAACTAGTGGTAATGAACGATATTTTCTTTTATATTTAGCTAAGTCTTTCTTATCAATTAAACATGGTTTAACTAATTCTTTTTCATTCTTATAAACTGCTAAATATAGTTTGTTACTTTTTGCATCAATAACACTAATACCAGTACCATCCTTAGTTTGTAACAACAAACTATTGATTGTCATAACTTCAATTCTCGGATCAAATAGTTTTCATGTTTTAGCTACTGTAACGCCGACTTTGTCTCCAGTAAAACTTCCGGGCCCAACATTTAATACTATGTGTGTTAAATCTAATGGTTTAACTCCGGCTTGTTTTAATGTTTTATGAATAGTGTCAACAATAATGTCAGTTACGTTTTTATTAACAGGTAATTTAGCTTTCATCAAAATCTTACAACTAAAACTTACTGCTATGTAACAGTAATTATTTGTTGTATCAATAAATAATGTACAATTTTTTCTCATGCTTATTATTATAATATAAAAATTTATAAATAAATTTTTATATTAGTTTTATAAATAAAAAAGCAGCTATGCTGCTGCTTTTCAGTTATGTCAATTGTGAGGATAACTGTTGAAGTCGGGTTCATAACCTATATAAGTTATATAGAATAATGTAGTTGAATCATTTAGATGAGCTTGAAGAAAACCTCAACATTCAGGTCCAGCTTGTTGAGACTTATCTATAAAATGTAAGTATCAATTTGTACCTTCAGGTGTTATATCTTCCTTGTCAATTAAAATTGTGAATTGGAGAAAGTCATTCTTTACAAAAGGATTGTATTCTTTCATAAATATGAAATTCATA
Source organism: Candidatus Hennigella equi (assembly GCA_018064845.1). Lineage (GTDB taxonomy): Bacteria > Bacillota_I > Bacilli_A > Mycoplasmatales > Mycoplasmoidaceae > Hennigella > Hennigella equi. Next base: position 978 of record JAGHUK010000008.1, on the reverse strand, counting down.
TAACCTCTGAAATTTGCTGTAACTTTATTATCTTTTGCTTCTATTGAACATTCTGAAATGTTAGCAGCAAGAACTAATGTTTCATCCTTTCATAAATCGTAAATAGATTTACCACCAAGTCCGTCACTTGGCAGGTAAAATAATGGAGCATAAATTGCATACAGCAATTCTTTTTCTAACTCCTTAGCATTTGCTCCTTTTAGACAATCATAATATGTTTCACATCCAGGATGTTCTGTTTCTGGTTTTCCATCATGAGGACCAAAAATAGCATCGACTACATCTTCATAAGTGATAACATTACTATTACCACAAGATGCAGCGCAGGTAGCGCTTGCTATGATTGGAATTGTGAATAATCACTTTCTATTTTTCATACTCATTTAATTTTATTAAAAAATTATCTAACAAATTTATATTACTACATCAAATTCTCTTTTTATTCTTTTTTATTAAAAGATCTTGGTCAATTCTTTTTTTAAAGAATGTATAAGCTTTTTTATTTAATGGATTAGATAAGTCCAATCCTTCTTTTAGTCTAAGTCCCATCATTAGAACTTGAAAATATAAATCATAATCTGAAAGTTTTTCTTTTACTAACTTCCAGTTAAGAACCGAACCTTCATAGTGATATAGTGTTTTATTTTCCATACCATGAGCGCCTAAACCTATGGCAGCCCAATCATTTGTTTTTCAAACAGCTACATTATGTTTAGATTCATATTTTGATCTCATAGCTCAGTTGCTAACTTCATATCTTACAAACCCTATTGAATGCATGTAATCAATAATGAATTTTAAATGATCTTCAATTTCCAAGTCATTAGTTTTATATTTTTGTTTGCCTCAAATTGTGTTTTCTTTTATTTCTAATGAATAACAAGAAATGTGTTTAACTTTGTTAGCAATTAGAAAATCAATATCATTTTTGATAGATTCATTTGTTTGATTTTGAAAACCATAAATTAAATCACAAGA
>JAGHUK010000002.1 GCA_018064845.1 Candidatus Hennigella equi | reverse complement strand
GATCAGTAGATATTGTAAATATCTTCTCCAAAAAGAAATACTTAAAAATAAAAATAATAAAAAAATGTATAGTGAGTATACAAAAGTATCGAAACAATTGAAAGATTCTATTGAATTAATAGATTATTGAATTGATATTGGTGCAGCGTTTATTGAATTACAACAATTATGTGAACAATGATATGATTGAAGCAGAAAGGATGAATTGTCAAAAGCAACATTTGATATGTTGTCGCAAAATGCTGAATATTCATATGTGATGCTTACCGGTTCTAGGTGGTTTGCGCGATTTGATGAATTTATTTTCCCACAGGAGTCTGTATGACGATTTACTAAAAATCTTTTAAACAAAATTCCAAAATTAGAAAAAGCTTGTCTAAAACAAATAGAAAAGTGAAACAAAATTATTAAAGGGTCAAATATTAAAGGATATAGAATTGATTTTAAATATGTTGACAAGAACTAAAAGAGGGTAAACCCTCTTTTTTTGTCGGCTCACTATCATTCGCCTTTTATCCCCTTATAAAACTCCACTACCTTATCATCAACCTTTATTTGATCTAAAGATAAAGGTTTAGTCAAGAACAAGTTATTTATTGATCTTGTTCTACTCAAAGCCACATAAACTAATCCAGAAGTTAGCTTCTTTTTATCTATACTAGGATCAAAGATAACATTATCAAAGGTTTTACCTTGAGCCTTATGGATAGTTAAAGCATAAGCTAACTTTATAGGATATTGTTTAAATAAACCTAAATATTCATCTTGCACAATCATATCTAGAATTAAATGTACAGGTTTATTAATTCTATGTGCAAGATTATATTTATGTAATCTAACCAATTTACCAGTCCTATTAACTCTGCATACTACTTCATCAGTAGTATCACATCTAACTACTATTCCTAAGTCTCCATTAACAAATCTTCTAATGTTATCTTTGCCTAACTTATCATTTTTAATAAACATAATCTGAGCATTAGGTTTAAGATGTAAACATAAACTACCAGGTAAATCATTAGCTGCTAGCTTATGGCGCTTGATAGCACTTCTTATCTCATTATCATAATAAGCAGGAATAGCTAATGCTTTTCCTTTAAGTTTATTTAAACATGATAAGTTAGTCTTATCAACTAACCTATTAGTAGCAAATAACCTTACGGTCTTAGCTATTTTATTAGTCGGAATAACCCTCCTATTAAAATAAGCTAATACTTGCTCTAACTTAATTCCTAACCTTAAATTATTTAACATTGCCAAATACTGTTTATCATTAACTACTCTCATACTAGTATCTAAGTTAATGACTTTAAAGTTAAAGGCTTTTCAACTAGGATGTTCAAAAGCATAACCAGTATTTGTCAAATACTTTCTTGCTAAGATCCTAGCTTCAGCTTTAGTAATAATTGGTGGTAACTGGCAAAAGTCACCACTAACTATTACTTGTATAGGTTGTTTACGATACTTATTAGCTTTAGCTACGATCTTAGCAATATAAGCAAAGTGATCTATTCTTACCATACTTATTTCGTCAATAATGACTACATCGAACTTACTAAAGTAAGTTCTAGATAACCACCAAGGAGCTAACTTACTAGGTGGGATAACATCAGGTAGTTCTAACTGAGCAAACTTAAAACAAGTATGAATCGTACCTATTACATCATTTGGTTTATCACAAACCAAATTATTAACTGCATTAGCAGTAAAACAACACTTTAAGACTTTCTTATCTTGACAATAATACTTTGTGTAATAGTCTAATAAGAAAGTCTTACCAGTACCAGCTAGTCCATCTAAAAAGCAGTTAGCACCACTTTTTAGAAGTTCTAGAGCTGCTAGTTGGCTTTTGGAGAGATTAAGTGACATAACTAAATTATACAGATTAAGCAAACTGTATAAATAAAGCATTTAGAACCGGTTCAGAGCGATAGAAAGAAAAAAGACGAGACAAACATCGTCTTTTTCTTTTCTTAGCTTCTTAACTAGTTAAAAACAATTATCTGAATGTTAGTTCTAAATCAAATGAAGTTGCAAACTTATATCGCATAAAACCCAAAAGGTTCAGGATTATATCCAACTCCTATAAAAGTTTTAATTTCGACTCTTTCAGTATTAATTAATTGTTTGATAACATCATCGCTGAGTATTTTAACATAAAGTGCTCCTGTGTATTCTCGACCTCAAGTTCATTCATCATCATCAAAACTAAGTGTTTGACCACCAACAATGAGGGTTGTATCATATTCTGAGAAATAATACGATGCTTTAGAGTCATTGATTATATGGAATTCACCTATTATTTTTTTCTTTTGCGTACTCATAGGATCTCAATGATCTTTAAAGTTAGTTATTATTGAAACTTCTTGCTCATCAGTACAATAAAGATTATTTTTATATAAGAAATTATAATTACTACTTCATTTATCAAGTAAAACAGGACCATCTATTGGTTGAGGTTCTGGTTCGGGTGGAGTTGGATTTCCACATCCCACTAAACCAATTAATGGCATACTAGCTGTTGCTACTAGACTAGGAATTAATACATGTAACTTCTTCATAGATTACCTCTTAACTTTATTATATTGACATTGGGCTACTACTTCATGCTTCATATGCCAAACTACCGCTTGTTGTTGTTACAATAGTTTTGCATGGGATGTGATTATGTCATTCAGAAGAAGTGCTAACAAGAGCTTGTCATTGTGTTAAATCACCTTGATAAGTAATTGTTGCAATTGGTGAATAATCAAAAGAATCAGAAAAAGATGTAATATTTGTTGGAATAGTTATTGCTGTTAAATTATCTAACCAATTAAATGCTGTTTCACCAATTTTAACATTTTCAATGGTACCAATTTTTGTTAAATCTGAATAAGCGTTGCCAAAAACAACAGTATTTGTTTCTGTATCAAGAATTACATTTGACCCTTCAGGAATAATATACCTTGTAGCTTCAGTAACTGAAATACTTTGTAAGTTTTCACAACCAAAGAATGGGTTTCCATCTTCAAAATCAATGATATTGTTAGGAATGTTAATGTCTTTTAAATAGTAATTGAAAGCAAATGAACCATTGCCTAAATGTTTAACATTAGTATCAGTAGGGATAAGCTTATTTGCACTAAAAAGAAGAGTATCATTATCGTTATTGTCATAAAGTAAACATTTTTCATCTGCAGTAGTAGCAATATTTATTGCACCCTCATCAACTGTAATTTCCTGTAAGTTAGGACAGTTAGAAATAATGAATTGATCTTGCAAAAGTGTGATGGTAGAAGCTGGAAAATGTAAAGAAGTTAACCTTGTTAGTCCAGAAAAACAGTTGTCAGAGAAACCGATTGAATTGTAACCTGTTGGAATAATAGATTTATTAGTTCCAACGTGTAAATAGATACCACTACCAATCAAGCTACATAATGTATCATTGACAATTTTAAATTTACTATTATCTGGATGGATAGATATTTCGTCCAAATCACATCCTGCTCAAGGGTTTAGACCGATCTGATCAATATCTCTTGGAATATAAGCACTATGAATTGGGCATCCTTCAAAAGCATATTGCTGAATAGATTTTATTTGTTCAGGTAAATGAACGCTTTTTAAATTTACACAGTGACTAAATGCATATTCTTCAATTTTTTGTGCACCGTCTTCAATCGTAACACTTTCAATGCTTGCTCCATAAAAAGCATGTTTACCTATATATACTGGTAAACCATTACGCATACCAGGAATTAGCAAATTGTTTGGTAGATCATCTTTATAACCAGTAATGGTGCAATAGTTTGCACTATCTTTTCAAATAAATGTTCCATATTCAGGCACTGGTTCAGGTTCGGGTTCTGGTTTAGGATTATTACACCCCACCAAACCAATAAGTGGCATACTAGCTGTAGCTATTAAACTAGGAATTAATACATGTAACTTCTTCATAGATTACCTCTTAACTTTATTATATTATGCAAAAAATTGAAACTTATATATTTACTATGTAAATATATCTTTAAATATTTTTTAAATTTTTTATTAGTTTTAGGCAAAAGTATATATGCAACAATTTAATAACATGGTTATTACTTTGTTTAACCATTTATACAAAAAGGTAAAAAGATATAATGGCAAAGAAATCATTTTGAATTAAAGGATCAACAATACGAACAATGACAACTAAACAACTTGAACAATATGAATTTAATGTTCGTAGTGTTAATCCTGACGAACTATCTGATCATGAACTGTTACTTTTACTTGTCAAGAGAATGGACAATCTTGAAAAGTTAGTTTTAGATATTATTAAACTAAATAATCTAAAAATTAAATAAGAAAGTCTGTACTTGACTATTTGATAATTGAAAATTATCCATATATTTAATTCCTTATAATTAAGTTATGAAAAAGATATTATTAATTCCAACATTAGCTACTAGTGTAGTAGCACCAATCATTGCCATAACGGGTTGTGGCAAAACTAGTCCTTTAGTCAAATGAGATTTTAAACAAAATCAAGAATATGACTACAAGATGGATATTCCTGATGCAACAGTAACACCAAGCAAGGCCTTTAATCAATATTTAGATATGGTTGGGAAAAACCCTAGTGATTTTGCTCATGAATATTTGCTATCTGTATCTAATAAAATAAAAAACATGCTAAATCCCCCTAGTTCTGACATAACAGTAACATTAGACATTAATGCATGAACTGAAGAAATAAAAGTTAATGCTTTTGACAAAAGCGAGAAAAGAATTAGTTTCGACCTTAAAGCTAACATAGATTTTGTACATACAATACATTATGTAAATGCTAGTTATTCAAAAAGAACAGAGAAAATCAAACTTGATTTGTCTTATGAAAATATGCCTTGATCATACTGCAACGATCGTGGTAGATGAAAGTTCACTACTGGCACTGCTATGTTATATGGTCCACAAGATGTGAGAGATTTTCTTATTAATGATAAGAAATGATCAATAAGTGGTTCATTGGATGTGAATGTGGAAAATGAAACTAATGCCAGCCTTGGTTTTAAATTTGCTGACTCTAATTTTAAGTACAACTTTAGCACTGCTGCTTCAGATGAAATTTGACTAGCAGAAGATACAAATATTAGAGATTGTTGCATGTTTTCATATGGATATATAGACCATCGTCCTTACTACATGAGCAACATTCCTGTTAATCTAGCTGAATAGATAAAAAGAGCTATAAGCTCTTTTTTATTTACATATAATAACCATATATGAAAAAGATATTAATCCCAACATTATTAACTGTTGCTTCCACACCACTTATTAGTTTAGTGGGGTGTGGAACTAAACAAACACAATTTGAATTAACAGAATATTATTCTTATGAGTATGAAACAGGAAATCCAACTGTTAAAGGCCTACGAACAAAACAACCTGTAGATCTTAATAAAACAACAACATATACTGCACTTATTGATCTTAATAATTTTCCTGTTTCAAACTTACCATCTTGTGATTTATCTTTTTATGTTGCCACTGATGTAGTTCTAACTGAAGCAACTTTTGCTACAATATTAACAGCAACAGTTAGTGTTGATAACACACCATTAACTCAAGTTTATACAGATAGACCTGAAACAGGTGAATATGATATATATGTTTCTGGAAATCGAACGCGTGTTCGTATCGGGCTTGGCACACTTACATCAAAATCACAAGTTCAAATAAACTTTACAATTAGAGAATCGGTCGAACAATACTATTTATTTTCTCATATCCTACATGTTTTAACCCCTTCAGAGCATAACTAAAAATAAAGACGAGTCAAAGCTCGTCTTTTTTCTTTCTAACGTCCTGAACTGGTTCTAAATTACTTTAATGGTGTAACAGTTCAGTTGTTACCATCACCTTCATTAATTTTATTAACGAAAGTAAGAGCAATGGTAAGCTGTTGGATCTTACTACCATCATAGATTACTGTTCCTGTTTTAGATCAACGGTCATCTTTTGGTACAGCTCATTCACTTACATCACATGGTTGTTCTAAGCCAGTAACATCAATGGTTGTTAGATTGCTACAACCAGCAAAACCATCCGCTAAAGTTGTTAGCTTGGGTGGTAATACTAGTTTCTTTAAGTTAGTACAACCGTTAAAGTTACCTAAACCTAAGCTTGTACAAACACAGTTAGGTTCAAAGTCAATCTTTTGAATTAAATCTGTACTATCGATATGACTAGCAGGTTCTGTATAGAATACACCATCAGCAATGCTAGTAATATCAGCAAAGATTGACAGTTTGTAGTCACCTTTAGCAATTTTGCTCTTGTCTTGAAATTCAGGTTTAAAACCTTTCAAGACATGATCTTCAATGATGAAGTAGTTACGGTCTAATGCTACTAAACCATCTTCATCTTTCTTAGCATAATTGCAACCACAGCTAGTAGCTATTGTGGCAGGAACTACCACACTAGTAATAGCTAATGCTGGTAGCATAATTTTGTTAATTAATTTCATATATAAAACTCCTTATTAATATAAGGAGTGTAACAAGAAAATAAGACAAAATTTAACTTAAAAAAGTTAAATTTTTTTGGAGTTAAAAAAATTTAAAAAATAAGAGGTTTTACCTAAAATATTCATTTTTGCTAATAATAAAAAAAGATAGGATAACCTATCTTTTCTATTTATAAACAACTTGTTCTTCCATTGAAGAATAAGAAGCGATATGGAACAAATGGTTCAATAGTTTCAGAAGATGTAGTAACGTGACCAGTAATTGTTTTAGTACCTGCTTCCATAGCTGCATATATTTTATTAACTTCATCTGCGGCAAAATCAATGTTAGTTCCACCTTTTAATTCTCCTGTAAGTTTGGTACCACCAATCTCAAATTCAAAATCATCAGTTATATGAACTTGTCCAATTTGATAATCTGCTCCACCTATGATGAATGATAAATGATCAATAGAAGATCTTTCACATTCTCAGTTAGTCAAATCAATTTCAAAATTATATTTAAAATTAGTTTTAATTGGATACATTCATGATTGTAGACAATCGTAATTTTCTATTTTTGTGATTTTATTTACCTTGATAATTTCAGCAGGATCAGGCTCTGACCAATAAATTGTTTGTGTTGCTTCTGGACTAATAAATAAACTATGTGTCTCATTAAACATATTTTCAACAGGACTTTCTAGCGTATCTGTTGAAGGACATGTAAAGAATTTTTTGCTTTCATCTCCCTCAGTTGATAAATTCATAGATATACAGTTTGCAAACATTTCATAGCAACTATAGTCATCAAGTGAGGTTGCTGAAATAAGTCCTGGTTGACATATAAAACGACAATCCTTAAACATATAAGCATAACAATATGGTTCTAACCCTGTAGCAGGTAAATTTGGAGCAGCAGTTAAAGAATCACATCTAGTAAACATTCCCAAATAGCACCCTTCAGCCAAATCAATAGATTTTAATTCTGGAGCTTGAGTTAAGCCAACACATAGACTAAACATAGAACTATAACAATATGGTTCCAATTCTGAAGCAGGTAAAACTGGTGAAGTTGTTAAAGAGTAACATTCAGAAAACATTCCATAATAACATCCTTCTGCCAAATCAATAGATTTTAACTCTGGAGCACGAGTTAAGCTAGCACATTGACTAAACATAGAACTATAACAATATGGTTGTAATGTTGTTGCATTTAGATTTGGTGCTGTCATAAGTCCATGACACCCTTCAAACATTTCAAAATAACAATATTTTTTCAAATTGCTTGGTAAATATAAATCTTTCGCGTTTATAACACCACATTCAGAAAATAGTTCTTGAAAACAACCAGGACATGGAATTGTGTCAGTTTCACATTTTCCATTATCAATAAGTGACATAATATTTCCTGAAACATTAACTAAACCTTCTATTTTAAAACCATTTCAAACAGCATTGATGCCACCATCAAAGAAAGAAAAACCGTTAGGATTGTTTCCTCAAAATTTAATTTTTGATCCTTTGCCGATAATTATTTCTTCCCCATATGTACCATAATATTTGTATTTCTTTGTTGGACCATCATTAACCGAATAACAAAGATCAGGTAAAAAGTCCGCATCCGGCTTAATGTAATAATTTCACAAATGAATTGACGCAGCAGTCAACGCCGTAAACGTTAAACAATCACTAGGATGAACTGGTTCAGGTGGAGTTGGTTCAGGTTGTTGACCACAACCAACCATACTAACCATAGGAGCAGCTAACACTGCTGACAATGTAGGAATTAATAATATTTTTCTCATAATACCTCTTTAACTTACATCTATATAAATATATTATATAGATACGATTTTATACATCTTCATAACTATCTTTTTATTTACATATAATGAACATATGAAAAAGATATTAATTCCAACATTATTAACAACAGTCGCAGCTTCTAGCATTTGCTTGGTAGGCTGTAGTAACCAATATCAAGTCACACCAGAAGAAATGATGCATGCCATTAGTTTTGCCAATGTGCAATATTTGCAATGAAATGTGGCAACAATAGAAAGATCTCCTAGACCAGATGGAAATTGAGATCCATGTAAAATAACACTGGATTTGGAAACATCACCAACAACTGCTCACCATACGTTTAAAAAAACTTCTATATCAACAGGCCAAGTAGTTAGATACACTGAACTATATATTGATTTGATCAACGAGACAGCCGAGGGTTATTACGGTGTAGCTCGTTCATCAATGGATGGACCTTTCCACCCTTGTTATTTACCTGAAGTTTCTCAATTTACTACAATGTATTTAGGTCTAGAACTTTTACATATCTATAATCAACCTCTAAAAGTTGGTTCCAACTATTCATATGACAAAAGCAGTAAGAACTATATAGCTCTTTGACAGGATGAGCAAACAGGAATTAGTACTTTAGCTTGATATTTTAAAAACAAAAAACTAATTGGATGTGACTGATACAATAAATATGAGGATTCATATTCTTCATTCAAATATGAACAAATAACACCTGATATACCTCAACCAGGACAAATAGGATAATAAGATATGAAAAAGATATTAATCCCAACATTATTAACCATTGCTTCCGCACCACTAATTAGTTTAGTGGGATGTAGAAATGGTACCATTCCTACAGGCATAACTATTAGTAAAACATCATTAAATTTAGCAGTTGGTGGCACAACTAAATTAACTGCTACTGTAACACCAATTAATGCTAGTCAAGAAGTAGAATGATCTAGTTCTGATCTAGGTGTTTGTAGTGTAAATAATGGTATAGTAAAAGCACTAGCTGTTGGTAAAGCAACCATTACCGTTACTGCTAAAAATTCTGATATTACTGCTACCTGTGAAGTAAATGTTACAGCTACTATGAGTGTAACTGTTAATCAATATAATTCTTATTTTAGTGAAGGCTGAGGATGTATGATGACTGAAAGCAAAGAAATATATCCATCAAATCAAAATTATTTGTTTGACATAACATACGATGTTCAGGATGAATTTTATAAAGGACTTGCTTATATGTTGTCTATTGCTACTAATTCATATGACAAATCATCTGACCAATTTACAGCCATTATTGGCAAAATATACGTAAATGACGAGTCTAATGTTGTTCAAGACACATATTACGCTTTTTATGGCAATTTTGTTTGAATTAACAACAAGGCTTGTCCTCAAATGCTAAATTTGAAAAATGGTGATCATATCTTTATTGAATTAAACATATCAAATATTCAACAAAAAGAATATTATTGAGTATTTTCCGGTTGAAGTTATTAAAAAATAGGTAATTGCTTGTTTTTTAAATATGTTTTTTCACAAAATAAATAGCATCAAAACAGTTAAATGTATAATGAAAACATGAAAAAGATATTAATCCCAACATTGTTAACAACATCTGTTGCACCAATTATAAGTTTAGCAGGTTGTGGTAAACAACCAGCACCTGAACCAGTTTATCCTAGTGATACCTTTGAATGAGACTTTGGTCTTAATGGTATCTTTACTGGACGTGTAGAACCAATAGAAACTCTTCCACCCCAAACACAAGATGAGGCTATGCATAAGTATTTAGAATCAGCACAAATAGATCCTAGAGCAGTTGTAGATGATTTACTTTATGCAGATAATCTGTATTACATAGCAATACTAAGTGCTTATAGTGAATTAGACCTTCTACAATATAAAACAAAGATTACTGTTTCAGATTTTGACCCAGTTAATGATAGATTCTCTATTCAATTACAAAGAGTAATGAAAATATTAACAAAAGGAACAACAAGTTTAGTTTGTGATACAGCAATAAACTTAGCTATTATGAATATGCCATACCATGCTCGTTATTATTATCAAAACGTTGGCACATTACTTGTACCGATATGAGAAATCCTTCCAGTATATCTTTCAAATGATACAGATGAGATGAAAGCAAGAATGAAAGAAATTAGTGGTTGATCAATCACTGGTAGTGTTACTCAAAAGGTTGGTGAAGAACAAACAATAGATGTTCAATATGATTGAGATCAACAAAAAATAGAAGATGCAACGCATGAACAATTTTCACTTTTAACTGAAGGATACCGTGGTATCAGTGGGTCTTATCATTTTGCGGATGTATTAGTTAAAGGTGATTATGAATTTAAACCTGATGCTCTAGCTCAAGACACATACATTAGTGAAGTTGACTTATTCAATTCTGATAATAAATATAAAATGTTTGAATTAGATGCTAGCGATTATCCTGATTTTGATTATGGACCATATACTATGACAATAACAAGTAATGGTACACCAATAGATATGGGGTTGATTTATTATGAAAAAAGTGGCCAATGCTATTCTGGATATACATCAACTACAGGTAAATTAGAATTAGGTATATTAAACAAAGATACTGTCCTAAAACTGAAACTAAGTACAGGCAGTTTATCTTACGAAAATCTTAAGATAGAAATTTCACCACGATCATAACAATTAAAAAACTAGGTGCTTTGCCTAGTTTTTATTTTCTTCTTTATATTCTTGTTGTGTCATAACCAAAGTTTTTATTCTTCATACTTAAGATTATTCAATTTAGCAAAGACTTTTAGTTTGTTATCAATCATTTGTTTGACTTCAACTCTAAACTGATTCATATAACTAGTAAACCATTTTGGTTGTTGGTTTTCATAAACTTGTTCATACCATTGTTTGAACCATTCAGGCATTTTAGGTTTCTTTGGCCCACCTTGTCGATTAACTAAAACAATCTGTTGTGGATTGTCTAGTTTATCTTTGTTTGCTAAATATTCTTGTTGTGTCATAACCAAAATATCGTGTTGTTCGGTAAGTTGATTATAAGAATAGTACTTTGTAAAATTATGCATAAATTAATTAACCATACAAGTATGGTTCTCCTATATATCTCTTTACCTAAAAAATAAAAAATTTAGGAAATATTTTAGGTAGGTAAACAAAAAAAGTTAGGTTAAGTGTTATGATTAATTAACTTTATAAATATATAATTACAAATAATTTATTATTTGTAATTACAAACAAAGAGGAATAATTATGAAAAAAAGTATTTGGATACCATTAGTAGTAGTTGGAGGCGCTGGGTTAGCAGCATCAATAGCAACTTCCATTTATTTTGCTACAAGAAAAACATCTTACACTATTAAATTGGATTTGGATGGTGGAAAGATTGATGGAGTAAAAGATTCAATTAAAGTAGCAAAAGGATCAACAATTGGTTCTTTGCCGACACCAAAAAAAGAAAATTATGATTTTGCTGGTTGAATAGAAACAAATCTAAATGAAACAATTAATCCTGAAACAGAAATTACTGCCAATATGAGCTTAAAAGCTACATATACATCAACTTCAGATATTGTTATTTCTGGTGAAGATGAAATTTTCAGTAAGACTGCATCTAGTGTATATACTGTTTCAACTTCTTTCCCTGATTTAGATTGAAAGATTGATAAATGAACAGGAAAAGAACAAGAAAAACCAGTTTTTGTTGGGGATGAAACATACACTAGAGCAATTAAAACATTTGCTGCTGGTGAATTTGATATTGTTGTATCAGGTGCTAAATCAATAGTATCTAAATCAATGCATGTCACAATTATTGATCCAACAGTTAAATCTAACAAGATTTGAGTTGATTATCAAGGTGCTTGATACTATATCAACACATGAGATACAAATAATATTCATATGAACCCATTGGAAGGATCTGATAAAAAAGATATTTCAGTTTCTGACTTTAATGCAGAACTATTCTTCGGTGAACATGTTGAAGTTGTTGGCAACGCCTTCTTAAAAGGTTGCACAAAGTTCAATTCTCAAATTCATTTTGATGATGATTTACAAGTTATTGGAGATGAATTTCTAAAAGGTTGCACTAAATTTAATAATGGTTCAGATGGCACATCCAACATCCCAATGACACTAAAATGTGGTTATATAGGCTCAGACTTCTTATATGACTGTCAAGCATTTGATAATAGTGTTACAGTCAATGAAACTGTTAACGATATAGGTGAAAACTTTATGTTTAACTGTATAAATATGACAAATAGAGAAGATAACCCTAGTCAAATTTTTATTAACACATCATTCGTTAACTTTGCAGCTGATGCAGAAATTCCTCTTACTTTTGCTGCTATAGAAAAAGAAGGTACAGCTTGAGCAACAAATGGATTACCAGTTGTTTTTAAAAGTCAAGAAGAACAAAGCAAATTTTGTGATATCTTTAAAAATATGGGACCAACACCACAAGATCCTGAAGCTTTCTTTAGAAATATTAACGGATCACATCAATAGGGGAAGTAATCATGAAGAATAAATTTTTAAAAGCTTTAACCCTATTTACATTATCTGGAGGCGCTATTGGTTCGTTAGTAACTCTAGGTTCTTGCGCTACGAGTAAAACAGAAACTAAAACCGAACCGTTTGGCATAAAAAATGAAGATGGGTATTGTATTGTTACTTTCCTAGGAGCTCCTGGTGTAACCTTTTCTGGCCAAACACACGTTAAGGTTCCAAAAGGCAGTTTCTTTGCGAGTGTCAATACACCTGTAGCTCAACATGGAAAACTAAAATTTGATTGTTGATCTAAAAAATTAAATGTAAGAGATCCAATTAGTCCTAAAGAAGTTATTAATAATAATATTGATATTTATGCTTATTTTAAAGATGAAATCGATCTAAGCCAATGTGTAGGGATGGCAGCTATTGAACAAACAACAATTACTGTTGCTCATTCAGGTTCTGTCACTGGCGATATAGCACAATCACTAGAATTTTCAAGAAACTATGGAGAAGAATGAACAAATATTAATGATGATGAAGATCATGCTATTGAATTAGCTCCAGGTGATACTATCTTCTTTAAGGGAGATAACGCAGAAGGTTTCAATAAAGCTGGATCTGATGATAACATTTATTTTGAGATATCACAAAATGGTGCTGTAAACATTGTTGGTAATGTCATGGGATTATTAGACAATGCCACTGGTACAGCTACAACCATTCCATGTGCTAATTGTTTTGAAGGTTTGTTTAAAGCTAATGAAGATAATTATGGTATCAAATATGTTTCTAATAGTTTTTTGCCTGCCACAACATTAACAGATTCATGTTATGCACATATGTTTGATGGTCAAAAGAGATTAATGACAGCTCCTTGGTTACCAGCTAAACAATTAGCAGACGATTGTTACAACTACATGTTTTATAACTGTTCATTATTGGATTTTATCAAAATTGATTACGCTGGTAAGTTCCTAGATGCTACCGAATATCCATACACTTTATATTGAGTAGATGGTATTAGCTCAAATGGTACCATTATTTATAATGGTACAGAAACTGATAAAGGAAGAAGTTCTATTCCTACAGATTGAACAGTGAAGAAAGCACCAGAACCAGAACACTATGATGACATTATAATAGAATGTGCTGATGAACCGGCCGATGATCTATATGTTGATAACCACCCTTATCAATTTATTGCCACTGTTCCAGGTGAAGGTGTATTCCAAGATGTAACGTGATTAAGTGATGACACTTCAGTTGCTTCCGTAAACCCAGTAACTGGTGTTGTTACTCCAATTAAAGAAGGAACATGCAACATTCTTGCATACTCTAAGGTTGATCAAACAGTTGGCGGTTCTAAAGAAATAAGAACAAGAGACATCGACTTCAAAGATTGTACTAAGTTCTCGACTAACTCATCTCAAACAATAAGTTGGGACTATGGCGGTTCTGGAACATTGCCAAACTTTAAATACTCATATGATGGTAAAAACTGGTTTAATTTAGTAACTAGTGTTTCTATTACTAGCGACACACCAATTTATGTAAAAGGAAATAATCCTACAGGAATTGGATCAGCAAATTCACACACAAGATTTATATTTGATGAATCTGAAGATGCTGGAGATGTTTATATTAGTGGATCAGTTAATGCTTTAGTTGATGATGCTAGAAA
>JAGHUK010000019.1 GCA_018064845.1 Candidatus Hennigella equi | reverse complement strand
TTAATGGACAGATAGCGAAGCGGCCAAACGCAGCTGACTGTAAATCAGCCTCCCTCGGATTCAGTGGTTCAAATCCACTTCTGTCCACCATTAATTGGGTTGTAGCCAAGCGGTAAGGCATCAGATTTTGATTCTGACATGCGTTGGTTCGAATCCAACCTACCCAGCCAATTATTGTCCCACTAGCTCAGTGGTAGAGCATTTCACTTTTAATGAAGGGGTCCGGAGTTCGAGTCTCCGGTGGGGCACCATTTATGCTGAAGTGGCGGAATGGTAGACGCACAGGACTTAAAATCCTGTGATAGCAATATCGTGAGGGTTCAAGTCCCTCTTTCAGCACCATTGTTGCGGGTATAGTTCAATGGTAGAACTATAGCCTTCCAAGCTATTAATGTGGGTTCGATTCCCATTACCCGCTCCAATAAGGACAAATAGAACCAGGCGAGTCCTGGTTTTTCTTTTTGTTTTCTTGCTTAAATATATATAATTTTCATAATACTTGTATTATGAAAAACCCATATTTTAGGTTTGTTGAAATAGACAAAAAAATTATTTCTCAATTCCTTTTAGATCATCCTGATTTAAAATCTTTTGTTGATATCGATCAACCTTTTTATGTGAGAATCTCTAAAAAGCTATATCCTGGTTTGATACACACTATTATTTCAGATAATGAAACAAACCAAAATGTGCAAATACAATGAAATCAATTATTAACTTTTGTTAGAAAAATTAAAGCTGAACGAATAGTTGACTTAACACCAGAGGTATTAATTCAAATAGTGGGTGAAAAGAAAGCCAATCTAATTAGAAATATTTCCGTAGATGTTATTAACGATAAATTAAATTTAAAGGAAATAGCAAAAATGTCTGAAGACAAGATTGCACTTGCTTTAAAAAACTATAAACATCTTTCTATAAATGCCATCAATACATTTATTCTATTTGGATGTTTTAAACAAAATGTATTATGTGACTCTGATCCTGATTTCATCAGGGGTTTGCAAATTTTCTTAAATAAACAAAACATCACTCAAGAAGATATAAATAATATTAAAATAGAATATAGAGACCAACTTACACTATTCAGTTTGTGTATGTGAAAAATTAATAATGAAAGGCCTAAGTAATAATGAATTTAAAAAATCAATCTATTGTTTCATTTATTAGGGAAGAAGTTTTCTCAGCAATTAAAAAATTAGCTAAGAAAATCGGCAAAGAAACTCTACCAGTACAAGAAACAGACATCAATGTTGATAAGACAAGAAATTCAAAATATGGTGATTTTACAACTAATGTTGTAATGTCTTTATCTTTAGGAAATATAAGCAAACTTGATGCTGCCAAAGCATTGGCTGAACTAATTGATCATAATGCTTTTGCTAAAATTGAAGTTGCTGGTCCTGGTTTTATTAATTTTTATTTAAATGATGCATCTAAAACTGAATTACTATCATCTATCGATTCACAAGGCGATAAATATGGAAACCATAAAACTCAAAAGCTTTGATACAATATTGAGTTTGTTTCAGCTAACCCAACTGGATTGCTTCATATAGGTCATGCTAGAAATGCAGCTTATGGAGATTCTCTTGCTAGAATTTTTGAAGCAAACGGAATAAAAGTTGATAGAGAATACTACATCAATGATGGTGGCAATCAAATTAATAAACTAGGCATGTCTGTTCTTGTAAGATATTTACAAGAATTCGGAAAAAAAGTTGAACTTCCTGAAGATAGTTATCATGCACAAGAAATTGTTGATACTGCTAAATTGCTAAAAGACAAATATGGCGAAAAATTTATTGATGTTAAATTTGACGAAAATAAAATATTAGATGAAAAAGCAAATAAAGAAATTGGCAATTTTGCAAAAAAACATTTACTAGATATTATTAAGGAACACTTAGCTAAATTAGGTGTTGTCATGGATCTATGATCACCTGAATCTTATATCTATGAACATGATTTAATAAATGCGGCATTCAAAAAACTAGATAAGTATCTATACGATGCTGATGGTGCTAAATGATTAAAAACAACATCATATGGCGATGACAAAGACCGTGTATTAGTTAAGTCAGACGGCAACTACACTTACTTCACACCAGATATTGCTTACCATAATTTAAAACTATCTAGAGGATATGACAAGATCTTCAATATTTGGGGAGCTGATCATAAATCTTATGTTGATAGAATGTCAACAGCCATTCAAATGTTGGGGTATAAAAAGGAACAAATGCATGTTTGCATCATGCAAATGGTTCAATTAACAAAGAACGGACAAGAATTTAAAATGTCTAAACGTTCTGGAAATAGTTTTACAACTATAGATTTAATAAATCTAATTGGTAAGGATGCGGCTAGATGATATCTTGTTAATCAATCACTAGACTCTCACATTACTATAGATGTAGAGAAAGCTGGCAAAAAGAATAATGAAAATGGTTTGTTCTACGTTCAATATGCGTATGTTAGAATTAAACAAATCCTTGCTAAGGTTAAATCTAAACAAATTCAAGAAATTGGTTTGTTAACTCACCAACTTGAAAAAGAATTAATGACTCAATTATTCTTCTTTATGCCAACAATTGAAAATGTTGGAAAAACATATGAAGTGCATAAAGTTTGCTTGTATTTAACAAATCTTGCAAGATTAGTTCACACTTACTATGAACAAGTAAGAATTAGCGACTGTAAAGATGAAAAATTGATTGGTCAAAGATTATACTTAATTAACTGTGTAGCTCAAGTTATTAAAAATGGTTTAAGACTTATCGGAGTGGATGTAGTTGAAAAGATGTAAAAAAGAGCTTAAGCTCTTTTTTTATTTTTACTATTTATGTATCTATTTGTGTATTCTAATTCAGTGATACCTAATTGTTTAGCTTTAGTTCTGTTAATTAACTTGATAATCATTATACCAACATTAACTAACACACCATTAAATACTATCGCACCAATTGTATCAAGCGTGAATTGACCAGATGTGCTAGCTAACATTGCTGCATAAATTAAACATATAACACAAGAAATAGGCATAAAGATAGCTCAAGTTAAAGATATTCCTGATGTATCCCTAGTTTTTACACATTTAATGAATTGTGGTCAGCTCATTGCTTCCCATAACGCAGCACCAATAAAGCTTAGTGTAATAATGGCAGGTAGAACCTTCTTAGCGTCTGGACCAACTGCACCAGGATTAATAGCAGGGTTTGTAAAGACCATTAACAAAATTGATGATCCTAATGCAAGAACCGCAGCAACAACGACAACAATAATGAATGAACGGTATTTCTCTTTATTATTTTTAAATTTTGATAGAAGAACCTTAGATAACTCAATTTCAGATATTTTGTATTTTTTAGCTAACTTTACATGTTTAACTTTAATGCAAACATACGCACTACCACCAACTACTTCCATTGTGTATGTTATTATCATTGGCACAATTGTTAATTGATTAACGACTAATGGTATATTGGTTTGTGCTCACCAACTAGACATATGAGATAAGAAATATATGTATGACCAGCACAAACAAAAGATGGGACCAACTAAAAAGATAATATAGGTAATTAATGACGTACCACTAGTGTTTTGTGTTTTAAACATAACAAACAATTGGGAAATACCAACAACGATCCCAATAATCATAATTATTAAGCTAAATATAATTGCTACAATAGTTTCAGCCAACATAATATGATTATAAGTTAAGTCTATTTTCTTTTAGACAAATACTTGTTTGTGTATGTTCATTCAGACATACCAAGTCGCTTTGCATTTATTCTGTTTTTAATCTTTAATATTAATACTAATGTATTAATAATTAGACCACTACATATTATTGAAGCTAATACATCAAACACGTTTGTTGATATTGCTAATGATATGTTGTATGACAAACAAACGAAACATGATAATGGTAAAAAGATAGCTCAACCAAGTGATATTCCGCTTGTATCTTTATTCTTCATACATTTAATAAATTGTGGCCAACTTACAGCCTCAAAGAAAACTGCGGCTGTAATATTAAATACTGTTACATATATATGGTATGTTTTTGCTTGTTCTTCAGAATATTGAAAAGGTGTATAAGTAAAACAAATTGCAAGGCAAATTACTATGCAAACAATAAATGTTGAGATGCAAATAACCAAAAATGGTCAGAACTTTTTAATTCAACTATATTTTTTTTGTCTATCAAACATTATCTTTGATAATTGCAATTCACTTATGTGATATTTTTTGCACAAGCGCAAATGTCTCAACTTTACAGATAAAATGGATGCGACTAAGATTAAATTTATCGAGTTACTTAAAATGGCTGGGTAAAAACTTGCTAAATGTAATGGAGTTGGTTCACTTTCTGTACCATACATGTTTGCCAAATAAAATGAAGTAGCTCAAATTACTCAAAACATTGATGCTACTAAAAATAGTATGTATGTAGTCAACGAAGTTCCGCTGGTGTTTTTTGTTTTAAACAATGAATATAATTGCGGAACCTCTATGGCTAAAGACATAACAATTGAAATACACCCAAAAACTAGTGCTAATATATCAAGTGTCAAATCGTTCATGGAATAATTATAAATTATTCCATAGTGCTTTTAGACAATTTCACATTAGATTAAATTCATAACTTTCAATGTTATTTATTCTCTTGAGCATTGTAATAAATAATACATTCACAATAGTATCAGTTCAAATTTGTATTGTCATCTCATCCATATTATGCTGAAGACGTCTAATTTCAAAATAAACATAATATTCAATTGTTGATAATAACACTCTAATATAAGAATTTTCCCATCCTTTTGATTCAAGTTTAACAATTGATGCTTTAATTATTTCTTTATTTTGTTTAGCAAATGTAAGAAAAGATTTTAATAAATATGCTACAAGTTGTCTCATATTCTCTGGTTTCAATTTTCTAGGAATGGGCAAAATATTTTGTAATTGGCTTCTTACAGCAAATTCTAATAAGTGTTTCTTATTATCAAAGTGATGATAATAAGTCATAGGAGTAATGTTTGCTTTTTTGCATATATCCAAAACCTTTACATTAATGTTTTCTTTTATTATTTCAAAAATTGCTCCAGTAAGTGCAATTCTTGTCTTGACAATTCTCTCATCAAGTTCTTCATAACTATATTTCATATAAACCTTCTTTCGAAGAGATTATACGGGTCAAGCAAGACTGAAAAAATCATAAAAAAATCACACTTTTAAAGTGTGAATTTTCTTATTTATGGTTTCTTTTCTTTCGCATTTCTCATGATTTAGGTTTTAAATATTTTTGATAATATTTTTCTTCAGTTAAACCTAATTTTTTTGCCGCTCTTACGTGCTTAATTTTTAATATCATCACTCCATAAGCTGATATTAAACCATTGATAACGGCTGGCAATAATAATCCTCAAACAAAATTTCCGTTATTTAAACCAATAGCAAAGAAAATTAAATCATAAATTGTAATTAATGTGTTTGTTATTGGCAATATAGTTGCAAAGAACACACTAAGTGATGTTGTGTTTTTCGTTTTAAGACACTTAATAAATTGTGATGCTGTAACAACGACAAAACATAAACACGCTAAAGTAGAGACGACAATTAATCATCCTCGTTCAGGATCAGTAATTTCATCAATGAATTGTTGTCATGGAGACATATTACTTACCTTTACCTTTCTTATTATCAGCCATTAGCTTTTTAGCTAATTGAATTTCATTAATCTTATATCGCTTACATAAATTTAAATGGTGTAATTTAATAAGTAATGAGATTAAATTAATTGTTACATTTAATAGGTTAGTCAAAACATTAGGAACTAGAGATAACACTGTTAATAGCAATCTATCAGGAAAATGATTAATTGTTACAACAGCATTACCAATACCTCATGAAGCCATAAGTCCTGCACAAATAATGAATGCAGTATATGCAACTACTGACATTGATGATGTATTTTTAGTTTTTACGATTTTTATAAATTGGGGTAAGGCATATGAACAAACACAGCCAAAAATTATTCAACCCAAAACTGCCGCGCCTATTGCGAGAATTTGATCTAAATTCATAATGTATTAATTATAAATAAAAAACACTCTTATAGAGTGTTTTTTAAGTTTTACTTATTTAATTCAACTAAACCAGCAAGTTTTTCTTTTGCGTTCTCTTCAGAACCCTTAAATAATTTAGCAGCTTGTTCAGGAGCTTTCTTAACAAGTGATGCATATCTTGCTTCACCTTTTAAGAATTCAGCATAACTTCCTGTTGGGTTTGGAGTTGAGTCAAGAGTAAACTTCTTAGCAGCAGTTGGATTGTAACGATATAGTTGTCAGTAACCAGCATCAACAGCTTTCTTCATTTCTAATTGAGAGTTAGACATGTTGAAACCGTGGTTAATACATGGAGCATAAGCAATAATTAAAGATACACCATTATATGCTTCAGCTTCAGTAATAGCCTTAATAAATTGTTGTTGGTCAGCACCAAGAGCAACTTGAGCAACATATACATCTTTGTATGTCATTGCAATTGCACCAAGGTCTTTCTTTCTAGTTGGTTTACCTGCAGCAGTAAACTTAGCAACTGAACCCATTGGAGATGATTTAGAAGCTTGACCACCAGTGTTAGAGTATACTTCAGTATCAACTACTAAAATGTTTACATTTTCACCAGAAGCTAATACGTGATCTAAACCACCAAAGCCAATATCGTATGCTCAACCATCACCACCGAAGATTCAAACTGACTTCTTAGATAATTGATCAAGGTTAGTTAGAATCTTTTCCATGCAGTGGCAATCGCTGTCACATAATGGGCCTTGTGCTTTTGCAGCTTTTTCTAGAGCTGGAATAAATTGATAAATGTCATCAGCGTCTTTGTGAGCGATTACATCAGCAATAGCTTTCTTCAATTCTTCACTAGCTTTAGGATTTGCAGCACAAGTTTCTAAGTGTTTGTATAAATCTTCTCTTCTGTATTTTAAGCCTAGTTCCATTCCTAAACCAAATTCAGCATTATCTTCAAATAATGAGTTAGCTCAGCTTGGACCACGACCATCTTTATCTTTACAATAAGGAACAGTTGGGAATGCACCACCATAGATTGATGTACATCCTGTTGCATTAGCAACAACCATCTTCTTACCAAATAATTGAGAAATAATTTTAATGTATGGAGTTTCACCACAACCAGCACATGCGCCAGAGAATTCAAAGTAAGGTTCAGCAAATTGAATACCTTTAACTGTTGTCTTAGCAAATGGTGTTGGTAATGATTTTAAAGTAGTAAAGAAATCTCAGTTTGCTTTTTCAGCATCAAGCATTTGGTTGATTGGTTTCATAACCAATGCTTGTTTTTCTTTATTCTTGTTAGCTGGACAAACTTTTGTACAAGAACCACAACCTGTACAGTCAGCAGCTGATACTTGAATTCTGAACTTAGCGTCTTTAACACCAGTCATATCTACAGTCTTAAATCCTGCAGGAGCTTTAGCTAAATCTGTTGGAGCAATAGCTTTAGATCTAATTGCAGCATGTGGACAAACTAATGTACATTGACCACATTGTAAACAGTTTTCTGGAACTCATTGAGGAGCAGTGTTACCAATAGCTCTCTTTTCATATTGAGTTGTTCCTGTTGGAACAGCACCATCAGGTTTAAATGCACTTACTGGAAGTTTATCACCAGTGTGTTGATCAATAATAGCACAGAAGTTTTTGTAGAATTCTGATGCGTGTGATAGATCAAATGGCGAAGGGTTAGTGCTCATATCAAACTTGCTAACATCAACTTCATGTAAGTCACTTGTAGCAGCATCAATAGCTTTCATGTTAGCAGCAACAACAGCATCACCTTTACGTGAGTAAAGTTTAATAACTGAATCCTTCATTTGTTTTTCACAAGTTTCATAAGGAATGATATTTGTAATCTTGAAGAAACAAGATTGCATAATAACGTTAATTCTGTTGCCTAAACCAGCAGCACCCGCTACTTTGTAAGCGTCGATTGTGTAAAGTTTAGATTTTGTTGCAATAATCTTTTCTTTAAATGCTTTTGGTAAGTGTTTGCTGATTTCTTCAGCTGGTCAAATAGAGTTTAATAAAACACATCCGTTTTGTTTTAAACCTTCTAGAACGTCGTATTTGTTAACATATGTGAAGTTATGAACAGCAATGAAGTTTGCATGTTGTAAGAAGTAAGGACTTCTAATAACACCATCAGACATTCTTAAGTGAGAAATTGTTAATCCACCAGATTTCTTTGAATCGTATTCAAAGTAACCTTGAATGTATTTGTTAGTGTTTTGACCAATAATCTTGATTGATGATTTGTTAGCTGAAATTGTACCATCAGATCCAAGACCCCAGAATTTACATTCATAGTAGTCATTGTCTAAATTTACTTCTTTGTCTAATGCTGGTAATGATAGATGAGTTACGTCATCGTTAATACCAACAGTAAATCTTGGAATTGGTTTATCAGATGTCATGTTTTTGAAAATTTGATAAACACAAGTTGGTGTAAATTCTTTACCACCTAAACCATATCTACCAGCTAATACTTTAATATCAGTTCTGTTCATTTGGTTTAAAGCCATTACAACATCTAGATATAATGGTTCACCGTTTGATCCTGGTTCTTTGGTTCTGTCAAGAACAGTTAATCTCTTAACAGATTTAGGTAGTTTTTCAACAAATGCTTTAGAGTTGAATGGACGGTATAAGTGAACTTTTAGTACACCATACTTCTTTCCTTCTTTCTTGATTAGAGTATCAAGAGATTCATGAACAGCATCTGCTCCAGAACCCATAACAACAACTACATCAGTTGCTTCAGGTGCTCCGTAGTAATTAAATGGTGCATATTTTCTTCCTGTTAATTCTGCTAATTTGTTCATAGCATTTTCAACAGCAGTATAAGCATCATCATAATTCTTGTTGTTTGCTTCTCTGTTTTGGAAGTATGTGTCTCCGTTTTCACATGGACCCATTAATTTTGGATGATTTGGGTTGTGACCAGATTTTCTATAAGCATTAACTTTATCCATAGGAAGCATCTTTTTGATGACATCATATGAAATTTCTTCAATCTTATTAATTTCATGACTAGTTCTGAAACCGTCAAAGAAATGTAAGAATGGTAATGATGCATTAAGTGCAGCAATGTGTGCAACTAATGCCATATCATGAGCTTCTTGTACGTTGTTAGATGCTAACATACAGAAACCTGTTTGTCTACAAGCCATAACATCTTGTTGATCTCCAAAGATGTTAATAGCTTGAGCAGCTAGTGTTCTGGCTGAAACATGGAAGACAACTGGTAAACATTCACCAGCAATCTTGTACATGTTAGGGATCATAAGTAATAATCCTTGGCTAGCTGTATAAGTTGTGGTTAAAGCACCTACAGATGCTGCACCGTGAACTGCACCAGCAGCTCCAGCTTCAGATTGCATTTCGGTTACTTTTACAGTATTACCAAAGACATTCTTTTGTCCTTTTGCAGCTCATTCATCACACAATTCAGCCATTGGTGTTGAAGGAGTAATTGGGAAAATACATGCATTGTCACTCAATGCATAACCAATCATGGCAGCTGCAGTATTTCCATCTACTGAAATATATTTCTTTTCTGACATATTAAAATTCTTTCTAAAAAATGTACATCCTCAATGGGATGTACATATATTATATATCTTTTCAACAATAAGTATCAATACTTATTGTTGAAGACTATTCCTCTGTTTCTTCTTCTGGTTTTTTAGGGTTTGGTTCAGCGATAGTTATTTGCTTGTCAACTATCGTTGTTTGAGTATTTTCCTGAGGTTTTTCAAGTAATGTTTTTCCAGATGTAATTGTCTTGCTTGCCCCGTCATTTGTAGTTGTCGCGTGCTTGAAAACAGGTTTAGTTGGTTTAGCAATTGTTGTTTTAATTGCTTTAGATGTTTTTGGCATCGCAGCTGGTTCTGCTGTTTCAATTTTTGAAGGTTGTTTTTCTGGAGCTTTTGGAGCAACAACTGGTTTAGGTTGTTCCTTTGGTGTTTCAACTGGTTTAACTTCTTGTTTTACTTCAGGTTGTTTTTCTACCGGTTTAGCATCAGCTTTAACTTCTGTTGATTGAACAGTCTTTAATGATGAAGCAATAGCAGATTTTGGAGGTTGAACAACTACAGGTTCCTTCTCAACTTCTGTTGTTTTATTAACTGGTTTTCCAGAAGTAGGTGTAGGTGTTTTTACTGTTGTTTTTGGTTCAACTGGTTTTGCTGGAGCAGCTGGTTTTTCTGCTACTTTTGGTTCAGCAGGTTTAACGGGAGTAACTGGTTTTACTTCAGTCTTAACTTCCACTTTTGGTTGAACTTTTTTAACGTTTAATTTTTGTATATCAGATGGGTTTACTCTTCTTAAAGAAGCAAAGATTGATCTTTGTCTCAAGGCCGGATGGTCTTCTGTTCTAACATTAGACATTCCTTGGAATTCTCTCATCTTTAATCCAGGTTGATCAGGTTGAGGTGCAGGTCTTGGTGCTTGTGCTTTTTTAGTTTCTGATGTTTTTACTACATCTGATTTTTTAGGTTCTGCAGTAAATGGTCTACCGCCTGAACCGTCAATAGCATCTTTAATTGTCTTAAGTTTTGAACTACGAGCATGAGCGTTAACAAATGCTTTACCAACAGCGGTGTTGTGGTTAATACTTTCTGGACCACAAATACATCCACCTTCACAAGCCATACCTTCAATAAAGTTATATTTGCTTGCTCCTGTAGCTAATGATTCAATAGCTTTAATGCATTCTTTCATTCCACTACAAGCTAATGATGATAATTCAAAGTCTTTTATACCTTGTTCTTTCATTTGTTGAACAACAGCTTCAGATAAACCACCAATTCTTGCATAGTTTCTACCAAAAGTTGATCCGCCCTCTAGTGGTTCACCTTTTAATTTTTCAATTTCAATATCTCTTGCAGATAGCATTGCTCTAAGTTCTGTAAAAGTTAGAACGTAGTCAATAAATGGTCTTACCTCAGGTTTAGATCTTTCGTCTTTTTTAGCAGTACAAGGACCAATAAAGATAGTTAATGCATCTGGATGTTTTGCTTTAACTAATTTACCAGTTTGGGCCATTGGACTTGGGTTATGACTGATTTTATCTTTTAATTCAGGATGGAATTTTTGAATATAAGCTACAAATGCTGGACAACATGAACTTGTTAAAACTTTTTTAGCTAACAATTCTTTTGTTTCGTTTTCAGTAACAATGTCAGCACCAATAGCTGCTTCAATTACGTCGCTAAAACCTAATTTCTTAATTCCTTCAACAATTTGTTCAACTTTAACGCCAGGGAATTGTGCTGCAATAGATGGAGCAACAATAGCAAAGATTGGACGTTTCTTTGTTGCTAAAATATTATTTCTAATGTGATCAATTACAAATGTAATAAATGTTTTAGATGCAATCGCACCGAATGGACATTTTTGAGTACAACTACCACAAACAATACATTTTGAATAGTCAATCTTTGCAGATAAGTTTTCATCCATGGTAATAGCACCAGTTGGACAAGCTTTTTGACAAGGTCTACGGAAGTTATAAATAGCTCCGAAAGGACAAGCTTTCGCACAAAGACCACAGTTAACACATTTTTCCTTATCAATGTGGGCACGGTGATGACCATCTACTGTAATAGCGCCTTTAGGACATGCTTGTTTACAAGCGTGACCAATACATCCACGGCATGATTCTGTAACAGTGTAACCACCCATTGGACATTGGTCACAAGCAATTGGAATAACGTCAATAATGTTGAAATCGTCTCATTCACCACCACGGGTAATTTTGACTCTTTCAGCCATGATTGCACGTTCCATATATACGCAACAACGATAGTTAGCTTTTCTTCCAGGAACTAAAATTTCAGGAAGTTTAGCTTCTACATCTTTAAAATTACCAGCATAACTTGCTCTGGCAACTTCACGTAAAACGTCAAACTTAATCTTTTCTACATAAGTCTCAAATTTTCAGTCCATATATAAAATATATAATAAGCATTTTTTATTATACAAAAAAAATAATTATTTTAATAATAGATTATGAAAGTGATTTTTTAAAGCATCAAATTCTTGCGTTGTAAGCATTTGAATATCTTTAAATGGGTAAGGAATTGCTAACTTATTGTACTTTTCATAAGCTAAATTATGGTACGATAATAATTCAGCTTTTTGACAATGTTTTAATGGTTTAACAAATGATGCTAATTTTTCAATATTTTCATTGTTAGCATTAATGGTTTTAATAATGACTTGTCTTATTCAAAAAGGTTTACCTTTTTGCTCTAAATATTTGACAAATTCAGCCCCCGCTAAATCTTTTGAACCTGTAATGAATTCATGTTCTTTTTGATCTAAAGATTTAATGTCAACAATCCACAAATCAACAAGATCAATTAATTGTTCGTAAGCTTGTTTATTTTGCAAAAAATTACATGCTGATGTATCAATAGCAATATGAATGTTTTTAGCTTTTGCTTGTTGTGCAAAAAGCTTGATAAAATCAGCTTGGAGCATTGGTTCTCCACCAGAAAAAGTGATACCACCTTTTTTATAAAAAGCACTGTTTTGTTCATACAATGTTAAGATGTCTTGAATAGACATTTCTTGTGCTTGGTTATTGTTCATTTCCCAACTTTCGGGATTATGACAATATTTGCATCTAAAGCTGCAACCTTGCAAGAAGATTACTAATCTAATGCTAGGTCCATCTACAGCTCCAAATGTTTCTACTTTAAAAACTTTGGCTGTATCTTTCATCTATACTCTTTCGTGGAATGTTCTTGCAATAACTTCGTCTTGATGTTTTTTAGATAACTTAACAAAGTTAACAGCATAACCAGAAACTCTAATTGTTAATTGTGGATATAGTTCTGGGTGGTTTTGTGCATCAATTAAAGTTTCACGCATCAAAACATTTACGTTTAAGTGTTGTGCACCTTTTTCAAAATAACCATCTAGTAATGTTACAAGGTTATCTCTTTGTTCGTCTCTTCAATAACCTAATGCTGTTGGTACAATTGAGAAAGTGTTAGAAATACCATCTTGTGCAAAATCAAACGGAAGTTTAGCAACTGATGATAAGCTTGCTACAGCACCTGAACAATCTCTACCATGCATTGGGTTTGCGCCTGGTGCAAATGGAACACCAACTTTTCTACCGTCTGGTGTAGCACCTGTAGCTCCACCATACATTACGTTAGAAGTAATTGTTAAGATTGATAGAGTGTGTTCGCCACCTCTATATGTGTGATGTTTCTTCAATGCTGTTGTGAAATATTTTAAAACGTCTTGAGCAATGCTATCTACCTTGTTGTCATCATTTCCATATTTAGGGAAGTTGCCTTCAATTTTAAAATCAACTGCTATGTTGTTGTTTCAAACTGGAGTAACCTTTGCATATTTAATTGCAGATAAACTATCAGCAACAACTGACAATCCTGCAATACCTGTTGCAAAGAATCTTTTTACATTTATATCGTGAAGAGCAAATTCTAATGCTTCATAATATCATTTATCATGATTGTAGTGGATGATATTTAAAGCATTAACATATAAGCCTGCCAGTCAGTCCATTACTTTTTTATAACGATCTCAAACTTCGTTAAAATCTAATGGTTTGTTGTGATCTAGTTCACCTAGTTCTGGTCCCATCTTATAACTTTGGTGTAATTCGTCTCTACCATTGTTAATTGCATAAAGCAAAGCTTTAGCAAGGTTGGCTCTAGCACCAAATTGTTGAGTCTCTTTTCCCATTGCCATTGGAGAAACACAACATGCAATCGCATAGTCATCACCATGTGTTGGTCTCATTAATTCGTCAGATTCATATTGAATTGATGAGAATAGAATTGAATATGTTACACAGAATTTCTTAAAGTTTTCTGGTAATTTGTGAGATCATAAAACTGTTAAGTTAGGTTCAGGAGCTGGGCCCATATTCTTTAAAGTATGTAATACTCTAAAAGATGTTTTAGTAACTAAACTTCTTCCATCATTGCCCATACCTGCAATTGTTTCAGTTGCTCATACAGGATCACCACCAAAGATTTCGTTATAACTTGCGATTCTTGCAAATTTAACGATTCTTAATTTCATTACGTAGTGGTCAATCATTTCTTGTGCTTGTTGTTCGGATAAACCACCTTTTTTCATATCTCTTTGGATGTAGATATCAAAGAATGTTGTATTACGTCCAATAGACATAGCTGCACCATTTTGATCTTTAACGGCTGCTAAATAACCAAAGTATGTTCATTGAATTGCTTGTTTAGCTGTAGCGGCTGGTTTTCCAATATCACAACCATACTTTTCTGCCATTTCTTTAAGTTGTTTTAATGCTTTTACTTGTTGCGTAATTTCATATCTTAATCTAATTTTTTCATCAGTCATTTCGCCATCAAGCTTAGCTTGTTGTTCTAATCTTTCTTGAATTAGATAATCAACACCATACAAAGCTATTCTACGATAGTCTCCAATTACTCTACCACGAGCATATGTATCAGGCAAACCAGTTAAAATATGGCAATGTCTTGCACCCATGATTTCTTTTGTGTAGCAATCGAAAACAGCTTGGTTGTGAGTGACAGCATACTTTGTAAATGCTTCGACTGCTGATGGATCTGTCTTAAAACCATATTGTTCAGAAGCTTGAACTGCCATTTTAATTCCACCACGAGGCATAAAGGCACGAATTAATGGTCTTTCAGTTTGCAAACCAACGATTTGTTCAAGGTCTTTGTTAATATATCCAGCACCATATGCATTAATAAAACTAGGTCTTGGATCTACGCCTAAAACTCCACCATTTTTCTTTTCTTGAAGCATTAAATCAGAAATTTGAGCTCATAAATGTTTAGTTGCGTCAGTTGCACCAACTAAAAACTTTTCATCTCCAGTATATTCTTCATAATTTGTTTGAATGAAATCTCTTGTATCGATTCCTTCCATTCACTTGCCAGGTTTAAATCCTTCTCATTCTTTAAAATTTGCTTTTTCCATAGATTTACCTCTTTAATGCTAAGTTCATAAATTAAATAAGATATTATTTAATTATGTGTAAATTATTATATGATAAAATAAAATATAAGAGAGGTAAAAAATGTTAATTGATACAAGAGAAAAAAACGTTGGGCCTGAAGGGTTTAATCCAAACGTTCAAAACCAAGCAATTCCTGCAAAAAGTTCTGTTGCTGGACTAATTGCTTTTATATTAGTTTCAATTCTAACTATAGGTTTATTGCCAGCAATCTACCTACCAGTTAAAAGAAACCAATACAATAGACAACAAATGCAAATTAACCAAGCTGCAAGTACTATCGATGTGCAACTTGCACAAAGAAGAGACACATTGGTTAAATTAGTTGATGCTACAAAATCATCATTAAAGTTTGAAAAAGAATTACTAAGTGATGTTGTTAAGATGAGATCTATGGCTATTACTAAAGAAAATGCTGCTGAAGCTAGTGACAAAATCGAAAGAGGTTTTGGTAGATTATTAGCAACATTTGAAAAATACCCAGAAATTAAATCTATTCAATTAGTTAAAGACTTAATGAGTTCTGCTGACTACCAAGAAAGAGAAATTGCAGCAACTCGTAGAATGTACAATTCTCAAGTTACTCAATTTAACCAAGAAATCTTTACTTGACCAGCTTGTATTCCTGCAAAGAGCTTAAAGCTACACACATTCCCATTATTTGCAGCTAGCGAAGCTCAAAAACAAGACGTAAGTTTAAAATTAAATTAATCTAAATGGCTTCCTATCCTAAATGTTCATCATTGAATGAACTTGATTCTATTTGTAATCAAATTGATGAAAAGATTGCAAAGGGATTTGATGCATTAATTGAATCAAGCAATATCAATTTAAATGAAAATAAAAGATTAGCTAATGAATATTATTCATTAGTTAAATCAAACGATAAATTAGAAAAACAAATTCGTCGTCTAAAAATTTGAAGATGAGTTTTAATCATTTTTCTAATTTTTCCTTTTATTTTAATGACTCGTGCTGCTAAGAAAAAACAAGCGTTATTAGATAGTGGAAGCAAACAAGAAAACAAAACAAAAATAGAACTAGATGAGCAAGTAAAAGAATTGCAAACAAAAATTTCATATGACTTTTGTTTTAACCAAATGATTGAACCGGTATGAAGCGATATAGATTTTACTGTTTATCAAGATGTGGCATCCTACAAAGGATGAATTCCATTATTATCTAAAATTATTCCGGAAGATTCGTGTCTAACATGCTTAGTATCTGGAACATTATTCAATAATCCATTTATGGTTTACAACTATAAACA
>JAGHUK010000015.1 GCA_018064845.1 Candidatus Hennigella equi | reverse complement strand
CCACAAATTTCACAATCTTGTGTTAGCATCATACTTCCAGATGCTCCACCTGACATTCAGCTAGTTGTTTGAACATTATTGTATACATATTGCGGTGAAATATCGTAATAGTAATAGTATTCAGGCTGAAGTTTTGTTCTAGGATAAATCCAGCTAATATCGTTCCCTTGTTGATCATACCATGGATTACCAATAGGATGGCCTATTTGATATTGTTCTTGTTCCCAATATTTTGATACCAAGTTGTTACGAGAAACATAAGTAAATGAATTACCTAATTCATGGAATTCTCATTGACCGCCGCCTCTAAAATCTAGTCCTTCTTTTCCGTTGTCTTTTTTAGGAAATCCACCTATATATTTATTTTTCTTTTGGATTTCATTGGTGCTACCATCAACAAATTTATTGATATATCCCTTTTCAGCTCTTTCAGAATTTAAAGTGTCTAATTTAGTTCGTATTGAACTTGTTGGGTTACCAAAGTCAACTTTGCAAACATATAAATCAATACATTTTTTAAAAAATTCACTTGATTCTTCATCCTGATACATATAGTTTTTTAATGGTAGTTGAGTATATGACTTGAAATTAATGTAATGGCTATAGTCAATAAATGGTTCTGATTCATCTTTTAATGACATATCAGCATATTGATAATGAACAGTTGTAGCTTCACCAATTAATTTATCAAAACCATGAATAACATGTCAATTTGTTGCTATATAGTATTGATAATCGTTTGTTTGATCTGGTGTTGCATCATCAATAATTCACCCTGTTCCTCAACAAAGTCCTTTTGAAACATTTAATGCTTGTAAAGAAAAAGTACGATTATAAATAAATTCACTAATATCTTCAGGTACTGGTGTAGGTTGTGGTTTTTTACCACAAGATACCAAACAAAAACTCACACTAGTTAAAGATAGTGGAATAACCGATAAAACTGATAATCATTTTAGTGATTTCATATTTATATTATACATTATTTTAAAATTTTATTTATAAAATTTTAAAATATACTATATAATTTGTTTGCGTAATTAAATTTATCGCTCATACTGGGCGGTCTTTTCTGCCCAGAGGGGGTAATAAAATTTATGTTTACGTATGGGGTCAATTGAACAGATTGTTCTCTTGCTCTTGGTGATTCTCTTGTTCAAGATAACTAAGAGTTAACAACCTTTCAATTTACCTCCTTGGCGAAAGCCTAAAGAAAAAAGGAGCAGATCCACCTGCTCCTTTTTTAATTACCGATTGGGTTGAATAAAATTTCTGTTACGTACTGAAATATTATATAGTATTTGTTTAAAAAAGAAAAAGAAGCAGTTCACAGCAGCTTCTTTTTAATTGATTTGGGCAATGCCTTGATTCAAAAAATATACTACTTTTTCAATAGTGGCTTTAAGAACTTAGCGGTATAAGAAATATCTTCATCTTTTAAGATTTGTTCTGGTGTTCCAGTAGTGATTATTCTTCCACCTCTATCTCCACCATCTGGTCCTAAATCAATGATATAGTCAGCACACTTGATAATATCAAGGTTGTGTTCAATAATGATGACTGTTGCACCATTATCAACTATTCTATTTAATACTTCAATTAGTTTAGCAATATCATGTTGGTGCAAACCAGTAGATGGTTCATCTAACACAATAATTGTTTTATCACTAGCTTTACGTTGTAAAAACTTAGCTAGTTTAATACGTTGTGCTTCACCGCCAGATAGGTCTACTGATGGTTCACCTAACTTAATATAACCTAATCCTACATCTTTCATTAATTCTAGTTTACGTTTAATTGATGGAATGTTTTGGAAGAATTCATATGCTTCATCAACAGACATTTCCAAAACATCATAAATTGATTTATTCTTATAAAGAATGGATAATGTTTCAGCGTTATATCTTTTACCACCACATTCATCACATTTAACATATACATCTGGTAAGAAGTGCATTTCAATTCTTATATATCCATCACCTTGACACTTTTCACATCTACCAGATTCTACGTTAAAGCTAAATCTTCCTTTATCATATCCTCGAGCTTTAGCTTCAGGAGTGTTAGCAAATACTGTTCTAATATCATCAAATAAACCAGTATATGTGGCTGGATTAGATCTTGGTGTTCTGCCAATAGGTTCTTGGGTAATAACTATTAAGTTATCAACATCTTGAATACCTGTTAAGTCTGTTACTTTAGGTGCTAATTCAAATGGGTTAAATAAAATCTTTCTAATGTTAGCAACTAAGGTTTCATTAACAAGAGTTGATTTACCAGATCCTGATACTCCTGTTACACATATCAATTTCCCCATAGGGAAAGTAACATTAATGTTCTTAAGATTGTTAAGTTTTGCTCCTTTAAGAACAATCTTTTTACCATTACCACCACGTCTTTGTTTAGGCACTGGAATGGTATATTCTCCAGATAAATACTTTCCTGTAATTGATTCTTTAGCTTTAACTAAATCATTAATACTGCCAGTAGCAATGACTTTACCACCATTAACACCTGCTAATGGTCCTACATCGATTAGATAGTCTGCTGCTTTCATAGTATCCATATCATGTTCTACTACTATTAGAGAGTTGCCTAAATCTCTCATTGCTTTCATAGTATTGATAAGCTTTTGGTTATCTTTTTGGTGTAAACCAATAGATGGTTCATCCAAAACATATAACACGCCAGTTAAGCTAGAACCAATTTGAGCAGCTAACCTAATTCTTTGGTTTTCTCCTCCTGAAAGTGTTCCTGCTGATCTAGATAATGTTAGATAATCTAGACCAACATTGATTAAGAATTCAAGTCTATTAATAATCTCTTTTAATAC
>JAGHUK010000020.1 GCA_018064845.1 Candidatus Hennigella equi | reverse complement strand
GCTGGAGATGTATGTGCTGAAGTAGGAGATCATGCATTTAGAAAAGCTCCATTTACAAATGTAACACTTCCTGCATCATTAAAAACATTTGGTTCAAACTGTTTTGATGAAATGGAAAATTTAACAGAAATTGATGCTACAGCATATGAAGGAAGACCAGCTGCTGCATCAACACAAATTTGAGGAACAACTCACGCTGATTCAGGTATTATTTATGTTGCCGAAGGTCAAACTGACGTAGCTGATAATACTAAAGTAGGTTGATGATTTGCTAACTCCGGCTTTGGAAACCTTATTACTGCTGGTAATTGAGTTGTAACAGTTCGAAGCTAATTAAGTATTTATTTAATAAAATCATACCTTTTAGGTATGATTTTTATTTTTATATATAATTAAAGCATGAGAAAAAGTTTTGCTATACCTTTTGTTGCATTAACGCCAACCTTTGCAGTTGTGCCATTATCCATTTCATCTTGTGGTAAACAACCTGAACCTAAACCTGTTGACCCAGTGGAATATGAAGTTTTATGTTCTAAAGAAATTGAAGCCGATGTTTCATCAATTGTTTTAGATGGTAAAACTGATAAAGTTAAGATTAGATTAACAGCCAAAGGCGAATCACAATTAGTTACAGGGGTTCAACTAACTATTAATTACAGACCTATATCAGCAGATCAATATACATTCACATATTATGGCAAGGAAGATGTACATGGATATTCTGCTGAAATAATTATTCCTATTAACCTAGTTAATGGTTTTGTCTATATTGATGGTAGTAGCGGAATAAAAGAAGTTAAATATCATGTCATACCAAAATTTTATGATAAACAAGGTAATTTAATAAAAGATGATGGATTATCTGTTGACGGTTTACCAAGTGAAACTATTGGTTCACAAAAAATATACAGATGAGAAGTTAATTTAAAAGATGAAACTCAAAAGTTTTGAATGTTAAATAATGAAACTGGTGCTGCTCAAATCGAACTATTTTTTACTTATAATTTTGGTGAAAAAGAACCAATTAAAACTGCATGATCATATCGTCAAGTATCATGAACATCAGCTATTATAGAAATTCGTGATAAGTGTTTAACAGCTGATTATCCAAATATAGAAATTGACTTCCACTTAGAAGAAGCAAAAAATAATTTGCTTTATGTAACATTTAATGATGAATTTGAAATGATTGGTAATGGATATTATGCCAGAGGTTCTGAGACAGCTTCAATGGACTTAACCAAAGAAATGGAAAAATATGATCCATTAAGACAAGCTGCACATAACAAAGAACTTATTAAAGTTAGAAAATGAAAACCATCAACCGGACAATGAATAGACGCAGCTTCAGGAGACTATTCATACAATGAAGAAACAACTGAATTAACAATAAATAAATCATTGTATCAAGATGATCCTGAAATTGTATTCCTTTATGTAGAATTTGCAATGCAAGTTAAAGAAGGAAAAGGTGCTGAAGCATTTTGTGGCGAAACTTGACAACAACTTGCTTTATATAGTGATAATACAAACTGAGAAAAATTCTTATGGATGTACCAAATGAATAAGGAAGATTTCCTTGGACTAGAAAGAAAAGTAAGATGGGATGGAATAATCCATAAAGTAAAGGTTATTGGTGTTGATGTTGAAAAATATACAGATGATCCAATAAAACCAAAATTTACTTTTGAGTTCGAAAATTTATTAACTGATAAAAACTATAACCCAGTTAAATTAAAAATGAATTCTGGGCACCATAATTGAAAAAGTAATTTCTATGTTTACTTCAATGAAAGTTTGGATGTTGACTCACAAACTAATTCTGAAATTAAGAAATATTTTGATGATGCATTTCTTGATGGTTTTGCAAGTGGCGACGAATTAAACGTAGAACCTTATGCTAAGCCAATCATTAAGAACAGAATTGTTGGAACAATCTCTGACTATCCAGATAAGAGAACACGTTGAACAGATGTTAAAGACCGTTTCTTTATAGAAACATGCACAGAAATGGGCGGACATCAAGAAGGTGAAGAAGATTCACACGTAGCCGAAGGAAAAGCATATGATAGCTACACACTTATTCCAGGTTGCGGAACAGATGGTGCTTGAGAAGGAAGAGTTAGAACAACTGTTCCAAACTCAGCAGGACAAGTTCCAAATAGTTGTGATTATTGGACATCTAGTTTCTCATATTATCAAGATTTCGATTTAACTGAAACTTATGCATTCTCTACAATGTTCATTGCTGCAAATGGCGATATAGATCATGACGCTTGTTCTGATCAAAAAGCAATCTTACCTTGTTTCTGTTTCTAATAGTTAAATTTCATACCCTTATGGGTATGATATATTTATTTGTATCAATATTTTTTCATGACGAAATCACTATATATATATATATAATCACATTGTATTGGCTTTGCCGTACAGAAAAGAGAAAAAATGAAAAAAATTAAATTATTAGTTCCATTAATGGGAATTACCGCACTTTCAGCATGCGCAATTCCATTAGTTGGTTGTGGTACAAAACCACAACCAGAACCAGAAGCTAAAGATTTCAATACTGACCCATGAAGCACAATTATTTACTATGCTAACAAGGGTGGCGATACTTTAGCAAAAGCATACGGTTATGATGATGCTTCAGAACTTATTGGTAAAACAAGAGAAGTTACATTAACACAAGACGATACAGGTGAAGATGTAGAACTTACATATAAAGTTAGAGTAATTGGTGTTGACCACGACTCAGTATCAGATACAACAAAAGCTGCTTTAACATTTCAATTTATAGATTTGATTTCTGATTCACAATATGAAGAATTTATATGATTACCATATAGCTCAGAGTATTCTAATGTTTGAAGTTCATCAGATTTAAGAGTGTTTGCTAACGGCAAATTACTATCATGATTCCCTGAAGAGGTTGCAACTGGTTTAAAATCTGTTAGTAAGACAACTGTTGTTTCTAGTCAAGATGGTTCAGCTCAACCAACATCTGAAACAACAAACGATAAAATATTTGTTCCATCACTAGTTGAAGTTTATGGAGAAGATGCTATTGATAACTCAAAGTATGCTTTTAGTGAACTTGATAAAGAATGATACTTTAAAGAAGGAACACAATACG
Organism: Candidatus Hennigella equi; assembly: GCA_018064845.1. GTDB lineage: Bacteria > Bacillota_I > Bacilli_A > Mycoplasmatales > Mycoplasmoidaceae > Hennigella > Hennigella equi. Next base: position 6,168 of record JAGHUK010000020.1, on the reverse strand, counting down.
AGTTCTTTGCTGATAAATTGGATCTAGAAGATCCATATGATCCAGAAACATCATTACTTAAAAAAGGTTTGGGTGAATATTCAGATTTTGAAGATTATTGATTGCGTACACCAACTATGTCACCAGAAGGTGGAGATTACCCATGATTATATACATGAAATATAACTGATGGTGGTAGTGCTATGGAAGTTAACACAGGTGACACCGAAGAATCATCAATAGCTCCTTGCTTCTGTATTTAATAAACGTATTAATATAAAATTTCATACCCATAAGGGTATGATTTTTATTTATATTTTTTAATATATTTTTAAATTAAAATAAATATATATTATGAAAAAATTATTTATTACAACTCCAATCTATTATGCATCAGGCAAACCACATACTGGTCATGCCTATACTACTATATTGGCAGATGTAATTGCTAGATACAAAAAAGCATTAGGATATGATGTTTTCTTCTTAACAGGAATGGATGAACATGGTCAAAAGATTTCTGATACTGCAAAGAAAAAAGGTTTGCAAGTTCAAGAAATGTTAGACAGTGTTACAAAAGACTTTAAACAATTATGAAAAGATTTAGACATTAATTATTCTAATTTCATTAGAACAACTGATAAAGTTCATTGTGATGCCGTTCAAAAAACGTTTAGTGAATTGTTATCAAAACAATATATTTATGAAGGTACATGAAAAGGTTTGTATTGTGTAAATTGCGAAGAAAATTACACAAGAGATCAAGCAGTTGAAAAAGAAGGAAAATTGTATTGTAAAGTTGGACATGAGCTAACCGAAAAGAATGAACCATCTTACTTCTTAAAAGTAAGCAAATATGCTGACTGAATTCAAAAACAATTTAAAGAAAAAGATTTTATTATGCCTCAAGCAAGAGTAAATGAATTGCTTGGTTCGTTTATTGATAAAGGACTAGAAGATTTATCAGTCACTAGAACTAGTATCAATTGAGGTATTCAAACAAAAGAAGATAGCAAACATGTTATCTACGTTTGAATTGATGCTTTACTAAGTTATTTATCAGGTCTTGGATATTTATCCAGTGATGATAAAAACTTTAAAAAATATTTTGTAGACAAAGATAGTGAAGTTGTTCATTTGATGTCAAAAGAAATTACTAGATTCCACTGTATTTATTGACCAATCTTGCTTAATATGTTAGAACTAAGATTACCAACACATATTATTAGTCATGGCTGAGTAGTAACTAAAGAAGGGAAAATGTCTAAATCATTAGGAAACATTATCAACCCATATGATTACATTAACACCTTTGGTTCAGATGCCTTCAGATACTTTATAGTTAGACAAGTAAATTTAGAAAAAGATGGAATCTTTAGCCACGATTTATTTGTTGAAACATTTAACACTCAATTAGCAAATAATTATGGAAACATGGCAACAAGAATTGCTGGTATGTTAAAGAAATACTTCAATAACACTGTTCCAACATTCAATAAGAATGCATTAACCGAATTAGATAAGAAGGTTATTGCGGCTGAAAAGAAATTATTGTCTTCTGTAAAAGACAGAATTCAACATTTTAAAATCAATCCATTGCTTGATGATATTCAAGATCAATACAATGTATTGAATAAATATATAGATGATGCAAAACCTTGAGTTTTAGCCAAAGATCCAGATAAAAAAGACCAATTATCTAATTGTTTAAATATTTTATTTACAAGCGCAATTAATTTAATGATTTTGTTATCACCAATTCTTGTCAAGACAAGCAAAATAATTGAAAAAGCATTTAATTTACAACTAAATCCAGAAAACATTTCAAAGGATTGATCAGGTCATAAAATAGATGTTTTATCTCCTTTGTTCGCAAGAGTCGAGAAGTCAAAGTAGAAAAATTCCCTATTATAACTTATTAGATAAGTTATAATATAGGTGTATGAAAACATCAATCGCAATTATTGTTGCAAATCAATGCGAGGAAATGGAAGTAATCATTCCCGCCGATATCTGACGTAGAGCAGGTATTAGCGTTCAAATTATCTCAATCGAAAAAAAGAAGAGTTTGATTATGCAAAATGGAGTTCACATTTCATGTGACGACATTCTTGCAAAGGAAAATCTATCAAAGTATTCTGCAATCTATTTACCGGGAGGTAAAGGTTGCAGTTCTTTTTTAGACCCGGTTCAATGTGCTAAACTAGTTTCACACTTAAGAAAAGCAGCAGGAAGCAAAATTATCATAATGGCTAACTGTGCTGCTCCTACAGTGTTAAACCAATTAGGTATCATTGATAACGTTAAGGTAACTTGCTATCCAGGTTATGAAGTAGGATTAAAACACCACGTGAAAGACGATGTTGTCTTTGACAAAAACTTCATAACGTCAAAAGCAGCCGGAACAACTATTGATTTTGCTTTAGCTGTTATTAAGAAATTTGTTTCTCCAGCAAAAGCAAAAGAAACGGCAAAACAAATTTGTTATAAATATTGAAAATAAAATAGAGATAAAATGAACTTGCAAATAAGATGAAAAGACTGCGATCGATCGAAAGCAGTCGAAGTTGTTGTAGAAGATATTTTTGCATTTCATAAAGCGATATAATTTTATCAATGTAGTAAAAAAAGAACATAAGTTCTTTTTTTATTTATAATTTTAATATTATAGGTGAAATCATGGAACGTAAATTTAACGACCAAGAACAAGCTAGACGTAATAAATTACAAAAGCTTGTTGAAATGGGGAAGAACCCATATGCAATAGAAAAATTTGAAAGAACTCATACATGTCAAAGCTTTATTAAAGCTTATGACAAGTTTAGTCATGAAGAATTACAAGAAAATAAAGATGTTATCAAAGTTGCTGGTAGAGTAATGGCTATCAGACAAACCTTTGGTGTAATTTCTGATTTTTCTGGTGAATTACAATTTTATATAAACAAAAAAACATTTGATCCAGAAAAATTCCAAATGTTTAAGCAATTATTAGACTTAGGAGATATCGTTGGCATAACTGGTACTCCAATGAAAACAATGACAGGACAAGTAACTATTAAAGTTACTGATTTTGTAATTTTAGCAAAATCATTAATTCCACTTCCTGAAAAATTCCATGGTTTAGCTGACGAAGAAATTAGAGCAAGAAAAAGATATTTAGATTTGATGACAAATCGAGACAGTCTAAATACATTTGTTGCCAGAACTAAGATATTGCAATACATTCGCGAATATATGTCTAGTCAAGAATTTTTGGAAGTTGAAACTCCAATTCTTTCGCCAAAACTTGGTGGTGCAGCCGCAAGACCATTTACAACTCATCACAACACATTAGATAGAAATTACTATCTAAGAATTGCGACAGAATTACCACTTAAGAAACTAATTGTTGGTGGTTTTGAAAAGGTTTATGAAATGGGACGTATCTTTAGAAATGAAGGTATGGATCCAATGCACAATCCTGAATTTACTTCTATTGAAGCATACCAAGCTTATGCTAATCTAGAAGATATGATGGATTTAACTGAAAATGTTATTAGATATGTTGCCAATAAAATTGGAAAAACAAAAATAACATATAAAGGTGTGGACATTGACTTCTCTAAACCTTTTAAGAGAATATCAATGATTGAAATGATCAACGAAGTTGCAAAGATTGATTTTAACAAAATTAAAACTGATAAAGAAGCAGTTGAATTAGCTAAAAAAGATGGAATTGAATTATTGCCTCACCAACACACTAGAGGACATGTTATTTCAATGTTCTTCGAAAAATATTGTGAAGAAAAATGTTTACAACCAACTTTTATTACTGAACATCCATTAGACATTTCGCCGCTTGCTAAAAAAGATCCTAAAGATCCAAGAATGGTTAGAAGATTTGAATTATTTATTTGTCAAAAAGAATATGCTAATGCATTCTCAGAATTAAATGATCCAATTGACCAATTAGAAAGATTTGAAGCTCAAATTAAAGAAAGAGAAATGGGAAACTCTGAAGCCAACGAAGTTGATATGGAATATATTGATGCTCTAGAATATGGATTAGCACCAACTGGTGGAGTTGGTATTGGTGTAGATAGATTAGTTATGTTATTAACTGGTAAAGAATCAATTAGAGACGTTCTATTATTCCCTCACATGAAGGACTTGAAATAATTAATGAGAAGATTTAGATTTCCGTTTGCTTATCAACCTAAAGTTAATTTAAGAAATACGATTATCTATTCTTCTATTTTTAAACAACATATTTTTGCTTATTTGCAGAGCAAATATAAATGCATTAATATTGATCCAGCCTTTATTGTTGACAACAAGAAGTCATCAATTTCATATTTAACTGGTGATAGGATAATGAGTTTTGATAATAAAGCAACAAACTCAATCTATTCATTGAACTCAACTCAAGATAATTATTTGCTTTTAGCAAGCAAACTATTTAAGACTGAGAACCTAATAACATTTGCTCCCTTTATTAAGAGAGACGCAAAACAAACAAACCTTGATTCAATAATTAATTGGAATATTAACATTGAATTATCAATGCCAATTAATTTGAACATTAATTACTTTACCGTTTTGTCTAAAGAATTATTTTATGCTCTTGGTGATTTGACATCTTTACCAGAGCTTAAAAAGATTTATAAAGTAAATGATAAAAGAATTCGTGGAATGAATTTTCATGTAGTTGATGCTCAAAAAATTGAGTCATCATATCCGACTCTCCCTTTAAAAGATGCTTTCAACCACTATTGTTCAGAACATAGGTTTGTAATCATTCAAAACAATATTAAACAATTAAAATCAGGTAAGAGTCTAGAACAATGTATTCCAACTGCACAAGATAAAAATTTATCTTGTGGTTTGTATGTTTATGATGATACAAACAATAAACCAATTAATTTAATTAGTGTTTATAAAAGACCAGAAGGATTGTTGTCAAAAAAACAATTAAATGATTCAAACCCTCTTGAATTAGCCAATGAATTATACGATCAAGGTATGTTCGATAAGACAAGACCAACAAATATAGCAGTAGTTATAAATTTTACAAATTTACTATTCTATTTCTTGGAAAAGATTCACCTAGCTGAAGTAGTAAAATCAGTTTGACCAGATGAATTTATTGATTTTGTTAAAACAGAAAAAATAGAAATTTTTTAGAAAGGCACGTAATGAAAATAATTGAACCATCTTTATTAAGTATCAATAAAGAAAAAGCATTAGAACAAATTAATCAAATTAGAGACTTTGGTCTTAAGTTAGTTCATTACGATGTAATGGATGGTAAGTTTGTACCGCCTACAGCTTTAAAAACTGAATATTTAAAAGATTTGGAATTAGCTGGCATTAAACCAAACATTCATTTAATGGTTTCTAAACCAGACGAATGAATTGAACTGTACAAGAATTATAAAGTGAATTCAATTACATTCCATGCTGAGAGTCAATCTGTTGAGGAATGTAAAAGATTATTAGCAAAGATTAAAAGTCTAGGATTTTTAGCAGGCTTCGCTGTCAAACCTCACACTGATTTAAATCAATATAAAGAATTATTTGCATTAACAGATATTATCTTGATAATGTCTGTAGAGCCAGGTTGAGGTGGCCAAGGCTTTATTCCCGATTCTTTAAAAAATTTGGAAATTGCAAACCAAGCTAAACAACAACATAACAACATCATCATCGAAATCGATGGCGGAATTAATTTTAACTATATTAAAAAACTTTACAATCAAATTGATTGATTTGTAACTGGTAGTTGATTCTTTAAAAATATTGACCGCATGGGTCAATATCTTTCAGAATTTAAGAACCTTAAATAGGTTTTACTGTTGGTCCGTTATTGATAGTTACTGAGTTGCTAACTTTTTTAGATTTAACTAACTTGTAAATTAGTAAACCAATTAATACCAGAATTAAAACAACAGCAAGGAAGATAATTAAATCTCTTTTATTTTTTTTCTTTTTCAAAGCAATTAATTCTTCATCAGAAACAATTTGAACAGAATAGAAGTTATCAATTTGTGCTGCTCTTATGTAGTTAGTTACTAATAAAGTAACATGGATTAAGAAAGCAGAGATCATTGCTGTTGCGCAAACAATTACTGTAACTAGTAGTGATGCTCCGCAAGTTCCAACATATGGTTCGAAACTTGGATCTAGAATTCCTCAGATAGTTCTACCTTC
>JAGHUK010000025.1 GCA_018064845.1 Candidatus Hennigella equi | reverse complement strand
ATTACTTAATTTCAACTTTAGCGCCAGCGTCAGTGAATTTCTTACCAAGTTCCTTAGCTTCTTCAGGTTTAATACCTTCTTTAACTACACAAGGAGCTTTGTCAACTGCGTTTTTAGCTTCCATTAGACCTAAACCAGTGATTTCACGGTAGATCTTAATAACAGCAACTTTGCTTGCACCAGCAGAAGTTAGAGTTAATGTAACTAGTGATGGTTCAGCATTAGCAGCAGGAGCAGCTGCAGCAGCTACAGGAGCAGCAGCAGATACGCCAAATTCTTTTTCAATAGCTTTTACTAAATCATTGATTTCCATTAAAGACATTTCTTTAAGAGAGTCAATTACTTGTTGATTTGTTAATTTTGCCATATTTATAAAATTCCTTTTCTAATTATGCTTGTTTAGTCTTTCCAACTGCATTAAGACCATATAGGAAGTTTCTTAGACTTGCTGTTAAGCAAGATAAGAACATAGAGTATAGTCCCTTTCTTCCTGGAATGGCTGCGATTTGGGCAAGTTGGTCAGGCTTAATAATTTGATTTTCTAAGTAACCAAATTTAAACTTTACAAAGTTTCTTTTCTTAGCAATATCTGCTACTGCTTTGAAAGAACATACTTCATCATCATTACAGATGATTACAGCATTAGGACCTTTGCATTCTTCTACTTGAAGATTGTTTGCTTTGAAAGCACGGTTAAGAACGTTGTTTTTAACAACTTCAATGCTTGCTCCTTCTTTGTGTAGGTTAGCTCTCATTTCTGTTAATTCTTTAACAGTAAGACCTAAATATTCAAACACTAAGAATGATTTAGCTTTCTTAATCTTATCTACAAATTCTTCAGTAGCTTTAGCTTTTAGTTCAATTTTTGCTTTAGACACAATTTACCTCCGTAATTTGTTGGCAATATACAAATAAAATGTCTTTGTGATACACGCAAAGACATAGAGAGATTTATCTATAAATTGATAATATTCCTCGGTAACGAATTAAGGCATAGCCAGTTACTGTCTTTGGTATATTGCTCAAATATTATATAGGAAATTAGAAAAAAGGATAAAAAATATTAATTACTTTAAATGTGATCTTTTTGAAGACGTTAATTCTATCACGCTCTAGAGGGTAACGACTTGTACGTTCTAGGTCGTTTTCTCACGTTTTCTTATAACGACCTAGTTCATTAGAAAGTCTGATTATTTTTTGAGTATAAATGTTACCAAAATTGAAGTTTTTAGGAGTAGAAATAACATATGTATCATCTATGATGATAAATGATTCAGATATGTCTTTATCTGTAAGGTGCAATTCAATCTTATTTTCAAGTGCTTTTTGCATTGTGTAAATAAGCAATTGTTGTTTGAATTTACGATGTTGAATAGAAATAATTAATTGAATTCTTGCACCTTTTCATCTCGCAAAGTTTAATGCTTTGAATGTATCATTTGAAACAAAGAAAGAATTAGAATAGATTTTTATAGATTTCTTTGCTCTAAAAATAGAAGCTTGTAATCTTGTATGATCATTGTCTTCCTTTGTATATTGTGTTTGCAATTTATAGTTGAAAATTAAAGCTAAAATTGCACCCACAATTGGTAATAAAACCATAATAAACAACCAGAATGTTTTAGTTTCATCAGTTCTATTTCTCTTATAGAAAATATACCCACCAACAAATAAATCAATTAATCAAACTGATCCAAATCAGCTTCATCAAAAGATGTTTTTGTTTCAATTAAATTTGTAAGTACAAGTACATGTTGCTGCAAAAATACCAACAATAAGAAGGCTACATACAATCGCTAATGTGTTTCTTACTCAAGTTTTCATTATGCCACCAAACTTATACCAAAACCAACTCAGTATATTAATGTTGCCATTACATAAGCAATGCCAAAACTAATACCAATATTAATTCACATGTATTTCTTTCCTGCTTCAGATCTAATTGTATTAATTGAAGGAATACAAGGCATGTAATACAATAGGAATACCATAAAGCTTATTGCTAAAGCAACATTACCATTAAATAATGTTTGAATTGCGTTTTCTCCTGCCAACATATTTAAAGTTGTTAAAGTTAACTCTTTAGCAGGAATAGCAGCAATCAAACTTGAAGTTAATTGTCAATTAGCTGAACCTAGGAAAGGATAGAAGATATAGCTAATTCCTCTTCCTATATATGCTAAACAAGAATATTGTGCATCAGCATTATTGCCAATATACACTCCTGGAACATTACCTAAGTGTAGTAATGCTCAGAAGATTAAGTTAGCAATAGTAATAGTTAAGATTGCTTTCTTCAAAAAACCTTTGATTGTTTGTCAAACGTTTTTAAACATTATTCTAACATCAATACCGTTTCAGTTAACCATTTCTACACAGAAGAAAGATCTTTGCTTTCTAAATAACGTTTTAGAGAAAGTTAAACCTAATAATAATGCAATCATTCCAGATAAGATAACTGCACCAAAAACAAATAACCATCCAAATTTTAAGAAGATTGCGTTAGCAATCGCAGCAATAACAATAATCTTGCTTGCGCAAGGAATGAACGGAATAATTAAAACAGAGATAATTCGTTCTTTCTTAGAGCTAGAACTTCTTGCTAACATTAAGGCCGGAACGTTACATCCAAATGCTGTTAGTAAGTTAACAACTGATCGACCTGATATACCAAACTTACTTAAAGCATTATCAAGTAAGATACTAACACGAGATAATAAGCCTACTTGTTGAATGATTGTTACACAGATATATAAGATTGCAATACATGGAATGAATGTTAAAACCGTGAATAGACCGCCAAAGATTCCATTAACAATCATGTTGGAAACTCATTCTGGAGCATTCCAGTTATTAAATCCAACAATCATTCAATGTGATAATCCTCATTGACTATTAGTTAGTGCTTGTCCAAACCAGTATTGGACACCACCACCAGCATAATCACCAAATGATAAATAATAGATTGCTACAGCAATTATTAAGAATAAAGGAATGCCTATTCATTTCTTTAAGAAGTAATGATCAAATCTATTTTGCTTTGTTAGATTAACACGAAGATACTTCTTTTGGTCGTATTTACATTCTTGTAATACTTTTTCAATAAAAGCAATTTTGGTTGCTCTTATTTCATGAATGTAATGTTTATCTTTTGTTTTATCTAATATCTTAGATATTTCTGGTCAATATGCTTCATGATGTTTCTTTGTTTCAGCAATAAAATATGCATTGTTTTCTAGTAACATTAATGCAGCAAATCGTTTTGAAACATTCATTTCTGGAAGAATCTTTTCATAACGACTTATTCAATATTCAATGTCGTTTGAATAAGTTACAACTTTTGGATCAATCTTTTTAGATTTGTACAAGGAAGTTAAAATGTTCTTTGTGTTTTTATTTCGATTAGATCTAGTCAAAACAACGTTTACACCATTTAGTTTTTGACTTAATTTCTTTCAGTTAAAACTTTTAGCATTAACTAAATCCATCATGTTTACACATAGTGTATTTAATAAACCAGTTTCAATACATTGCAATGTTAAAAACAAATCTCTTTGGATAGAGAAAGAAGAAATAACGTTTACAATTGAGTTTACTTTGTGATGTAGTAAATGGTAATGTGTTTCTTTTTCTTCTGCAATAGGGTGAGATAAATTGTATGTACCTGGCAAATCAATTAAATAGTTTTGACTATGTCTGATTTTACCCATAGTATGTTCTGTTGTCATTCTATCAATGTTAGAAACAATAGCTGTAGAAGTAGTTAATAAGTTAAAAATGGTTGATTTACCAGTGTTTGGTGCACCAATCAATAAATAGTTATTACCCTCAGTATTTCTAAACTTAGATAACTCTGACATTTATCTGATTACAATTTTCCTCTCTTAATACATATTGCACATTGTACAGTTGTAAGTGAAGAACCTTGTTAGAATCATCATTATCTAGTACTTTAACTTGAGCACCTTTAATAAAACCAATATTTTCTAATTTATGCTTTATTAAATGATCTGTGAAATTTAAGGACACAATTTGTACAGTTTTGCCCTTAAGTTTACTAGATAATTTCACAACCGATCTTTGAGCCATATTTGTTCTTACATTATAAACCAATATATGAATTTCATTCATATATTTTTAATGTCAAAAAATATAAATATAAAGATTTACTTTTAAATAAATAATACTTATAATTTAAGTAGAAGGAATATTTTTATCCATGAAATCTATAACACAAATTTATAAACAAGGTATGGGTCCAAACTCAACCTTGAACATGGTTCCATACCAAGCATGTATGGATGTTGTGGCTGAAATGCGTTTAAAACGCTGTAAAGTTAGCCACGTAGAAGTTAACCTATATAACGAATATGCTCGTTTAGCAAAAGAAGCAGGTATTCATCGTGATATCGAATATGCTTTTGCATTAGCTAACTTCAAATATGTAATTAATACAGACAAACCTTGTCCACCAGCAATTAAAAACAAACCACATGTGTTTGATATTATTGTTTATGACAAGCCAGATAACCAATTATTAAAACACAGAGTAGAAGCAATTGGTGGTGCTAACTATATCTTTAGTGAAAAGAAGAAAAAAGAATTCTTCCAATATAAGTCATTTGAAGAAATCAAAGAATGATTTAAGAAGAATCCTGGTAAGAACTACTTTGACTTTGCATGTCAAGCAGATGATCCTGAAGCAATCAGATCATTGTATTACCGTGGTGTAAACTTAGCTGAAATTGCTTGTTTACAAGGTCTTAGAAGAAGCGGTGAACTTAAATTAGATGATCCAAACATTCACTATTTAAGACAAGCTAGAAACATTTGACTACATGATGAAAACTTATTATCACCAGCTGAAAATGCTAACAGAATTATTTCATCATTCTCATATGCTATTTCTGAAGAAATCGTAGAAAAACGGGTTATCGTTGCTGCTCCAACAGTTTGTACAACTGCTGTTGTTTGAGCTGTCATTCTATACTTGTTAAATGACTATGATGTTCCACCAACAAAGATGTTAAACGCTTTCTGTGCAGCTGGTATCTTTGCTGCATTAATGGATGCTAAAGCATCTCTAAACCCAAGTGAAGTTGGTTGTCAAGGACCAATGGGTACAGCTTGTGGTATGGCTGCTGTTATTACTGCAGTTGTATTGTTTGATGCTAAGATTGAAGAATGTGGTCGTGCATTTGAAATGGCAATTGAACACTCATTAGGATTAATTTGTGATGCTATCAATGCATTGCCTATTATTCCATGTATTCAACGTTGCTCAGCTTATGCAACAAGAGCATTTGAAATCGCTAGATTAAACAACTGCTTAATGAAAACTCCAGAATTATGTAAACTTGATGATATCTTCCAAGTATTAAATGAAACTGGAACTGACCTAATTCCTAAGAACCGTAGACTAGGTATGGGTGGTTTTGCTGAACATGCAAAATATTCATTAGAAAAACCAACCGCTAAGGACTGAGAATAGGAGGAACTAACTATGTTATCTGTAAAAGAATTATTTAAAGTAGGACATGGTCCAAGTTCAAGTCACACAATTGCTCCAATGAGAATGTGTTGATATATTCTAGATCATTATGAAAAAGAAGGAATTGATCACCTAAAGATTACACTTTATGGATCATTTGCTTTAACTGGTAAAGGTCACTTGCTAGATAGAGCTGTTGATGAAGTATTTGCTAAATATCCTCATGAATATGTTTGAGATATTAAATCTAAACCAGCTCACCCAAATATGATGAGAATCGAAGTATTTGGTAAAGGTGATAAATTAATTGCAAATAGATTATTTACATCTGTTGGTGGTGGAACATTCACTGTTGAAGGTGATGAACCAGCTAAAAACATTTATCCATATAAAACATTTGCTGAAATGAAAGCAATTATTAAGAAAGAAAAGTTAACACCTTTCCAATTCTTATGTAAACATGAATCTAAAGAAGAATTAATCAAGCTTTATGAAGACATGATTAAATCTTTTGAAGGAACAATTAAATCAGGTTTAAGCAAAACTGGCGTGATTGAAGGATTAGTTGCTTTCGATCGTCGTGCTAAAGTTGTTTATGACACAATTAAACCAACTGATACTGAATGATGTAAGAGAATTAAATCAGTTTCAGCATATGCGTTAGCAACAAACGAAGAAGCAGTTGCTTATGGTATGGTTGTTACTGCTCCAACATGTGGTTCTGCTGGTACAATGCCTGCTGCTTATAAATGAGCAGTTGACAAATATAAACCAACAAAAGAAAGAATCTATGAAGCATTCTCTGCTGCTGCTTTAATTGGTATTACAATTAAGCAAAACGGATCAGTTGCTGGTGCAACAGGTGGATGTCAAGCAGAAGTTGGTGTTGCTACAGGTCTTGCTGCTGCAATGTATGCTGTTATTGCTTACAATGCAGATATTGATGAAGTTGAAAAAGCTGGTGAAGTTGGTCTACAACAACTAGTAGGTATGACTTGCGATGCTGTTGGACAATGTGCTTATGTTCCATGTATTCAAAGAAATGCAATTTATGCAATGAGAGCCATCTCTTCTGCTGAACAAGCACACTTATTAAAAGGTCAAAGACAACTTGTTCATATTGATGACACAATTGCAGTCTTATATCAATCTGGTAACGAATTAAATGAAGGTTACAAAGAAACTTCAAAACTAGGATTAGCAAAACATTGCAAATATACATTGAAGTTTAACAAGAACATTCAATTCGACGAAGAAGATAAATAATAATTAAAAATATAGGCTATGCCTATATTTTTTTGATTTATAATCATATTAATAAATATATTACTAGAAGAAGGTAAATAATGAAAACAATTGAAGAACTTTCTGCTAAAGAATTTTTGTTGGCACTAATTCACCAACAAGTTCAACCTGCGCTAGGCTGTACTGAAATTGGTATTGTCTCACTTGCTGCTGCTAAAGCATCTAGTTTACTACCAGGTAAATTTAAATCAGCCATTGTATATACATCACCATATGTTTTCAGAAATGACTCTAGAGTTGGAGTACCAAGACTAGGTAGATGTGGTATGGCAACAATTGCTGCTGCAGGTATTATTCTTAAAAATCCACTTAAGAAATTAAGTTGTTTAGATGATTTAACACCTGAAACAATTGCTGAAGCAAGAAAACTAGGGTCACCAGATGCTAAAGCAATTGATGTAGAAGTAGACTTTAACTCACACCCAGTTTATGTTAGATGTGTAGCTAAGGATGACAAGAATAATGAATCAGATGTCATTATTAAATATTCACATGACAATATCATCCAAGCAAAACTAAACGGTAAAGAAACACTTGACCCATCAGAAATTTCTGGTGAATCTGCTTCAGGTTATGATTTTGATTCTAAAGTTGATCAATTATCAATTCACCATGTTTATGATATTTGTAAAACTTTAACACTTAAAGAACTTTCATTCTTACGTGGCGGGTTAAAGATGAACCAAATCGTTCAAGAAGAAGGTTATGCCCACCCAGATGAAACAGCTATTACTAAAGTATGACAAAAAGTATTATCTGGTCAAGACAAAGATAGTTGTTTCAAGAAAGATCATTGAACAACACAAATTCTATCAGACGTTTGTGCTGCTGTAGATGCAAGAATGTATGGTTGTCCACTACCAGTTATGACTTCATCATCATCTGGAGACCACGGATTAACTGTATCAATTCCACAAGATGTTTATGCTAAGAAATTTAATGTTGATGAAATTATTAAATTACAAGCACTAGCATTTGCTCACTTCATTACATGAAAGATTAAATCAAAAGTTGGACACTTATGTGGAATGTGTGGATCTGCCCTAGCTGCCGGTTGCGGAACAATTGGTGGTATAGGTTTCCAAAGAGGATGGTCATGAAATAAGATTAATGACTTATTAAACATGCACTTAGTTAGTCAAGGTGGAATCTTGTGTGATGGTGCAAAACCAAGCTGTTCATTCAAGATTTTAGCTTCGCTAGTTTGTGGTTTCTTATGCTTAACAATTGCTGAAGGTGATGGAAAGATTAGTCACCGTGATGGTTTAGTTCACCAATCAGTAGAAGAAACTATCAACAACTTAGGTAAATACTCTAAGACAACTCAAAACTCTATTATTATGAATGTTGTTGACTTATTAAATGCAATGAGCAAACTAAAATAAGATAAAATCAAATTAGGAGATAAATATGACTAAAAAACCATTATTAAATTTTGACGGAAAAGAAATTGCAATTACTATTCTTTTATTCTTTATTATGTTAGTTCCAGGAATCATTTACTTAGCAGTAAAAACACCATTAGGTAAAGATGATATCATTGGATTATTACTATTTGTATTAGGAATCATTCCAGGAATAATTTACTTTGCAATTTGTAGAAAAAAATAGGCTCAAGCCTATTTTTTTATTCCTTTAAATTATTTAATTTAACTAGATTATCAATTCGATGATCTATTGAATCAAAACGAGCATTAATTTCTTTTCTAAAGTTATCCATATATGTAGTAAACCACTCAGGCGGAGCTTTCTTTTTGCTAACAATTTTGAAGCTACATTCTTGGTTTTGTAATTTTGGAGTATTAAGAATCATGTTTACTTCTTTAACTTTCATTATTCAATTAGATTGTTCTTTTTAATAAGATTATCAAAACGAGCATTAATTCTTTTTTCAAACTTATCCATATATGTAGTAAACCACTCAGGCGGTGCTTTCTTTTTGCTAACAATTTTGAAGTTACATTCTTTATCTTGCATATTAAAATCATTTAAAATCAAATTTACTTGTTTGATTTTCATTTTGATTATATAGATGACAAAATAAATTATGCAGGTTTTAGAACTAACTTCGTTATTTCTGCAAAAAGTTTTTTATTTTTAGCGTCAGTTAGGAACTTAATTGTTCCTTCTTTGCCCTGAGCTAATTTTGTTTCACCATAATAAAACCATGATCCAGATTTTTGGATAATGTTGCAAGCGATAGCGTTTTCAATAATTTCAGCAACATTGTCAAAACCCTTGTTGAAATAAATGTCTAAATAGCAAGATTGCATTGGTGGTGCAACTTTGTTCTTCACAACACGAGCCAATGATCTAATACCAATGATATTGGTGCCAGATTTTAAAGCCTCAATACGCTTTAATTCAATTCTTAAACTAGAATAGAATTTCATTGCTCAACCACCTGGAGTGGTTTTGTTATCACCAAATAATATTCCAACCTTTTCTCTAATTTGGTTAATAAAGATAACGGTGGTTTTATATTTAGCCATAACTGTTTGTAAGATTCTCAAACCTTTAGACATTAATCTTGCATGAAGACCGATATTTTGATCTTCATACTCGCCATTAAGCTCTGCTTCTGGCACCAATGCTGCTACTGAATCAACAATAATTAAATCAATCATTCCAGTTTTAATTAATGCTTCAACAATAGCAAAAGATTGTTCACCAGTTTCTGGTTGAGCTAATAATAGTTTTTTTGTATCAACACCATTAGCTAAGCAGTATTTTTGATCTAAAGCATGTTCAACATCAACATATGCACATTTACCACCAGCTCTTTGACAGCTAGCTACAGCTTGTAATGCTAATGTTGTCTTGCCACTACTTTCATTTCCATATATTTCAATAATTCTACCCTTTGGGTAACCACCAACTCCGATAGCCTTATTTAAATTAATGCTACCAGATGAGATAACATCACAAGCAATTGCTTTAGAGTTATCTAGACTCATAATAGAACCCTTACCAAATTGAGTTTCTAATTCTTTAATAGTTTGTTCAAATAATTTTTGATTTTCCATAAATATTTTATTTCTCCACTTATACCTTTACCTAGAAAATAAAAAATTTAGGAAATTTTTTGCAAAATTTGACAAAATTTGTAAGTTAACAAAAGTTGGTAATTATTCGTAACAGTGCTTCATTTGTGGGTAAAAGCATCGTTGAACGTTACAATATCTGCAAGTTTTTCAACTTTAGATAACTTAGAATTTTTTGCACGATTTAAGATGTTTTCATAGTATGAAAGCATGGCTTGATAGTATTTTAAATGCTTGTCAGCAAGCTTAGCTTTTGCTTTATCTACGTCTCCAATTTTATCTAATAGTTGTTTAATCTTTGTGTCATAGTCCACTGATAAGATGTTGTCATAACTAATCTTGTTTTTGTTAGTTAATTTTGGCATTACTAATAAGATTACAAGATAAACTAAGCAAATAGACATACAAGCGAAGCTTAAACCAGCATAAACTGCAGCATACTTTAATGAATCTTGGTAGTTAATGCCCAAAGTAAACATAATTCCCGTTACTAACATAAAAACAGCAAGAACAGAACAAATTACTATCCATGTTGTAGCATATTTAGTTTTTGAAAAGACTCTGTTCTTACTATATATATAGTGGGAATAAACTAAAACACTAGCAGCAATTGCTAGAGCTAACAATAAACTAAATCCAACAATTAAGGCAATTTCCATATTATCTCTTTAAGTCCTTAATAATGTCCCATAGATTATTTAAAACAAATGCTACGCATTGATTAATAGTATCAACACGGTTAGTATATTTTGAAACAAATTGGAAGTCATATAGTTTGTCAAATAATGCAATACAAACATAGGCCATTCCGCTTGGTTGGCCTTCAATAGGGTTTGAGACACTGGCGTTGCCAGTTACTGAAATAGCAATGTCAGATTTGAAGCCATTTTGGCAGCCACGAGCCATTTCTCTTGCGCATTCTTTAGAAACTGTGCCAAACTTGTCAATTGTTTCTTGACTAACTTTAGCAAATTTCTTCTTAGCATTAGCATGGTAAGTAACTAATGAACCTAAGAAACTATTACTTGCATGTTCAACTAAAACTAGGTTAGAAGCAACAGCTCCACCTGTCATAGATTCACAAGTACTTATAGTTAAATGTAAATCATTTAGTTTCTTAATAATTTGTTCATTAATCTTATTTAGCATGATTTAAAGCCTTGTGGATTTGTTTAAAGTAAATTACGCCTGATACAACTGACATTACTGTTGCTAGATATAACATTAGTTGTTGTATTGATCAATAGAATGGATCAGATAAATCTGAGCAATCATTTGCAAATACGAAGAAGATTAAAATAATTCCAACCATTTGTAAAACAGTTTTACATTTTCCTCAGAAATTAGCAGCAACAACAACTTTCTTTTGAGCTGCAATCATCTTTTGTGCATCAACCATAACATCTCTTGCAATCATGATTACTGGAATAACAACTACACAATAGCCCATTCATGCAAAGCATATCAATACACTATTAATTAAAACTTTATCAGCAATAGGGTCCCAGAATTTACCAAAATCTGAAACTCAATTATATTTTCTTGCTAAGTGGCCATCTAGTCAATCGGTAAAAGCTGCTAGAACGAATAAACATCCAGCAATTAAAAAGAATAAATATACTGAACTAACATAAATGTTGTTACCTCATCACTTTGGAGTTTTTAAAGTATAAAGCAATGGATTAATATTATTAAAACCATGAGTAAAGTAATCAGCAATCAATAATATTACAACTAAAACTGCCAAAACCATTCTAAACACAACTAACATGTTTGGAATGTTTTGTTTACAAAAGATTTTCTTCTTTGTTTTAGCTTTCATTAGAATCTTAGTTCTCCTTCAAATCTAGGGAAAGGAATAACATCTTTAACATTATCTACACCAGTAATGTACATTAGGAATCTTTCAAAACCTAGACCAAAACCTGCTGACCTAAAGTATCCATATTTTCTTAAATCAAGATATCATTGTAATCCACTTGGATTAATGTTCATGTCTTGGCAACGTTTTACAATTTTGTTGTAGTCATCTTCCCGTTGACTACCACCAACTATTTCTCCAACACCTGGAACTAATAAGTCACAAGCTGCAACCGTCTTGCCATCTGGGTTAGCTTTCATATAGAAAGCTTTAATTTCCTTTGGAAAGTTCATTAGGAAAACTGGTGCTTGGAAGTGTTGTTCACATAAATATCTTTCGTGTTCTGCACCAAAGTCTTTGCCAAAGAAGATATTATTATCTTCAAATTTATGACCAATAGCAACAGCTTCTTTTAAAATATCTACAGCCTTAGCATAATCCAAACGAACAAACTTTCTGTTTAGTAATTTTGTTAAGATTTCAAAAGTGTTGTTATTGTATTTCTTATTTAAGAACTCAATTTCATCTTTACATTTATCTAATACTTTGCTAACTACGTTTTTGAACATTTGTTCAATGACTAGCATAAGTTGTCTTAAGTTCATAAAACTAATTTCTGGTTCAACCATTCAGAATTCAGCAAGGTGTCTATTAGTGTGACTTCTTTCTGCTCTGAATGTTGGGCCAAAGGTATAAACTTTCTTCATACCTAAAGCATAGCTTTCAGCATTTAGTTGTCCTGAAACTGTTAAGCTAGCAGTAGCTGATCCAAAGAAGGGATTAGCAGGGTCATCTTTAATAATGAAGTTTTCACCTGCTCCCTCACAGTCATTACTTGTAATGATTGGACTAGCCATGTAGATAAAGCCTTTAGTATGAAAGAAATGATGAATAGCATAAGCTAATTCAGTTCTAACTCTTTGAATTGCTTGTGTTGTTGTTGCACGAGCTTTAAGGTGTGCAATTTCTCTTAGAAATTCATTTGAGTGTTCTTTGTTTTGTAAAGGATAATCTTCAGCAGCAAGCTTAAGCATTTTAACTTCACTAGCAGCAAGCTCAACGCTTCCTGGTTCTCTACCTTGTTTTAAAGTCCCTTTAACTTTTACAGCAGAAGCTAATCTAAAACCTTTGATTTGGTCAAAGTTCTTTAGCGCATCTGGTTTACAAACAACTTGTAGGTTCTTGATGGTTGTACCATCATTGATATTTAAAAAAATGATTTTTCCACTATCACGATTAAATTTTACTCAAGCTTCAATCGTTACTTCTTGACCTATTAATTTAGGGTCTTTGATAGCTTTTGCAATATCTACATGTCTCATAGTTCGTCCTCAAAAATCGTGTATTTAAATATTATACTAATATTTAATTATTCTTAATGACTTTAACTAAAGCAGGTTTTAGGATATGGTCGTAAAGCTTATAACCATTGTGAATTACTTCACAAATGATGTTGTTTTGTTTGCTTGGATCTTGTACAGTTTCAAAGCATTCCATAATAGCAGGTTGAAACTCTTTTCCAACTTCTGGTTGGATTTTGACAATGTGTCAATCTTCCATTAACTTATAGAATTTTGTTAAAAACATCTTGAAACCTTTTTGGTAGTTAATTAACTTTTCATCAGTTAACTTATAGTTACAAGCAATTTCAAATTGGTTAATAACGTCAATTAAATCTAGAGCTTGATCTTTGATGGCGTACTTCTTAGCTTCAGCTAAGTTAGCTTTAAATTTAGCATCGTTTTCATCCATCTTAATTTTGATAAGCTTATTAGCTTCATCCATTCTTAATAGCAATTGATTTTTGTATTCAGTTGCCATTGTTGTTAAATCATTTTTTAAAGCTTGGATAATTTTGTCCTTATCAGAAAGTTCTTTATTTTTAGTATTAACTAAAGTTTCTAAGTCAATAATTTTCTTAGCTAATTTTGACTCTTGACTCTCTTCTTGTTGAGGAGCCATTTCTTTCTTAGGTTCTTTCTTTGCCTCTAAATTTTTATCTTTCTTGCTCATTATTTAACCTCCTTGTGTGCTTGCTTATAATAGTTGTCTACTTGATTATTATTATTGTTATCTTCTAATATTTTGTTTAATATCTTAAGTTCATCTTTGCTATATGTATTTGGGTTAGCATATCTAATGATAGCAATTAAATCCCCATTTGCTTTTCCAAAGAGTTTACTTTTTGCTTTCTTAATTCCTGCATCAGAGATAGTAATTTGATGACCATCAGGTGTGCCTTCATCTAACTTAATGGTTTTAAAACCATAAGGAGTAGGGATTTCGATTTGACCACCAACAATTGCTTTCAATGGATCAATTAAAACCTCTGTATAGATTAAATTATTTTGACGCTTGAAGATACGACTTGGTTTAACATTAATACGAACATATAAATCACCAGTATAGTTTTTAAAACTATGACCCTTACCTTCAATTCTTACAACTTGTCCACTTTCAATTCCTGGATCAATTTCAAGTTCAAATGTTTTTAAAGCTTCAGAATATTTCTTACCTTTACATTTAGGGCAAGGTTTTTTAACAATCTTACCTGTTCCATTACAATATGGACAAGTTGTCTGACTTTGCATTACTCCAAATGGAGTACGACGTGATTGAATTAAAACACCAGATCCTTTACAATGAGGACATGTTGCTTGAGCATCAGCATCTTTAGATACACCACTACCACCACATTCTTCACATGCAGATTTTATTTTAAGGGTGATGTCTCTTTTACAACCTTGTACTGATTCTAAAAAGTCAATATCTACTTCAGTTTGAACATTTAATTCATATGGAATAACTTCTTGGTTAGCTCTTCTAGAGCTTCTTTTTCTGCCAGGACCACCAAATAAACCACCTAGAATATCTCCTAAGTCAAAGTCATTATCATCTCCTCCAAAGGAGAATTTCATTCCACCTTGGCCACGACCAAAGAACTCATTAAAGATATCAAAAGGATTACCAGCAGAGAAACCTTGTTGGTTTAGACCTTCAAAACCAAAACGGTCATATGTTGCACGTTTATCTTTATCTGATAATACAGCATATGCTTCATTAATTTCTTTAAACTTTTCTTCCGCATCAGGAGCTTTATTACGATCAGGATGGTATTGCATAGCAAGACGTCTAAAAGCTTTTTTGATGTCTTGTTCTGAAGCATCCTTGCTAATTCCTAATACTTCGTAGTAATCACGTTTGTTTGCCATAAATAATAAATATTTAATATATTATATAAGAAAATTAGCACTCTTAACAAAAAAGTGCTAACTTATCTTTTCTTTACTTTTATATATTAACCAATATCAGTCTTGTCGTCTTTGTTTTGAGCTAAGATGTCTTCAGTTGGTCTGGCCGCTTCTTCCACGTCCTTCATTAAATTATCGTATTCATTTGAACCAGAATCAACAACAGGCTCAACTTTGATTGTTGGTTCAGCCCATTTGTCTGTTGCGCCGCTAGTGGCCTCAAAAGCGTTATCAAAGTTAGAAGAATAGTTTTTACCAGATATTAAATATGATATATCTATTTTCTTTTCATCATTATAGTTAATACCTGTCACCATTGTTAGTTTTTCATTTTTAGTGATTTCCACAAATGATTTGTTGATATCAGCAAGAATAGTTGTTGGAGTATCTTTAGATAAGCTAATATTAACAATTGCATGTTGGCAATCTGTGATGTTTACATCAGAGAATGAATTCTTAATACGATTAGCAATTGCTTCTCTAATTCTGACTTGGTTTAGGTTACTTGATTCAATCATTAATCTATTTGATCTAAAGAATTTGTTCATTTTAAAGAAAGTCTTTAAATCAGCAAAGTCAATGTTCATAACGCTTGGCTTAAAGATGATATTGAGGATATCTTCGATAATATCAGCAATTTCTTCATTAGCTAAATGATATGCATCATAGAAACTGATGTTTTTATTATTACTAATAATTTTTTCATTACTAATTGTTGAAACGGAGTCAGCATAAGCAATCAAACTTTGTAAACCATTAAAGGCATTATTATAAATAATGTTACCTTCACAAGCTACTGCTGGCATGTTAACAATTGCAACAGTAAGAATACCTAATTCTTTAGCAATTTGAGCAAGCTCAGGTGCACCACCAGAACCAGCCCCTTTACCCAAGCCTGCGATAATAAACAACATATCAGTGCCAGTTAGCTCAGCTTTAATAGCGGCAGCATCATGGATTACTGCTTGTTTTCCTATTTCAGGATTACAACCTGATCCATAACCTTTCAATTCTTCTTTATTAAGAAGGAAAAGGTTTGGTACATTCTTCATTAACTTTAATGAACACAGATCAGTGTTTAAGGCGTAGATTGTTGCAGCATCAACAATGTTGGGATGAGTTGCTGCAATATGGTTAATAACATTACATCCTGCACCACCAATACCAATTACTTTAATATTAAATGCAGATTGGTTATCTTGATTTAAATCAATATTTGAAAAGACATGGTTAGTCTTTTGTGGTTGTGGTGGTTGTTGAGCAGGTTGTTGAACCGCAGGTTTTGGTGTCTGTGGTAACGTGTTTGGATCAACAGGTGTTAATTGTTCGTGAATAGGTTTATTGTCTTCCATGATTCTCTCCTTATGCTGCTAAATCAACAGATTTAAGCTTATTTTCAAAGCTAAATTGATTGATTTCTTCTTTATTAGCATCTAAGTTGTTCAAACAAATAATCTTATCTAAAGATAGGTTAGCAAAGCAATCATTGTCATTAACTGCAAAGGCAAAGCCTTCAAGTGCATTAATTGCTAAATCAGAAATAATTCTGACATTGTGGAAATTTCTAAAGTCAACGAATTCATTGATTTGGCATTTTATTTCATCACGATATAAAGCCACAACATCTCTAACTTTAACACTGTTAAATGTTTTTGTTTTTAGATGGTAATCATTTACAACATTAACATCATCATTTTGACATTCAGTTAGTGTGTTAGCAATAGCTAGAATGTTGTCAACTTTATTAACTTTGATATCAAATTTATCTGCGATATGTTGTTTAATTTCATCCATCTTAATAGCAATTGTCTTAACGTTGTTAAGTTTGTTTCCATAGTATTCACAAGCAATAGCTTTGTCACCAACAATCTTGATTGTTAATTCAATTTCATCTTTATTTGTTTTCAATAACTTGTATAAGTTAACAGAATTTGTAACATTTACGTTACATGCTTTAACAGCTTTTAAATATTTTTTATAAGTGATATAGTCACCAGCACAGATGTCACAGTTAACTCTAGCTACTTTATCAATTTCATCATATTCAATACCCATGAAGTTAATTTCATTAACGAAGTAATTGTCAATCTTTGCTTTTTTAAAGATTTCTTTAGAAATATCTTCTTCATTGTTGCAATCAACAAACTCTTGGTTAGTAAAACTATATCTAGCAATTTGTTCATCATCAAAGATCATTTCAACATCTTTGATGTTAAAGCCTAAGAAGTTTGCAGCATCAGTTAATAATTGAGAAATCTTAACTTGTAAGTTAGCTGGTTCAACATTGATTTGATTAGCATAAAGAACAGTGTTATTGTCTTGTTCTTGATGCATAACTAGAAGAGCAATGTTGCTCTTTCCTAGGAATAATAATTTTCTAATTTGTTTTGTATCTTTCATTGTTGTTACCTATATCTTTTGTATGATTCTTAATTTTGCACTGTGGCTTCTTCTGTTTTGTTCCATTTCTTTCTCGGTTGGAACAACCGGTTTCTTAGTAATTAATTTGAATTTTGGATTGGACATCTTACTAAGGGGGACATCCTTGCCATATAAGTCTTTTGTCTGGCTTGCTTCTTTAAAGAAGTTTTTAACTATCCGATCTTCGAGTGAGTGGAATGTAATGATGCATAACCTTCCACCTTTCTTTAAGCAGTTAGTTGCTTTAACTAAAGCTTCAGTTAGCACATCTAGTTCTTTGTTGACTTCTATTCTTAAAGCTTGAAAGTAAACTTTTGCTGGGTGTTTTCTTGCTAATGGACCAGGGTTACAATCACTTATTAAGTTAGCTAGTTCGATTGTGGATGTCAGCGGTTTAATTTCACGATATTGAACGATGGCATCAACAACTTTGTTTGGAAAGCGAACATCACCGTATTTCTTAAATAAGTCGATTAATTGTGCGCGCGAGTAATTATTAATGATATCAGCTGCTGTGGTAGAACCTTGTTCGTCCATTCTCATGTCTAGTGGACCTTCGTGACTATAACTGAAGCCACGGCTTGGGTCATCAAACATTAAGCTGCTTACTCCAAGATCCATGATGATTCCATCAACTTGTTGACTGACGATTTGATCGATGTTGATGAAGTTGTCTTTAACAACTGTTACTTTATTGTTATTTTTAAATAATTTATTTAGATGGTTGATGGCATTAATATCTTGATCGATGCAGGTTAAATGTCCTGATTTCAATTTATTAGCGATTTGTTGACTGTGGCCACCAAACCCAGCGGTGCAATCTACATATAAACCATTTGGTTTAACTTGTAAATGAGTTATTAGTTCTTGTAATAGAACAGGTGTATGAATTTTACTTAGCTGAGTTTTCATCGTCAATTCTTTCAGCTACAGCTTCAAACTTACTATCTGTTTCAGCTTGGAACTTCGCATATGCTTTAGCATCTCATACTTCGAGTTTGTTGCCTAACCCAATGATGATTACGTTCTTTTTAAGACTTGCTAACTTTGTTAAAACATCAGGGATTAGAATACGGTTTGCCTTGTCTAGTTCGATTTCGCTACTATTAGCTAAGATTTGTCTAGCAAGGATACGAGAGTCTTTCTTGTTTTGAGAATAAGATAGGATTTGACCAGATCAAACTTCGAAGTCTTCTTGACTTCTTAGTTCAAGACATCCTTCGAAACCTTTAGAAGCAACAACAACACGATGAGAAAATTTGCCTACTAGCTTAGCTGGTAAACTTAAACGATTCTTTTCATCGATTATGTGTTTGTATGTTCCTAGGAATAGCATCTCCCACTTTTCTCCACTTTCTCCCACTTATTATATACATAATAATAAAAAAATAAAAAAATTTTTGTAAATATTTATGAAATAAATATTTAAAACATTAAAAAAAGCGCATGTTTACTGGACATACGCTTAGTTGATATTCTTTAAATTTAATTATTTTTTGAAGTGATTTACAGCAAATAAATACATCATGAAACCTAGTGGATTTACTGTGTGTTTCTTATAGATATGCGTACCTGCTATATCAAAATGTGTGAAGTCTTTGCATGCGCAGAATTCTTTTAAGAATGCAGCTGCTTGACCGTTAGAACAATTTCTTTCCTTTGCCCCATTAGCGCAATCGGCAATGTTGCTTGACTTGTTAACTAGCTCAGTATATTCTGGGTATAGTCTAAGACTAACAACGCCATCTCCAGACAATTCAGCAGCCTTTTCAACTGCTTTAGCAGTAGCTTCATTTGTTGATCAGAATGGTGTAGCTAAATCGCCAAAAGCAATTTCAGATAAACCTGTTAATGTAGCAATAGTAAATAACTTTGTTATTTTATAGTGTTTATTTGCATAGCCAATAGCGTCAGCTAAAATCATTCTTCCTTCAGAATCAGGAGATGTAACTTCTACAGTTCTACCAGTAATTGATGTGTAAACATCACCAACCACCATAGAACGGTCAGAAATCATATTTTTAGCTAATGGTAACAATCCCACAACATTAACCTTTTGCTTCATAGAAGCAAGGGCAAACATTGTACCAAAGACAGATGCAGCACCAGTCATATCTTGATTCATATTTTCCATAAATCTGTTAGGTTTTATTTCATAACCACCAGCATCGTACATCATACCTTTTCCTACATAAGCAAGCACGTCTTTGCTTGCTTTGTTATTTAAGTATTCAAGAACAACCATAGCAGCTGGTTCATCGCTACCTTTATTAACAGCTTGGATTAGACCCATCTTTTCTTTCTTTAGGTCCGCTAAAGTTAAAATTTTAACTTTTAAAGCCTTATTTCCTGTTGCAGGAATAACTTTCTTAATTTCTTTAACAAAGTCAGCAATACCTAAATAGTTAGTTGGTAGGCCTTGATAGTGTCTTGCTAGACTAAAACCGAAAGATGTAGTATATGCGCTATATACAAGATTTTTATATTTTTCACTATATATAACATTTATTTTATTTTTAATAGGTTTAGATTTTAAACTAAACATTTTTCCACAAAATGCTTCAAGCTTAATTAAGATGGTTGTGGCTAAAGAATATCCACAATCTACTTTGTAGTGATCTAGGAAACTGCCTATATTAAAGGTAATGTCCTTATCCTTGTTCTTTAATAGAACATTAGAAAGTTGTCTTGTAAATAATCTTGTGCACATTGGAGCTTTAGCAAAAACAAAAGTGATGGTATTGCCCTCAGTTTTGATTTCGTTCTTAGTTCCTGCTGTAGCTTTAATTAATAAAGCTTTTTTATTAATAGGTTTATTAAATTCCATAATTAGTGACCCTTTCTTTGTTTATAACTTTCTTTTCTAATCTTGTTGTATTTTTCTTCAAGATATTTATGTTTAGCTTTTTGCTTCATCTTATAGATTTGTTGTTTTAATTTCTTCTTATAACCAGGTTTAACCTTTTGGTTCTTCTTGTTATATAGTTTAGAAATTTCTCTTTGCATTTGCACATCAACAACTGGCTTTGGTTTGTGAATGTGAATTTTCTTTTCAACTAATTGATTATTACTTATTAAGTAATAATTTCAGTTAACCTTACGGTTCAAACGATTGATTTGATAATCATATTTTTGATCATAGATAACGTAGCTATTTCCAGTATATTTGCCACGACCAGTTCTTCCAGAACGATGTAAATATCAAATGTCTTCTTTTGGTAAACCAAAAGAAATAACATCACTAACACCATCAATATCAAGTCCACGACTTGCTAAATCTGTAGCAACAAGATATTTAAATTCATTATTATTTAACCTAGAAAACATTTGTTTTCTTTCTCTTGTTTCAAGATCTTTATGAAGCATTCCAACTTCTAAACCTTTTTGTAAAAGTAAACTATAAATCTTTTCTACATCTTGTTTTGTGTTGGCAAAGATGACACACAAATAAGGATTAATTACATTTAGTAATTGTTCTAAGGTTTCAAATGAATTATTATTGTTCTTTTGGTAAACAATACAATGTTTAATTTTTGTATTGGCATAAATATTCTTTTCTAATTGAATACTAACAAGATTGTCTACAGCGTTTTTAAAAGTGTTAGCTACATTACTATGTATTGATGCTGAACAGAACACTTTTTGTACGTTGTCTTTATATAGGTTAAGTTTGGTAAAAATGTCGTTAATTGATTTTACAAACCCATAATCTATTAACATATCTGCTTCATCTAAAACAACTTGTTTTAAGTGCTTAAAGTTAACACCTTTAGCAATTGCTTGTCTAACTTTTTCTACTGTAGCAATGACAATTTGACTTGGATTGTTTACTAAGTTATCAACCTTTTCGTTTTTATCAAGTAAAACAATTTTAATTGTTTTGTTGTATTTAGTAAAAGTTAAGAAGTTGTTGTAAATTTGTCAAACTAATTCTTTTGTTGGTGCAACAACAACATATTGAATATGTTTATCATCTTCGATGATGTTGTTTAAAATTGGCAATAAGTAACATAGCGTCTTTCCTGAACCTGTTGGAGCAGAAATGACAACATTTCTTCCTTGATTAACTAATTTAAAAGTTTTTTCTTGAACGGGTGTTAGTTCGAAGAAATTGTTATTAGTTAAAGCTGTATAAAGCCAAAGCTTTAATGATAAGGAAGTAAATTTCATAGTTTATATAATGAAGCTTAAAATCTTTCCTTTCACAAAGATTGTTTTCTTTATTGGTTTATCACCAATTTGAGTTTTAATCTTTTCACTTGCTAGAGCAAGTTTAACAACTTGTTCTTGGCTAGCATTTGCGTCAACTTCTAATGTGTCTCTTAATTTACCATTAATTTGGATTGGTAAAACATATGTTTTAGCCACTAGACACTTAGCATCATATTTAGGTCAAGAACAATCTTTAGTGATTGATGTTTTCTTGCCTGTTAATTGTTGATATAAATGTTCTGCAATGAATGGAGCAAAACAACTTAATACTGTTAAGAAACCAATTAAATGTTCCTTACATAGTTTGTTTGCTTTGTAGCAAGCATTGATATAAACCATCATCTTACTTACAGCAATGTTGAACTTGTATTCATTGATTGCTTCAGTAGCATCCTTAATAAATAAATGGTATGCATGGTTTAATTCATTATCAGGTTTATCTATAAATGATTTATTTGATTCAAATAAATTGTAGACTCTATCTAATCATTTTCTGCAACCCATTAAACCTTCGTCAGATCATGGCATAGTTGCAGTTAAAGGTCCCATAAAGACTTCATATAGTCTTAATGTATCTGCACCTAAGTTTTTAACAATTTCATTAGGATTAATGACATTGCCTCTTGACTTAGACATCTTTTCACCATTAGTTCCAAGAATCATTCCTTGGTTAACAACTTTTTGGAATGGTTCCTTTGTAGGAACAACACCAATGTCATACAAGAATCTATGTCAGAATCTTGCATATAGTAAGTGTAAAACTGCATGTTCTTGTCCACCAACATATAAATCAACAGGCAATCAATGTTTGAATAAATCCTTAGCTTCTTTTGAGTCAAGTGCAAGATAACTACCATTATCTTGTTTCATTAAATAAGCTAAGTAATATCAACAACTTCCAGCCCATTGTGGCATTGTGTTTGTATCACGAACTTTGTCACCTACTTTTAATCAATCAGTTAAATTTGCAAGTGGACTTCTACCATCTTTGGATGGTTTAATATTTTTTGTTTCAGGCAATTTAACTGGTAATTCACTTATTAAGTGTGGAGTGCCAGACTTATCAAAAACAATTGGGAATGGTTCACCTCAATATCTTTGTCTTGAGAAAATTCAATCTTTTAACTTAAAGTTAACAGTTGTTGATCCAAGTTTGTTATCAACAATAAACTTATTTATTTTTTCAGTCGCTTGTTTAATGTTTAAACCATTTAACATATCAGAGTTGATATGTTTGCCATCAGTAGTAATGCATTTTTCTTTACCTTCAATAACTGGAACAACATCTAGTTTGTGAACTTTTGCAAAGTCATAGTCGCGTTTATCTGCTGAAGCAACACCCATGACAATTCCGTTAGCATAATCATTTAAAACATAATCAGCAACATAGATAGGAACCTTTTTATTGTTAACAGGGTTAATAGCATAACTACCAGTAAATGTTCCTGTTTTTTCTTTGCCTTCTTGACGTTGTAGTAAAGTTTTAGCTTTAGCTTGTTCGATGTATTTGTCAACAGCTTTGCTATTCTCTTTTGTTGTTAATTTCTTAACAAGTTTATTTTCTGGAGCAATTGCTAGGAATGTTACACCATAAATTGTGTCAGGTCTTGTTGTAAACACTTCTAGTGTTAAATCGTTTGCTTTGAACTTAATGTTTGTTCCAATTGATTTGCCAATTCAAGTACGTTGAATAGTTTTTAAGTTTTCTGGTCAATCAAGATCATTTAAACCATCTAGTAACTTATCAGCATACTTCGTAATCTTTAAGACTCATTGTCTCATTGGTTTCTTAACAACTGGGAAAGAACCACGTTCTGAAACCATCTTACCATTTTCAATTAAAACTTCTTC
>JAGHUK010000044.1 GCA_018064845.1 Candidatus Hennigella equi | reverse complement strand
TAAAGCAACGTCTTTCTATTCTCCCCAGCGGGTACATTCGACTTCATAGGGCTTGACTTCTGTGTTCGGGATGGGAACAGGTATTTCCCCTACAATATTAACGCTGCAAAACATTTGAAATGTCTTTGCAAGTTTTATAAAACCAACAATATTCTAATCTTTTTTGATCTAATTTAAAGGATTAGTCCTTTTAACAAAGTCTTTCGAATTATTAGTATTAATCAGCTTAATGTATTACTACACTTACACCTTTAACCTATCAACGTTGTAGTCTACAACGATTCTTATCACCCTTGCGGGTGGGGAAGATTAATCTTAGAATTAGTTTCACGCTTATATGCTTTCAGCGTTTATCTAGTCGCTACGTAACTACCCAGCTGTGCCACTGGCGTGACAACTGGAGCATTAGAGGTAACTTCACTCCGATCCTCTCGTACTAGGAGCAAATTTCTTCAATCTTCCTACGGGCATGACAGATAGGGACCAACCTGTCTCACGACGGTTTGAACCCAACTCACGTATCTTTTTAATCGGCGAACAGCCGAACCCTTGGAACCTGCTACAGCCCCAGGATAAGATGAGTCGACATCGAGGTGCCAAACACTGCCGTCGATATGAACTCTTGGGCAGTATCAGCCTGTTATCCCCAGAGTAGCTTTTATCCGTTGAGCGATGGCCTTTCCATACAGAACCACCGGATCACTATGACCTAATTTCTTACCTGTTCGACTTGTAAGTCTCACAGTCAAGCACCCTTATACCATTACGCTCGAGGCACGATTTCCAACCGTGCTGAGGGTACCGTTGCGCGCCTCCGTTACATTTTGGGAGGCGACCGCCCCAGTCAAACTGCCCGCCTAGCACTGTCCCCTGGCTGGATGACAGCCATGGGTTAGAAAAATTATTTCATAATGGTGGTATTACACTGGTCGACTCCACATCACCTAGCGGCAATGTCTCAAAGTCTCCCACCTATGCTCTAAAAACGAAATAACTTTTCAATACCAAGTTACAGTAAAGCTTCATGGGGTCTTTCCGTCCAATCACGCCAAATGAGTGTCTTCACTCATATCAGGATTTCACCGAGTCTATTGTCGAGACAGTCAAGAGATGGTTACACCATTCAAGCGGGACGGAATTTACCCGACAAGGAATTTCGCTACCTTAGGACCGTTATAGTTACGGCCGCCGTTCACCAGGGCTTAAGTCAGAAGCTTTGGCTTGCGCCTAACTCCCTTCCTTGACCTTCCGGCACTGGGCAGGTGTCACCTCATATACATCGTCTTACGACTTAGCATAAAGCTGTGTTTTTGATAAACAGTCCCCCCTCGCTCTTTACTGTGGCCTACTTACGTAGGCACCCCTTTTCGCTAACTTACGGGGTCATTTTGCAGAGTTCCTTAACAATAGTTTTCTCGCTAGCCTTAGGATATTCTCCTTGACCACGTGTGTTCGTTCTCAATACGGATAAAAATAATGATAATTCTACGAAATTTTTCTTGGAAGTGTGATGTTTGCAGCTTCGCTAATTGTCGAAACGTTCGCTCGTGTTCGTATCTTATTCTTATAGTAAGCGGATTTGCCAACTTACAAAACTTGATACTTAAGCAGAAATCCAATAATCTGCCTGCATTAACCTTCTTCGTCATTCCTTCGACATTACTTTTAGTAAATGAATATTAACATTTTTGCCATCGCTTACGCCTGTAGGCCTCAGCTTAGGTTCCGACTAACCCAGGATGGACGAACCTCGTCCTGGAAATCTTAGTCAATTCGGCTTGAAAGATTCTCACTTTCATTCGTTACTCACGCCGGCATTCTTACTTGTATACAGTCCAGTAGTGTTCACACTCTACCTTCAACCCATATACAACACTCGTCTACCGATAGATAAATCTATCCCATAGCTTCGGTTATATGTTTAGCCCCGTTAAATCTTCCGCGCAGAATGTCTCGGCAAGTGAGCTGTTACGCACTCTTTAAACGGTGGCTGCTTCTAAGCCAACATCCTTGGTGTTTAAGACATTCAACATCGTTTTCCACTTAACATATATTAGGGACCTTAGCTAATGATCTGGGCTCTTTCCCTCACGACTATGAAGCTTATCCCCCACAGTCTGACTGCTAGTTTCTGTTGTATGGCATTCAGAGTTTAATTACATTCAGTACACCAAGGCGGTGCCATCAGGTATTCAGAGCTTTACCTCCATACATAAACAACTAACGCTAATCCTAAAATTATATCGACGAGAACCAGCTATCACGGATTTCGATTGGAATTTCTCCACTATTCACAGGTCATCCCCTGTCGTTTCAACGAAAGTGGGTTCGGTCCTCCATGTGATGTTACTCACACTTCAACCTGCCCATGAATAGATCAACCCGTTTCGGGTCTATTGCTACATACTAGACGCCCTATTAAGACTCGCTTTCGCTACGGCTCCACTTCTACAGCTTAACCTTGCATGCAACAATAACTCGCCGGCTCATACTTCAAAACGCACGCCATCACACATTAATGTGCTCTGACTCCTTGTAAGTTTATGGTTTCAGATTCTATTTCACTCCCATCTCTGGGTTCTTTTCACCTTTCCCTCACGGTACTGTTTCGCTATCGGTGACTGATTTGTATTTAGGCTTTCCGGATGGTCCCGGTGTCTTCAAACAAGATTTCACGTGTCCCGTTCTACTCTGGGTACTCCTCAGTGTGCTTAAATTTCGTATACGGGGTTATCACCCTCTATGACGCTGCTTTCCAACAGCTTCTACTATCCTTACACATCTTAAATGGAGCCCAAAACCCCAACTCGAAGTTGGTTTGGCCTTTTCCCCTTTCGCTCGCCACTACTGAGGGAATCGCTTCGTTTTCTTTTCCTGTAGCTACTGAGATGTTTCACTTCACTACGTATTGCCTCCTGTAACTATGAATTCATTACAGGATCTTTAACATCACTGTTAAAGCAGTTTCCTGATTCGGTCATCCACGGATTGGAGCTTCTTGTCAGCTTCCCGTGGCTTTTCGCAGACTAGTACGACCTTCATCGCCATTCAGTCCCTAGGCATCCACCATAAACTCTTCATAACTTTATATTGTTAGAATTGACTAATCCTTGTATTCATTGTGATCAAAAAATATTTGGACTAGAAAGATTGTTGATTTTATAAAACTTTCAAAGAACATTCCTGGAAGACGCAAGTTCTTCCAAAACTAAATAGAATCCGACCTTACTAAATTTGTGAGTGGTAATAACAAATAATGTCCTTGCGTTATTACCTAGATAATAAGGATTTAATGTGTACACTTGTAAAAACAAGTTAATATTTTTACTCCATAGAAAGGAGGTGATCCACCCCCACGTTCTCGTAGGGGTACCTTGTTACGACTTAACTCCAATCACCACTCCTACCCTAGACGTTCCTTAATGGAACGGTTTTAAGTATTAGCGGCTCTCATAGTTTGACGGGCGGTGTGTACAAGACCCGGGAACGTATTCACCTCAACATGTCTGATTTGAGATTACTAGTGATTCCAACTTCACGAAGACGAATTGCAGCCTTCGATCCGAACTGAGACTGGCTTTTTGCGATTAGCATGACCTTACGGTTTAGCAACGCTTTGTACCAGCCATTGTAGCACGTTTGCAGCCCTGGACATAAGGGGCATGATGATTTGACGTCGTCCCCACCTTCCTCTAGCTTGCGCTAGCAGTTTTGTTAGATGAATTAACTAACCATAGGGGTTGCGCTCGTTGCGGGACTTAACCCAACATCTCACGACACGAGCTGACGACAACCATGCACCACCTGTCTCTCAGTTAACCTCCGCTATATCTCTATAGCTTTGCTGAGGATGTCAAGCCCAGGTAAGGTTTTACGTGTATTGTCGAATTAAGCAACATGCTCCACCACTTGTGCGGGTCCCCGTCAATTCCGTTTGAGTTTCATTCTTGCGAATGTACTACCCAGGCGGGTTGTTTATCGCGTTAACTACGACACTAGTCCTTAAGGACCAACGTCTAACAACCATCGTTTACGGTGTGGACTACTAGGGTATCTAATCCTATTTGCTCCCCACACTTTCGAGCCTAAATGTCAGTTGTGACCTAAGTTTTCGTTTTCACCACCGGTATTCTTCCATATATCTGCGCATTCCACCGCTCCACATGGAGTTCTAAAACTTCCTATCAAACTCTAGACTTACAGTTTCCAATGCATGCTAAGGTTAAGCCTTAGTCTTTAACACCAGACTTGTAAGTCCATCTGCGCTCGCTTTACGCCCAGTAAATCCGGATAACGCTTGTAACCTATGTATTACCGCGGCTGCTGGCACATAGTTAGCCGTTACTTATTCAAAAAGTACAGTCAACAATAACTCATTTCCTAGTTACTGCTTTCGTCCCTTATAAAAGGATTTTACGACCCAGAGGGCCTTCATCATCCACGCAGGATTGCTCCATCAGGGTTTCCCCCATTGTGAAAAATTCCCCACTGCTGCCTCCCGTAGGAGTATGGACCGTGTCTCAGTCCCATTGTGGCTGTTCTGCCTCTCAGCACAGCTACTCGTCATCGACTTGGTGGGCCGTTACCTCACCAACTATCTGATAAGACACACCCTCATCCAAAAGTGTTGCATACGCAACTTTAGATATAAGAACTTATGTTCTCATATGTTATGGGATATTAGCAACTCTTTCGAGCTGTTATCTCCCTCTTATGGGTAGATTGAGCATGTATTACTCACCCGTTTGCCACTAGGTATTGCTACCTCGTTCGACTTGCATGTGTTAGGCATCCTGCTAGCGTTAATCCTGAGCCAGGATCAAACTCTCAAAAAATTGACGGATTCTATTTAGTTTTCAAAGATCTTGCTACCAACGTATATTACATATAGGGACCTAAATCCCTCGTTAAACGTGGTTATATAAGTATATAGGAGTTTTGGCTAAAAACACAAAAATTTACAAAAAAATGCAAAATATTTTTCTAATATAAAATTTTGTATACAAAATCTTATATTAAATTACAAAAAATTTTTTAAAAAATTGTTTAAAAAGTGAGGGAGGTTTAATCAAAAGCATAGATTATGCTTCAACTCATGTTTCTTAAGACAAAAACGGTTTTCCACTAGTATAAATTTATCAATTATTTATGTATTCCTATATATAATAAGAAAGTATCTTATATTTTTAAGATACAGAAAAGGATTTTATTAATGAAATTAAAATACAAATTAATTCCATTAGCTAGTATTGGAGCAGTATGCGCAACTGTTACTCCATTAATCACTAGCTGTGGAACTTCGGGTTGAATGGATTTAAATGATAAATTTATTCCTACAATTGCCCAATATTCTAAAGAAGGCGTAGTTATGAATTTAGCTGAAGCTAATGAAGCATATCTAGATGCCTTATTAGAAAACAAGGAAATTTTTAGAGAAGATTATTTGTGACACACATCTAATCTAATCTCTTCTGTAAGCCACTCAGGAAAAGAAGAGCTAAAAGAATTTGAAAAGTTTTATGAGGAAGATGTGGTAAGAGCAATAAATGAAGTTGCTTTAGTTGATGAAATTGCTGCAAAAGAACTTAAAAGTGAAGTTGCAGAATTTAGTAAAGAAACTAGAAAAGTCAAATTCAAATTTGACAAAGTTAAAATCAATGTTACAAAAATTACTACTGGATCAAATACAACACCATCAAGTGTAGAAATTGGTTCAAAAGTTCCATTAATTAGTTATGACATTGAATATAAATATGAAATGACAAGATCTATTGATAATGATAGATTTGAAGGTACTACAACTGAAAAAATGCTAGGAAAATGTCGTTATGAAAATATTCCATTTGTTGCAACATGAAACTATAACAACAATTTATTTGAATTTATAGCATCATGTCCAACAGCATCCTCACCATCTCTAGATATAAAAAACTTAGAATATGATAGTCCATCATTAATGACATCACAACCGTTCTATGGTGCAAATCCTGATAACCCTTGAAAAGTATCAGTTGAATATGAACGTACAGTTAGAGAAAAAGGAAATTTAGCTGTGTTAGGTGATGTTGATGTTACAACAAAGAGCAGCAATAGTTACTCTGTTTCAGCTGATGAATATTTTGAACGTTCTAGCCAAGTTCAATGAGAAAGAGTGAGAAAAAACTTTTCTCAAGCATGTTCTGCTTTAGATGAAGATGGATGAATTTACTCATACTATATGTACCCAGTTGGTTACAATGGTAGAAGAGTTCCTGCTTAATTAAGGAGATAAATTATGAAATTAAAAAATAAATTAATTCCGTTAACAACTATTGCTGCAGGTATTGCAGCCGTAACACCATTAACTGTATTGTCTTCTTGCGTTTCAGGTGTAACTGAAATCAAAGGTATGCAAGAACCAACTTTTGAAAAATTAACTGGTCAATCTTCTATAACTGCATCTGCTGCGACAGCTGCATATGCTAAGTTTGCTAAAGAACAACCAGAAAACTTCAAGACAGATTACACTTGAGGTGTATACAAAAACTGAATGAGCTTCTTTGATGACAGTAACTTCAGGCAACGTTCATATGATGAGTATGAAGGCTGACATGTCAGATCTAGAAAAGGGAAAATCAATTCAATTAAATTTGGTATGTCTAAACCAACTTTCTCTTCTTTCAAAATAGGAGAACCAGGAAAGAAAAAATTAGACTATCCAACTATATCATTCAAAGTTAAACTATCAGTTGATGCAGATCTAACTATAATGGATGGTTATGCACAATCACAAACTGCTGATGCTGACCAATCTATTAATCACAAGATCAAATTTGATGTTGAAGCTGATTATAAGAACATGGTTTACTTTGCTTATACAACACAAAGACAAGGAAAAGCTAAAGCAGATGAAGCCGCTAATGCTGATGTTACTTACAGTGACCCACACTGATGAATTACATTTGCATCAGATTCTTGAGAACAATATGCATACAGAAATGCACATGGTTTAGACTGAGGAATCAAAGTTAAAGGTGGATACACTGATAATGTAGTAGTTAAAAGTTTAACACTTGGTGAATTAAGCAATCAAACAATGAGTGGTAAACTAAATACAAAGATTGATAATTATTCAGACTTTGAAAACTTAGTTTATTACAAGAACTATGATGCAAATTGAAGTGGTTGATTTAATCCAACAGGTGAAAATTTCCCACTACTATTACTTGCAAATGCAGTATTAATGGATAATGAATCATACTACTTAAGTAATCTTGCTCCAACACCAGAAATCGAAGCAGATAGCAGACTAAGTGACTACTTCAAATATGGTGAAGAAGGTAGAACTGAAAGTGGCAACTACAACGTTAGTGGTTGATTATATCAACCTCATACAAAAGTAGTTGACATAGCTCCAAATATTTCACTAATTGCTAAGAACAAAAATGGTGAAACAATTAAAAGTCCAATTAATCTTCCAGAAAATGGAGATTTAGAATATTCTAACCATTATTTAGTTTATGATAATGACAGAGGTTTTGTTGCTCCTGAATCTACACAAAAACTAAATCTACGAATTACTCCAGACAGTACTACTGGAAAAATAAAACTAACTCCTGATATTACTGTTTCTGACTATATTGGAGGAAAAATTCCATTTTATATGGAAACATCATTAGTAACACTTGGTGGCGGTACTCCTGCATTCCTTTCTGACCCAGACGGTATTACACCAGTTGAAGATGATTACATACTAAACAATAGATCTATTTCTTTCAATTTACCATCTGAATATACATACTATTTTGTTATTGGTGATGAAATGGATAACCCATATCAAATCTATCCAATGAATGATGGTTATAGAATTGAAATTTTGAACCAAGGTATAAGACCTATTGGAAGATAATTAAAATTAAAAACAGGGTAAAACCTGTTTTTTTTTTTTTTTAGAATAATGGTTTTTTGTCCATCTCTTTTGGAATGTCTAATTCAAGATATTTTAAGATCGTTGGAGCAATGTTTGCTAAACCACCGTCGTGCAATGAAATGTTAGTGTCACTACAAACAAAATTAACTGGTGCAATTGTGTGCGCTGTAAATGGTTTACCATCTTTGCCTATCATCTTATCACAATTACCATGATCAGATGTTATAAATAATGTCATATCAATTTCCCTAGCTTTATCTATAACTTGTTTTAAACATGCATCTACTGTTTCAACTGCTTTTACTGTTGCGTCCATCTTTCCTGTATGACCGACCATGTCACAGTTAGCATAGTTACATATAACTACATCAAACTTATCCATATTATCAAGCAATTGTGCTGTTATTTCGTTTGCTGACATTTCCGGTTGCAAATCATATGTTGCAACTTTTGGTGAAGGAATAAGAATTTTCTTTTCCTTTGGCAAATCAAGTTCTTTTCCACCATCAAAGAAGAAAGTAACATGAGCATATTTTTCTGTTTCAGCTATTCTAAGTTGACTTAATCCTGCTTTAGAAATAACTTGTCCTAAAGTGTTATTAGGATAGTTTGGTGGATAAATAACAATGTCACTATCAATGCCATCATATTTAACCATGGTAACTAAAGTTAAATCTAAATCTCAAGCTGGTGATGGTTCATCATAAAGCTTAGATTTCTTGATTAAGTGTGCTAATTGTCTTACACGATCTTGTCTAAAGTTAAAGATAAAGACAATATCACCTTTTCCTAATTTAACATCAGGTGCTTGTTTGTTATAAGCAGGAATAAGGAATTCTTCAGACATTGTTCCTGAAGCATATTGGTCAGCTAAATAGTTTTCTAAATCATCATAGCTTGGCCCAACTTGCATCATGGCATCAATTGCTTTCTTAGTACGATCTCAGTTTTTATCACGATCCATACCATAGTATCTACCACCAATTGTTCCAATCTTAACTATTTCACCAAATTGAACATCAATGTTTTGGATATCTTTGATATCATATGCAATACTTCCTGGATCACAATCGCGTCCATCAGCAATAATGTGTGCTACTGTTTTAACATTTCTATTACCACATTCAGTTAAAATTCTTTGCATGTGAGTTAGATAACTATGCACGCCGCCATAAGAACATAAACCAATAATGTGCATCTTAACATGTTTCTTTTGTGCTAATGCTATTGCTTTTTGAAAATTAGGATTATAGATAAATTGGTTGTTATCAATATCACTATTGATACGAACTAATTCAGAAGTTATTGTTCTACCTGCACCAATAGTTAAATGCCCAATTTCACTATTTCCAGGTTGACCGTGCGGTAAACCAACTGCTACACCACTAGCTTGCAATTGACATCTTGGGAATGTCATATGTATGAAATCCAATGTTGGAGTCTTAGCTAATGAAACAGCGTTAGCATTTGATTTAGGCGCTAAGCCTACTCCATCTACAATTATTAATCCTACTTTCTTGTTCATTTGTTTACTTCCTTTAATATCTTATTAAATTTGTCAGGGCACAAACTTGCTCCTCCTATTAATAGACCATCAACGTTTTTTAACGTAACTATATCAATTGCATTATTTTCATTAACTGATCCACCATATAGAATGGGTGTATGCTGTACAAATTTCTTAAGATGAGTACATATTGTAGTTATTTCTTTTAGAGTTGGTGTCTTACCTGTGCCAATTGCTCATAATGGTTCATAAGCAACAATGCATTTACTATCATCAACACCATTAAAGATTGTTTTTAATTGCTTAGCTAATACATCTTTTGTTTGATGCTTGTTGTATTGTTGCAATGATTCGCCAATACAAACAATCGGTGTTATCTTATTTGCTAAACAAACTTTAACCTTCTTGTTAACCATTTGATCAGTACATCCTAAAAACTTTCTTGTTTCAGAGTGACCAACAATAGCATAGTTAATTTTGTAGTCTTTTAGTTGCTTACAACTAATTTGTCCAGTATAGCTACCTTCTTCTTGTTCACATACATCTTGAGCAATAATAAAGGTTTGCCCCTTTTTAAGATTAGATGCTAAACCTAATCCTAAATAAGTAGGAGCAAACCCATACTTAATTTTGTTGTTAGTAATTAAATGTTTATTAAAACTAGCAAAGAATTTAGTTATTTCTGCTAAATTCTTATTCATCTTTCAGTTTCCAAGGATGTATTTTTTGCTAGACATATTATTTTGTGTAAGTAAATCCTTTTAAGATACTTTGTTCAATTTTTGAAATATTCATTACAGCAGCAGCTTTTAATTGTCCTGCCATTTCATTGTTAAAGTTAAAGTACACTTTAAACTTAGGTTCAGTACCTGAAACTCTAAATTTAATTCATGAATCTTTATCTAGAGTTCAAACAACACAATCGCCTTCTTTTTGATATCATACTTTTTCAATCTTGTAATCAAATAGATCTCTATTTTGTGTGTGTAGAGCACGATGCATCATCTTTTTAGCATCATTCTTTCAGTCTTTAGATTTAACTGTAAAACTAAATGTGTGACTATATGTTGGTGAATAAATGTCATAAATTCTATCACATAGATAATCGTGTAGGTCAGGGAAATATGGATTTCCTCTATTTAAGGCTTCAAGTGCTAACATTACTGCACCAAAGCAATCCTTATCACGACAAACATTATGAACTAAAGCACCAATCGCTTCTTCAAATCCTAAGATAAATTCATAACGATCAGATAAACGATCAATCATGTTGCTTAATCATTTGAAGCCAGTTTTAGTACGCATTACTGTTGCTCCAGTTTTAGCAGCAATCTTATCTACATAACTTGTAGATACATGAGTAGTAATAATTAATGGCTTCTTTTCTGTAAAACGTTTTCTATTTAAAATATAGTGAGAGAAAATAATTCCCATTTCATTTCCTGTTAAGAATCTTCAACGGTTTGTTTTCTTAAATCCGAATGCTACACGGTCACCATCTGGGTCACAACCAATAACAATGGTTGATTTAACCTTGTTAGCATATTTAATAACATCGTCAAATGCTTTAGGATCTTCTGGGTTAGAGATAGGACAATTTTCAAATGCTCCAGAGATAGAATTATGAGCAGGATAAACATAAACCTTCTTAAAACCTAAACGATCAAGGAAACGAGGCATTAATTTTGTTGTAGTGCCGTGGAATCCTGTAAAGACAATAGGAACTTTCTTAATTGGCGCTCTAGGTGTTAGAATACGCTTATCTAATACAGTTGCTTTAATAACTTCTTCAAAGAATGAATCAACTAATTCTTTGTAGTTTAGATAAACCATTTCAGCTGGTTTACCTTTCTTTCAATATGCACTTAAGTCGAAAATTTCTTGACTTTGTGGCATATTTCTAATAATAACTTCTGCTTCATTTGGCAACACTTGTGCGCCAAGTCCATTGTAAGCTTTGAAGCCATTATCTTCCTTAGGATTATGGCTTGCAGTAATATTAACTCCACCATGTAATTTATTTTTTCTTATTGCATAAGAAAGGATTGGAGTAGGTAATACTCTATTTTCTTGTGGAATATAAACAGTAATACCCATTTGTCTTGCAACTTCAGCACAAACTAATGCAAACTTATCAGAATTGGCTCGGTTATCATGCGCAATCATAATTGCTGGTCTTTTGTGTTTCTTAGCCAAGATGTATTTACAATAACCTACCATTATTTGACGGTAAGTATATTTGTTTAGGTATTGAATACCTGGGCCCATCTTAGCTCTAATTCCTGCAGTTCCAAAAGCTAAAGGTTTCTTTTCGAAAGCAACTTTTAGTTCTTCTGAACTCATTTCTTCCATTTGTTGTCTTAATTCACTACTAACAGATTTGTTTTTAATTCAATCTTGTTGATTTAGTGGGTTTCAAATTGGTTTAACTTTGATTTTCTTTTTCATGTCTATCTCTTTCTTTGGGCATTTCTGCCCAAGGATTATTTGTTATATGTAACAATGTCAATGCCACGACTTGTTCCAAGTCGGCTTGCACCCGCTTCAACTAAAGCAATGGCATCCTTTCTTGTTCTAATACCACCTGATGCTTTTATCTTTACAGATGGATCTACATATTTTTTCATTAATTTAATATCTTCGATTGTTGCTCCAGCAGTTGAAAAACCTGTTGAAGTTTTGATGTAATCAGCATGAGCTAATGAAACACATTGGCACGCATCAATTTTGTTGCGTTGAGTTAACAAGCAAGTTTCAATAATGACTTTTAAAATAGCGTGATTACGGTGGCAAACTTCTTTAACTTGAACAATTTCGTTTGCAACAAAATCTAAATCACGATCTTTTAATGCAGCTATATTAATCACCATATCTACTTCAGTTGCACCATTACGGCAAGCATCTAATGCTTCGTTACATTTTACTTTTGTAGTTGCTTGTCCCAAAGGGAAGCCTATTACAGTACAAACTTTAACATCGGTATCCTTTAATAGTTTTGCACACATTGAAACATAGTGTGGGTTAACGCATACAGAGGCAAAATGATATTGTTTTGCTTCTTCACAAAGTTTTTCAATCTCTGCTTTTGAAGCATCAGCTCTTAATAATGTGTGATCAATAAGCTTATTTAATTCCATACTAAACTCTTTCTTTAATGATTGCTTCTAGAGCTAATTCTGCCATATCATGGAATGTTGTTGCTCTAGCAAGAGCGGTCATTGCTTCACCAGTTTCCATGTTATCGCTTACTGTAAGTAAACATGCAGCTTTTCTTTTATGACTCTTTGCTTCTAAGA
The DNA here is from genome assembly GCA_018064845.1 of Candidatus Hennigella equi. Lineage (GTDB taxonomy): Bacteria > Bacillota_I > Bacilli_A > Mycoplasmatales > Mycoplasmoidaceae > Hennigella > Hennigella equi. The sequence continues at coordinate 17,046 of JAGHUK010000044.1, read as the reverse complement.
ATAAACCAAAACCTTCCATTTCAGAAACACTAGCGCCAGATAATTTCTTTGTTTGAGCAAATGTTGCACTATTGTAAAAGAATGTTGCAGAGAAAGCATTTTCTTGTTTGCAAACGATTCCTTTTTCTTTAGCTGTTTCTAAAATGTTTTTAACACAACTTGGTGTTGGATAAAAACGATTAGGCGCATCAGGTTTAACCTTAGTTCAGTGTTTAATAGGAACATCAGATCAACATGATTTAGTTAAAATAACATCACCTAATTTAGCATGAGCAGCATTTGTTACACCACAACTACCTACACGGTAGATAACTTGTGCACCATAAAAGCTATACAATTCATGTACATAAATGCAAATGGATGGGATTCCCATTCCATGAGCCATTACAGTAATAGGAACATTCTTATACATTCCTGTATATGCTAACATTCCTCTAACATCCGATACTAATTTAGCGTTTTTTAAAAATGTCTTAGCGATTCATTTTGCTCTTTGAGGGTCTCCAGGCATAATGACACGCTTAGCGATTTCGCCTTTATGAGCTCCAATATGTGGTGTTGAGTTTGTTAAAGCCATAATCTTCTCCTATTTTTCTACTACTAGTAGTTTTAATTCTTGTGGAACAATCTTGACATTGATGTGTTTTTGATGTTCAAGTAAGTTTCCATCAAATTCCACAACTGTGTCTATATCAGTGTCAATGTCAATTTCTTTACAAGTAAATCTTCCAGTTTCTTTCATGTATGCCATTTTACCTTTTTTGCATTTCATTAACAATGAAAGTGTTTTTAATCTGTTAAATTTCTTAACAAATGATACAGAAATTAAACCATCATCAATCTTAGCATCTGGAGCAGTTACCATACCTGAGCCAACTGCTATACCATTATTCATAGTGAATCACATTGAATTAATTTTTGATGAAGGATTCTTATCAATAGATAAGTTATAAGTAAAACTCTTTCAGAATAATGCTCTTACAGTAGAAGCGATCTTATATTGTGTTTCTGGACTGAAGTGTTTCATTTTATTACGATAATTAATAACTTCAGCTGACATTCCTAACCCAATTTCGTTTATTGCACGATATTTGTCATTTAATAAAAGATAGTCAACATTCATAACCTTTGGATTTGAAAGATATGCTTTCATTAAATCAATAGGGTCAGGGTTAATTATCTTTAACGCTCTTACAAAATCATTGCCTGATCCAAAAGGCAAAATACCTAAATGTGTTGTCTTAAAGTTGACAATTCCATTTAGAACTTCATTTACTGTTCCATCTCCACCAAGTACTAACAATGTGACTTTGTTATCACCCTTAGTTAAGTCTCTTGCTAAAGAAGTTGCATGACCAACATTTTCGGTCAAGTGAATTTGGACATTTAATTTTGGATTGGCATTTAGTCATTCCTTAATCCTATCAAGAGTAGTTAAAGTCTTACCCTTTCCAGAAGTAGGATTGCAAATTAAATGAATTTCATTCATAATAATTCCTTTATTTATATATATTTATATATAAATTATATAATATAGTCTAACTTGGAGGTTAAATAAATGAACAAGGTTACTAAGGCAGTAATTCCTGCTGCTGGTTTAGGTACGAGATTACTACCTGCAACTAAGGCAATTCCTAAGGAAATGTTACCTATTATTAACATTCCAACACTTCAATATATAGTGCAAGAAGCCGCTGATGCAGGCATAAAAGAATTATTAATTGTTATTTCTCGTGGAAAAGAAGCAATTAAGAACCATTTTGCTCCAGCTGCTAAACTTGAAGCTGAGCTTTTGGCTAAAAAGAAATTAGCTTTACTAGAAGAAGTTAGAAAATCAAATAAGATTGTAAAAATTAAATATGTTTACCAAGCAAAACAACTAGGATTAGGCCATGCTATAGGTTGTGCTAAAGATTTTGCTAAAGGGCAACCAATAGCTGTATTATTAGGCGATGATGTAGTTGTTTCTAAGGGCAAAACTGCTTTAGGGCAATGTATTGATGCTTATAACAAGACTAAATGTTCTATTGTAGGTGTCCAACCAGTAGAAACAAAAGTAATTAATAAATATGGTATTGTTTCACCAGTTAAAAAAGCTGATGCAAAGAAAGATGTCTTTGCTATTAAAAATTTAGTAGAAAAACCAGAACCAGAAGAAGCACCAAGTAATCTTGCCATTTTAGGAAGATATGTTTTAACCCCTGATATTTTCAATGCTATAGCTAAAACAGCTAAAGATAAATCAGGAGAAATCCAAATTACTAATGCTTTAAAGTTCTTAGCTAAGAAGAATAAAGTATGCGCATGTAAATTTAGTGGAACAAGATATGACTTAGGCAACAAAGTTGGAATGGTTAAAGCAACTATTGACTTTGCTTTACGTGATAATGAAATTAAAGAAGACATCTTAAAATTTATTAGGAGTAAAAAATAATGACAATATTAAATATTGGCGGTGCTGGTTTTATAGGATCAGTTGCAACAGAATTATTTATTAAGAATGGCCACAAGGTAATTGTTCTTGATGACTTATCAACAGGATTTAAGAAACTTGTTCATCCAAAAGCAGTATTTGTAAAAGGTTCAATGCTTAATTACAATTTGCTTGATAAGATTTTTAAAAAATACAAAATTGATGTTGTAACTTTATATGCTGCAAAGATTGTAGTTCCTGAATCAGTTGCTCATCCAAATGACTATTATTTAACTAATGTTGGTGGCACTGCTACAGTTTTAAAGGCAATGCATGCTAATAATGTTAAAAATATTATCTTCGCAAGCTCTGCCGCTGTTTATGGTGTGTGCAAAAAGGTTCCGGTTGATGAAAAATCACCAACAGTTCCTTGCAACCCATATGGTGCAAGTAAATTAATGTGTGAAAGATTATTAATTGACGCAAATAAAGCACATGGTACTAACTTTATCTCATTCAGATTCTTCAATGTTGCTGGCGCAAGTAAAAGTGGTAGATATGGAATGATGAAACAAAAACCATCATTACTAATCCCTGCTATTAATGATTGTGTGCTTAAACATAAAACTGTTTCTATCTTTGGAAATAAATATAAAACAAAAGATGGAACTTGCTTAAGAGACTACATCCACGTTTCTGATTTAGCTAATGCTGCACTATTAGCATTAGACCAACTTAAGAAAAATAAATCTGGAATTTATTGTCTAGGTTCAAATTCTGGTTACACAGTTTTAGAAGTTGTTAAAAATGTTGAAAAATTAATTGACAAAAACCTAAAATATGAATTCAAACCGAACCGTGCTGGAGATCCAGATGCTTTAATTACTTCAAACAAGAAAGCGTATCAACAACTTGGTTGAAAAGTTAAACATAGTTTAAAAGATATGATTGTAAGTGATTATAATTTTAGAAAAACAATGGTGAAATAATGCAAAAAACATTAACAATAGTTGTGTGCTGCTATAACTCAGCAAAGACTATTTTAAATACTCTAAATTCAATAGATATCAAGAGTAATAAAGATATTGATGTTTTTTTAATCGATGATGGATCAAAAGATAATTTAAAAGAAATTGTTAAGGACTATCTAAAAGATTATCCAGATCGGGTACATTATTTTAGAAAAGAAAATGGTAACTGAGGTAGTTGTATTAATTTTGCTATTGCTAACGCAAATAGTCGCTTCTTATCTGTTTTAGATAGCGATGATACATACAATACTAAATCTCTTGGATCATTACTTGAAATACTAAGAAGTGCTAGACCAGAAACTGATATGGTGTTTTGTAATTATGAGTTCCATTTTATTAATGAACGTAGTGCAAAAATTAAACCCGTTTTAGTTTCTCGTACTAATGATTTAATAAAGTATAAATCATATAAACATCTATCATTATTTCACATTATTACAATTCACTCAGCAATCTTCTCTCTAGACATTTTAAAGACTATCAACCCATTGCCTAGTAGAGTTTATTACTCAGATAATGTCTTAATATATCAAGCTCTATTAAGAGCTAGAAATGTAGCTTACGTAAATAGAAACTTATTCTTATATCAATACTACATTCGCCAAGGAAACCAATCAATATCTATTGAAAGATCGTTAAAGAATTTCCATCATTTTGAAATTATATTTGAACAATTATTGAAACAACCTTTCATTAAAGGTGATAGAAAACGTTTAAGAATATCTAAGCGTTGTATCACTATGCACATGTATTGATTAATGAGAATATTGGTTAATGATTATTCTCGCGATATTAGCGCAAGATGTGATATGCTTAAAAACTATATTCTTCAATATGAAGAAACAGTTGAGAATAATCATTGTTCTAAATTCTTATTCCATTCCTTTGTTACTCGTTTAATGAAATATACGCCAAGATTTGCAATGTGAGTAACAAGAGTGGCATTAGCAATGGTTAAATCGGGTTTCATTAAGGCAACTGATTATTCTAAAGAAAATAAAAAAGAAGCTCATGCGTTTGCAAAAGCTCAAAGAAAAGCTTGAAGACAACAACGTCGTGAAAGACGTAAAGCTGCAAGAGCAAATAGAACAAAAACTATTTAGTTATTCTTCCAATATCACCAATATCTAATTTAGCTTTGGTTTTAATAATGTAATGATACATTGGTTTGTTGACACGGTCAACAGCCATTTTTTCTTTTACATCATATAAACTAATGATTTTGATATTAGAAATTAGATCATGGTTTTTACCAAAGACTTCAAAAGTATTATTGCAAGTGAAGAAATTTTTGCTAATAATATCGTAACCACCTTTAACTTTCTTATCTACGATAAAAGCAAAGTTTTGTGTTAATGGTTTTTGTACATCACGATAAAGCATCTGTTTTTGAGTTGGTTGTCCATTAAACCATGCAAATGATGTATCTCGGTTTGCTGCTTTAGCTAGATCGTTTTCATACATCTTAATACGTTTTGCATTAAGTCTATTTGCATAATAATCTTTTAAAGCATGAGAATAATTGTTACAAATTGTTGCAATATAGTGAAGAGACTTCATTCTTCCTTCAACTTTAAAACTTGCAATACCAGCTTCAATCAATTTAGATAAGTGGCAAACGTGACAAATATCTTTTGTTGACATTGTAAATTTCTTAGATATTAATTTACCATTTTTGTCTTTTAATTCTCAATTCCATCTACAACTATGAGCACAACCACCAACGTTGGCATCACGTAGTGATAAGTTATTAGACATCATACAATGTCCAGAATATCCAACACATAAAGCTCCATGAACAAAATATTCAACTTCCATTTTGTTTTTTAAAGCTTTAGTCATCTTTGCTAAATTTATGAAATCAACTTCTCTAGCAGTAACTACTCTTGTAGCTCCTACTGATTTATGCCATCATAAAGCTGACTTTGAATTACAAATAGATTGTTGTGTTGATACATGAATATCCACATTAGGATAATTAGTATGAATTACATTCATAATGTATGGATCAGCACAAATAAAACCGTCTGGTTTTAGCGCCATTAATTGTTTTATATATGGTTTAAAATCTTTTGTCATTCCGTTGTGACATAAAATATTAGTTACTAAATAAACCTTAGCTTTGTTTTTATGTGCATATGAAATAACTTCTTTAATTTCATCAAGAGAAAAGTTATTTGCTCTTGCTCTTAAGGAATATTTCTTACCACCAAGATAAATAGCATTGGCATTAAAGTCAATGGCCATCTTTGCTTTTTCTAAATTACCAGCAGGGGCTAACAATTCAACTTTATTCATTGTTTGCCTCTCTTTCTAGATGCAATAATCCTTTAGTTGGATCCAAGAATCCACAAGCACTAACTTTGTTAATCTTATTAATTCTATTAATAAAAGATTGCTTTTTCTTTGCAAATGTTTTATTCTTTATTGCCTTTAATGCATCAACATAAATCTTGATCGTTTCATCTACTCATTTTTCATCGTGCAAGTAACTAAATAGGTTAATAGAATCAATTTTGGCTTTTACCATTTTATCTAAATAATCCATTATTGAAACATTGTAGCCTGTAAATACATGTGTTCCAGTTTCATCTTCAATAATAAGACTAGGTAAAGATCTAGTCTCTTCTTTCAAATAGAACATTTTGTTTGTCAAATCTTGTTTAACATTAAATTGTTTCTTAAAATTTGTTAATAATGTTCATTTTGAATGCATCATTAACCCAAAGCCTTCGGCTTGGACTTGCAATTTCATTCCATTTTTATGCTTACCAAATTCATTAATTTCATTTCAATACAATTCTCTAGGTAAAACAACTTCTCTAATTCCGTGTTTTTTAAAAAAAGGTAATTGATCATAATTTGTTGTTAATGTTTCAGAATTGTAAACAAAATTAGGTTTGTAATTAATTTCATCACATATTTGTTTAACAGCAAAATCTGTAAAAATAATTGTTTTAACTTTTAAAGCTTTAAGCTTTCTTAATGTTTTTTCTAATAATGGAAGTTGATCGTCAACATATAAATTGTTTAAACTTACAACTAATTTTGAGCAGTTGATCTTAGCAATTTCATCCAAAGATAATAGACAAGTATTTCTTGCTGATAATTTGCCTTTGACCCCCGTTACTACATAATCAACATCTTTAATGTTGATTAATTTTTTAGCGTGTTCTAATCCTATGGGATTAACTCAAATTTTCATTACTTTCTCCTTAGGATAGCAAATCCATCATCTATATCATGAATTTCTACATGTCATGATTGGTTAGATAGTTTTTCAATAAACTGTTTAAATGCTGCTACCTTATCTTTAAGTTTAATACGATTCTTAGTCATTGGTTTATCTGTTTTTTGAAATAAGTTCAAATTATCTATAAAGATAAAACCTTGAGGTTTTAGGTGAGTAGAATATTTTGCAAATAATTTTTCTTGATTTGATTTTGGCCCATCAAAAATGATGCAATCAAAATCTTGTTTAGGTTCATAATCAAATGCAGAAATATTTACGGGAAAGATCTTTGTTTCACCTTTCATGTATTCTTGTGCAACACCAAATCTTTCTGTGTCATTCTCTAATGTAATAATTTTTGAAATACTTGGATGTCTAGCAAGATATTTACTAGAATAACCATAAGCTGTTCCTATTTCTAACACTTGTGCAATTTGATAATTATCAAAAATATGGTATAAGAAATCAATTGTCTTATCACGCATGATAGGAATCTTGTGTTCTAAATTAAATTGTTTAAATTTTTCCATGTTCTAATCAAGCATTTAGAATTACTACAGCAGACATCTTATCTTTAATCTTTTTAATTTGGCTTGCTTTTAAACCTAACTCTTTCATCATACCTGTAGCTTCTAATGTTGTATATCTTTCATCTTCTAATACAACTTTAACATTAATATTTGATTCAATTAATGCTTTAAGCTTATCAGCCAATAAGCAATTAGGACTTTTGTCTCCAGAAGGATATAAAGGATAACCTAAAACAATAATATCTATACCATTGTTATAGTCTTTCATAAGTTTTTTAATTCTATTGAGACAAGCATTCAAATCATTTTTAGCATATGAAAAATTTTCTAAACCACTAGCAATCTTCTTGTTGCTATCAGTTATAGCTATTCCCATTGTTTTAGTGCCTAAATCTAGTCCTAATGCTCTCATATTATTATTTTATAATAAATATATAACTATGGACAAGATTAAACAACTACAAGAAATTTTGCAAAATTCTAAGAATATAGTTTTCTTTGGTGGTGCTGGTGTAAGCACTGAAAGTGGAATCCCTGACTTTAGATCTGCCGATGGACTATATCATCAAAAATATGATTATCCACCTGAACAAATTCTTTCTCATGATTTCTTCTTCGATAAAACAAAAGAGTTCTATAAATTCTATTTTGATAAGATGTTAGATTTATCAATTAAGCCCAATGCTGCTCATAAACAATTAGCAAAATGAGAAAAATTAGGTAAGGTAAAAGCTATTGTTACACAAAACATTGATGGACTACATCAATTAGCAGGAAGTAAAATGGTTTATGAGTTGCATGGAACAGTTCATAAAAATAGATGCACTAAATGTAATAAATTCTATTCTGCTGAAGATATTATTAAATTTAAAGGCAAAGGCATTCCAACATGTTCATGTGGCGGAATAATTAAACCAGAGGTTGTTTTATATAACGAAGGTTTAGATGGTGCAACCATTAATGGTGCCGTACAAGCAATTGCAAATGCTGATACATTAATAGTTGCTGGAACAAGTTTAACTGTATATCCAGCTGCCGGTTTAATCGACTACTTTAGAGGAAAACACCTCATTCTTATCAATAGAGATAAAACCGGAAGAGATGTACAAGCAGAAATTGTAATTCATGAACCAGTTGGTGAAACTCTTGCAAAAATTAATTTAAAATAGTTTGCTAATAAACCACATTTAATCAACGTTTATATGAATTTAGGATTACAAAAATCCTAAATTTTTTATTTTTTAGGTAAAGGTATATGTAGGAGAACTATGAGTTATTTTATTAATGAGATAAAGGACAATACATATAACCACTACAAATATCATTATCTTGACCATCTAACTACCGTTATAGATATTAGGGATAACTATTGATCGTTTGCAATTGATTTATATAGTATTAATGATTTTAAATTACCTATTAATTCATTAGCGGGAGATTTACAACTTCCTTACCAAAGGATGGAAAACATCGCTTTTAATTTAGCAAGCGATCAAACTGGAGCGCAAGAAGCTGTTAAATACAATAAAAAGTATTGCCATATATATAGTGGATGTTTTAATGTTGACATAAGTCAAAATGATTTTTTTAAACAAGATTTAAATAATACAAAGATTGATTTGACATTAAGTTTATTCATAGATCCTGAAGCTGCTAAGGCTGCAGGAACTGACATTTCTCAAGATAATCTTGATAACTTGATTAATGAAACAAACGAACAAAGATGAGATTTTGTTGCATATTACACAAACACTCATCTAATAGACAATTCATGTGAAATAGATAACATTACCGGTTTTAACTTACCTATTGGTAAACAATGTATACCAACAATAAATCCGATATTAGTCAGTTTACCGTCATTAGAAAATTTAAAAGTAAGTTTTAATGATTTAATAACTATTTCATCTATTGTTCCTTTTCAAATAATGTCAGGCAAAATTAAATTCTACTACTGACTAGAATTATCTAGTGAATGTAAAACAATAGAAACTGTATTAGAAATTGATAGACAACTTTCTAATAGTAAAACTGTTAGTCTAAATAATTACACTGTCTTTGATTATGGCAAAAATGAAGTAGTCTTTGATCCGATTGGTGTAAAAGGATTCAATATTCCAAAATATTCTCAAGGATATTATGAATTAGAGCTACAAGTGCAACAAGACAATACAATTAACAAATTCATCATTAAAAATAAATTCTCATTCCAACAAAATATTATTAAGCCATATATTGCCATCACTCATAGAGTGATAGAAAGTCTAGAAGGATTTAAGGAGGTGAATTTTTAATGATTAAAATGTCAAATAAAGTTATTGGTATTATCTCAGGTAGTTCCGCAGCATTAATTGGTGGAACAACTATAACTGCTAATGTTTTACTTAAAGATGAAATAGGGACTAAACCAAACACAAACCCTTTAGGAAGAGACAAAAGTTATCACTACTATTCAATAGTCAATAAGATAGCTTCTAATCCTCAACTTGATAATTTAATAACTATGATTAAAGATGACAACAATGTTACATACATACTAGAAGAAGAGAAATTTTTATCAAATATAAAACCAATTGTTCAAGAAGCTTTAAAGACTATCCCCACGTTTGCAGCAGATTACCTAAATTATCAAATTGATATTCACTACAAAATAAATACCAAGTCCATTTTCGTAGACTTGGTATGGTTTAAACCTGAAGCAAAGAATAAATTCTTTGATCAGTTTGAATTAATACTACAAACTTCCTAGATTTTCTATTTGTTTTGTTATGTTTTCTAAGTCGTTGGCAGTAAATTGTCTTGTATCAACTAGATAGTATCTAATTGTATAAATAGTTTTATCATTCTTATTAAAGATGCTTATGATTTTTGCGTCAGCAACATCTTTAATCTTTTTGATTTGTTCTATTTTTTTATTAACTAGATGAATGTTAGCTTTATCAAGAATAATGTTAACATCCTTTGATAAACGTTGGAAAACACCAAATTGTTTAACAATGAATTTTGGTTTTCTATAATTAGCTAACATTTTGTCAATCTCAAGTGATAAGACATAAATTTGTTTATTAGACAAGTCATAATCCTTTAATGCACTTGCTTTAATCTTACCAATATAACCAATAACTGCATTATTGTAAATTATTTCAATTCCTTCATTGTTATATAAAGGTTCAATTTGCACAGTGTTAAAGCTAACCTTTGCATTTAATACATTTGCAATTTGATTAACAATTGACTTGTAATAGTTAATATTTGTATCAATCTTGCTTCCAGTGATTGGATCAATAATATATTTATCTAAAGATAAACAAGTAACATTTGTTCATTTGCTTGTATTATTAAATAATTTTTGCATTTCGAAAATTGGACAAAGATCTAATTTTCTAGCATCATTGTATTTATAAACTTTTAACATTCCATCTAATAAATTACATCTGAAATATTCACGGTTTGAATTGTTTGAAATAATATGAATTGGATTTTGAATGTTAAACATATTAAATTTTTGAAGAATATTTTTATTAACAAGGTTGTATGTTTTAACTTCACTAAAACAATTGTTTACTAAGATGTCTTTAATTGCTTGTTTTAAGTCATATTCTTGATTGTTTGCTAATGGTAATAAATTATCACCGATAGCAATTGGTTTTAATTTATTAACATCAATTATTTTTAAAATGTCTTCAAACAAATCTTCTTGATTGCTTACATCTAATCTTCATGCTGGAGCCTTAAACTTGTTAGGGAATAATACATTATTTTCATAACCTAGCTTCTTTAATGAAGAGACAACAAAACCCTTTGATAATGTTTCATTAATGAATCAAGACAAAGTCTTGTAATTTAGAGTTATACGTTTGTTATTTCATGTTTCCTTATATCAAATTGTTTGTTTAGTTGGCGTTCCAAAATATTTTCTTATTAATTGAACTGTTACCAAATTAAGGAATGTACTTAAAGGTCTTGATGCTTTCTTGCTTGCATCAGTTTCACAATTTAAACGAATTGATGACTTCCTAATTTGTGCAAAATTAAAGTTACCAACTTCAATTCTTGCTTTTGTTGTTCTGCTAGAAAGCTTTGTATTTTCTGATCCAATAATAGCAGCAATTGATACCGGTTGAGTTTCGTCACAAATTAATATATCATTGTTAGCTAATGTATATGTTTTTCCATTTAATGCAACAAACTTTAGTTCTCCATTAGATAATTTACAACTCATGTGTCCATGTAATTTTTCAATATCATAAACATGTGTTGGACAATTAGTTAGTAGTGTAATAAATGCTAATCTATCGAGCATTTGATTAATCGGTTTAATTCCATGATTCATTAATAATGATTTCATTTCTCAATTTGATCTAGATGTTTGTTCAAGGCCAATGTTGTAATCTAGGAATCCTAAGAAATTGCACACATCTCTATTAACATCCATTCTTTGAGTGACATCAGTAACATTGTTAATTATTGATTTTAAATTAACATTAAATCTAAGATTTAACTTATGAGCTAATTCGTAGCAAAATACTAGATATGAATTTTCATCATTTCTATTAGCAGGAACAGTTACATCATAAATAGTATCGTCAAGACCAATTAAGCTTTGTCACTTACTTGATCCAACTTCTCCTTCATCTAACATAATGATTTCATCTTTTTCTACATCAGCAACACATGCATCATTATTTGTTAGTTCAGAATATGCACAAATCATTCCGTTGGATTCCAAACCATGAATTGTTCTTTTTTGAATAACTAAACCATTAGGTAATTTAGCTCCAGTAAGTGCAACTAATACTTTAGCGCCAGCTTTTAAATGACTAGCACCACAAACAATCGTATTAGTTTGTGTTGCGTTAACTTTTACTTGACATAAATTTAAATGAGTTCCTTCAATAGGACGGAATGATTCAATTTGTCCAATAACTACGTTATTAATGTTTGGATATTTAGTAATTGATTCAATCTCCATTCCTAAAGCATTGATAGCTTGAGTGAATTTTTCATCTGTGATATTAACAAAATTAGGAATAAACTTTGTTATTAATTTTCTAGTGAATAACATTATTTAACTCCTTTCAATTGGTTTAACAATCTAAAATCGTTGTTATAGATGTCTCTAACATCCTTAATGCCGTATTTAAGCATTGCAATTCTCTCAATTCCTATTCCAGCAGCTAAACCAGAATTAATTTTTTTGATATGAGCAGATTCTAAAACATTTTTATGAAGCATACCTGCTCCTAAAATTTCAATTCATCCTGATTGCTTGCACATTGGGCATCCTTTACCACCACAATTAAAACAACTTACATCAACTTCGAAACTAGGTTCAGTGAAAGGAAAGTATGATAATCTGTATCTAGTTTTAACTTCGTTACCAAAGATGTGTTTAATTAGTCCATCAATTACTGACTTTAAGTGATTGATTGATAAATTGTTTTTAACTCACACAATATCAATTTGACTAAATTGGTGGCTGTGAGTTAAATCATCGTCATCATTTCTATATACATTACCATAAGATAGAACTTTGATTTCTCTATCTTGATTATGGATTGCTTCAGCTGTTGTTGATGTACAGTGAGTCCTTAACATTCTTTGTGTATCAATATAGAATGTATCTTTTGGATCTCTTGCTGGATGTGTCTTGTCTATATTAAGACGATCCATATTATTTTCAATAGTTGTGACTTCGTCACCATCTACTATTTGGAAATTTAAAGCTTTAAAATAATTAATAATTTGTTCATAAACAATTGACAAAATTGTCTTAGAACCTTTAGCTAGGTTATAAGTGTCAATATTTAAATCGTAATTAACTTTATTGTTTGTTAATTCGTTTGCTGAATCTAATTGAACTTTTCTAGTTTCAAATAATGCAGTTAGTTCTTGATTAAAAGCATTGATTTCTAAACCAGCATTTCTTTTTTGGTCTGCAGGTAATGCTTTTAATTGAGTATATAGATTAGCAACATTCTTTTTAAAGAATATATTCTTATTTACAATTAATTTAACAGTGTTGGTTTGTTCAGCCAATAATTTTTTAAATTCTGCTACTAATTGTTCCTTATTATTGATAATCATGTCTTTCCTTTCAAATAAAAAAGCACACCAAATCTGGATGCTATGACCCGTTAGGGTGGTACCACATAGCTTCACAAATTAATGTGCTCTTTTGTTCTATTAAGTTGTTTAATCAAGTGAATAGTTGATTCTAGTTATGTCTGCATTCCACCAGCGCAGGCTCTCTAACATATAACTAATCTGAACCAACAACGGCTTGATCAATTTTTATGGTGTTAAATATTTCTACCTAACTTACATATTATATAAATATATAATCAAGGTATGAAAAAGAATACTAAAAAAATTAGCAAAATTATTGCTCCTGTAGCATTAACTGCAGGATGCTTGGCAACATTGCCAGCAACTTCATGTGGAATGCATAGCAGTGTTAAACACATTGCTCCATATTTACATGAGATTACATATGACGATTACACATATGATAAAGACTTTGTAACAACTGAAAGCGCTGAAGCATTTGGTTGTTCATCTGTTAGAAATGGTAATTTCTATGGACGTAACTTTGACTATGTGTTTAATGACACTCCAGAATTTGTTGTTAGAGTAAAAGCTAACAAGAAAAAGAATCGTCATGCTTCGATAGGTATTGCTACACACTTTGGTTTAAGAGAATCAAAGTTATTGAAAGGTGAATACAAGAAACAATTGGAACTTGTTCCAAACATTACGCTCGATGGTATCAATGACGCTGGTGTAATTTGTTCACACAATGTTGTATCTATGGAACCAGGTGAAATTGGCGAAGGGACAAACCCTGGTGCAGAAAAACTGCACATGCTATTTATTCCTAGATTTGTTTTAGACAATGCTAGCTCTGCACAAGATGCAGTTGATAAGCTTGCAACTAGAAACATAGTTGGTAATTTAAGTGGTAGTCACTATTTACATATCATGATTGCTGATGCAAAAGAAACACATGTTGTTGAATTCTTTGACACAGATCATGACGGTAAATTCAATGTCGTTGACCAAATCAAGGATAAAGGTCATGAGATAATGACAAATTATTATGTCAATAATAATGGGGATTTTGATAACTATAAAAAGCTTGGCGATGAGCGTTATGAAATTTTAAAAGCAAATTATTCTATGGGTAGTTCATTCTCAGGGATGGAAACATTAATGAAAAAAGTAATGTATTCAAATGCTTATCGTTTTAACCACGATACTGATAAAATGCGTGGAAATGATGGGCAAAAAACAGAACTAAATTTAAGCTCTGAATGATATTCAGAATCTATTGATTACGATCATTTATATGATCCAACTTTTGATCCTTCTGATCCAACTGTTGTTGACAAGTATAATCGTTTAAAACAAGATTATTGAAATTCTCGTTTACTTGATTATCGTAACCCACCAGAACCTAAGTTCTGACAAACAACCCACAACTCAACATACGATATGGAAAACAAACACTTAAGAGTTGTAGTTCAAGAACAATACGAAGTATATTATGATTACTACTTATAAAAACAATATGATAGACAAACAAAATATCTTTTTTAATAAGAAAAGATCTGGATTTTCATTACTTTTCTTCTTGATAACATTAGGTGTTCTTCTAATCCTTTTTGGTGTTGGAGCAGCATTTGATTTTCAAATAGCCGTAGGAATTTGAGATGGACTTAATCATCAAGAAGTCCTTGGCAGAACAGTTTCAGGAACATTATGCAATGTTGCTTTCTTTTTTCTTTTTACAATCATATTTAGTTTTATGATATGCTCTTTTTCTTATAGAAAAAGCAAAGTTTGAGTAACGGTTTTGTCAATCATCTTAGGTGTTTCGATGGTAGGTCTCTTTAGTTATTTTCAATATGATGATTTTTTCATAGAAATTAAAAAAGCAGATGCCATTTTAAATCCAGACACTAATTGCGTATTGCCATGAGTGTTTATGGCTTTGGCATGAATTGTTAGCTGAATTGGATCTTTTCTTTTTGCCTGATTCTTTGTTTGCAAAAGAGTTAATTGTAAATTAATGCTTAGAGCAGGTTTATTAGTTATTGTTGGCGCTTGTATAATAATTGGTGGTAAAGAATTTTGAAAGATCTTATGATCTAGACCAAGACCATCATCTGTAATGGAAGACAGTTCACTTTTATTACCTTTTAGACCTGTATGAGAAATTCATCCATTTGAGTGCTTTAATAAAAGCATATCAAAAGAATATAGAGACCAACTTAAATCATTCCCATCTGGTCATACATCTGCGGCAATGTTAATGGTTTTATCAACTGTTGGATTATCATCTTTAAATATTTTTAAATCTAAGAAAACAAATTATCTTTATATTTGTTTATCACTACTATTAGTTTTACTAATAGCCTTTAATAGAATGATTGCCAGATGCCATTTCTTAACAGATGTTACAGGTGCATCTATTCTTGCTTTGATTGTCAGTTTCTTCATACCTTGGTGTTATAAGAAAAAAGATGGACAACTACTTTGATAAACAAAAAAAGAACTGGACAACCAGTTCTTTTTTAATGGTGGTTCATCGCGGAATTGAACCACGGACACACAGATTTTCAGTCTGTTGCTCTACCGACTGAGCTAATGAACCTTGCAAATATTAGTTTGATAACTATTTACAATAATAATGTAGTTTTTCTATTTTAATTGCCGACTTGAATTATAATTTATTTCATTATGCAAAAAACGTTAAATAAAAAAGAAAATATTTTCTTTAATACAAAAAAGTCTCATCTTTCATTGCTAGTATTCTTAATATCACTCGTCATACTAATTGCCATTTTTGGTGTTGGTTGTGCCTTTGATTTAGAAATATGCCATGCCTTTTGAGATGGACTTGGACATCAAGAAAAATTAGGTAGAGCTGTATCTGGAATTCTAAGTAATGTACAATTTTTCTTTATAGACTCCATCATCATTAGCTTTGCTATTGCTTCAATTTCTTATTGAAATAAAAACAAATTGTACCCAATTTTAAGTTTCGTTTTGGCAATAGCTGCAGGGATGTTCCTTAGCTATTTTCAAAAAGAATGTTTTCAATCAGAAATTGAAAAATTAGGTGCATCAGCAGACTTGGCGTGATGAATAATGGCTCTTACATGAGTAGTTACTTGATCTGGAGCTTTTTGCTTCTCTTGACTATTCATTTCTAGAAGGGTTGATAACAAACTAATGGTTAGAGCAGGATTGTTCTTAATCCTTGGATCTGTTCTTGTTACTGCTGGTAACAACTACTTCTGAAAATTTGTATGATCAAGACCAAGACCAACTGCTGTTTTGAAGGGAGATGTAGATTTTAGACCAGTATGAGAACTTCATCCATTTGAATGTTTTAATACAAGTGTACCTTATGCAAAAGATCTTAAATCATTCCCATCAGGACTTGTATCTGGAGCTGCAGTATTCCTTATTGTTGTTGTAGGTCTAACTTCTTTAGATGTATTCAAAACAAAGAAAACTAAGAATATCTACTTATATTTATCTATGGGCTTTATGATTATCATAGCTATAGCTAGAATGATAGCTGCTTGTCACTTCTTAACAGATGTTACAGCTGCTGCAATTACAGGATTAGTTATTGCATACTTTATGCCTTGATGTTATAAGAGAAATAATGGAAATTTACTTTGATAGTTAAAGAAAGGATAAAAAATAAAAGCACCCTTTTGGGTGCTTTTTTTAATGGTGGTTCATCGCGGAATTGAACCACGGACACACAGATTTTCAGTCTGTTGCTCTACCGACTGAGCTAATGAACCTTAATGGCGGTCGATA
>JAGHUK010000041.1 GCA_018064845.1 Candidatus Hennigella equi | reverse complement strand
ACTGACAAATTGTCGAAGCTGAATAATTTTCTTTAAAAAATAGGACATAGTCCTATTTTTATTTTGTTTTATAATATATAAACTATGGAAAACAATTTTGATGTAATAGTTATTGGTGCTGGTCATGCTGGACTAGAAGCTGCTTTTGCGGCTTCTAATTTAGGCAAGAAGACTGCTTTAATTACATTGAATATGGAACATATTGGTGATACGCCATGTAATCCATCTGTTGGTGGACCGGCTAAAGGTGTAGTTACTAGAGAAATTGATGCCTTAGGCGGGATGCAAGCTATTGCTGCTGATAAAGCTCAACTCCAAATGAAACTTTTAAATGCTGCAAAGGGTGCTGGTGTATGAGCACTACGTGCTCAAATCGACAAAGTTAAATATCATGATTTTTGAGTTGATGCAATTAAAAAACAAAAAAATTTAACTTTAATTATTGACGAAGCAAAAGAACTGATAGTTAAGAATAAAGTTTTAAAGGGAATCAAATGTGGCAAAGACACATATAAGTGTAAAGCGATGGTTTTAACCACTGGAACATATTTGAAACCAATTTGCCATCGTGGTGAAGAACAACATCATGAGGGTCCTAGCGGTCAACAAGGCGCTAACTATCTTTCAGATAGTATGGTAGCTAATGGCATTAAACTTATTAGATTAAAAACTGGAACGCCACCAAGAATTTTAAAATCAAGCATTGACTTTAATAAGATGCAAGTAGAACCAGGAACAAATGATTTGTTGTCATTTGAACATTTTAATCCAACATTCTTGCCGTTTGATATGCAAACTAATTGTCATCTTACATATACGAATGATAAGACACACAAAATCATTAGAGATAACATTTCTAAGTCTGCAATGTATTCAGGTAGAATCCATTCTATAGGTCCTAGATATTGTCCTAGTATCGAAGATAAAGTAATGAGATTTGCAGACAAGGAAAGACACCAAGTCTTTGTCGAACCAGAATCATCAAGTTGAGATTCAATGTATTTGCAAGGCTTGTCAACTAGCTTTGACAGACAAACACAAGAAAAGATTGTTCACTCAGTAGCTGGACTTGAAAAAGCAATTTTCCTAAAGTATGCTTATGCGATTGAGTATGATGCTATTGATCCAACACAACTAAAACTTAACTATGAGTTAAAAGACATTAAGAACTTATTCTGTGCTGGTCAAATTAACGGAACAAGTGGATATGAAGAAGCTGCAGGACAAGGCTTACTTGCTGGTATCAATGCAGTAATGAACATCAAAAAGAAAGAACCATTAATCCTTAAACGATCCGAAGCATACTTAGGTGTTTTGACTGATGATATTATGACTAAAGGTATTACAGAACCTTATAGGTTATTAACATCAAGAGCTGAACACAGACTATATTTAAGAAATGATAATTGCCAAGAACGTTTAATTGAATATGGTAAGAAGATTGGGTTGGTTAAAAAAGATGTTTATGCAGTATATAAGAAAAACATGCAAATTTTTAACCGTCAAATTAAATATTTGAAAGAACATAAAGTTCATCAAGTTAAGAAGTTATTGAAGCAATACAATTGTGGTAACTACACTTTGTATCAATTAATTAAAAGACCCGAAGTTAAATCATTAGATGTTTTATTAGCTTGCAAGATTAAAAACATTAATCCTGAAATTTGCAAAAAGCTTGATATCAATATCAAGTTTGAAGGATACATCGCAAACCAATTAAAAACAATTAAAAAACTTTCTAATCTAGCTAAATGTTCTTTAAAGAATATTAAGAATTATAAAGAAGTACCAAACTTAACTTTGGAAGCAATTGATAAACTAAATAAGATAATGCCACAAGATCTAGAACAAGCAAGCAGAATCTCAGGAATTAATTTAGTTGATATTGCAATCATTAAAAACTATATAACAAATAAGAAACATGACTAAACAAGAATTTATAAAGAATGTATTAGACAAGTTTGAAATTTCAAACTTAGATAAAAATAAGTTAAGCGAACAACTTGACATTTATAAAACATTTTTACAAGAACAAAATGCTCAAGTTAATCTAACTCGTCTTGATAAAGACGATATTATTTGGTCCAAATACTTCTGACAATCAATGATGGTTTATCGTTTGGTTGACTTTAATACTGTTAAAACAGTATTAGATGTTGGCTCAGGAAGCGGTATTCCTGGTTTTGTTATTAAATTATTTTTTCCAAATATTAAGTTAACAGTCGTTGAATCAAGCCACAAAAAATGTGAGTTCATGAAACAACTTGCTGAAAAACTACATTTAGCAAATGTAGAAGTTATTAACCAAAGAATTGAACAAACATCAACTAAAAGACAATTTGATATGGTTACTGCTAAAGCAGTAGCTCCTGTTGAAACAATCTTAGAATTAATTACTCCATTTGCTAAATCAGATGGTCTAGTTGTAGTGCCTAAAGGCAAAAACTATTTAGCTGAAGTTAAAGACTTGAATCAAGAATTAAAACAATTGTCAGCTTCATTATTGACTGTTGACTATATTTTAGATGATGGTATAGATTTCTATACCATAATTGCTAAAAAGCATGGTAAGACTAATCCAAAGTACCCTCGCGATTATAAAAAGATAATCAAAGGATTTGATTATGGCAAATAAAACCATAGCTATTGTTGATATTAACAGTTTCCATAAACAAAATATAGAAACATTATTATTTGCAAGCATACTAGAAAAGAAAGTAAATAAATTATCAGTACTTGATCTTAATCATTATGAGCAAGATAAGTTATTACCTAGTAGAGACAAGTGGCAAAAAGAGGGCGAAATTTTAACAACTCGTCTATTTTCTAATACTTCATACCAAATATGCGCTCAAACGTCTCTAGAGCAAAATAAACTATTAAATTTAGCCAAGGCATTGAAGGCTATCAGCGACATTTTGGTAATTAACGCAAATAGTTTGCAATACAACTTTAATACTGATTTCTATCTTTTAGCAGATGAAATAGTTTTATTTGCAGACCTAGAAAAAGATATTATGAAAAATATTATGAATTTCTTTTTACGTCATACACTTAAAAATAAAAAGATTCATTTAATTATTCATAATTACCAACTTAACATCCAAAGTGAAAAAGTGTATTTACACTTAGTAAAACAATTTAAAAAGCCAAACATTACTATAAGTAATATTGATAAAATTCCAGATTTTAAAACATTAGGCGATCTTGAAAATATCGATCCATGATTAGAAATTTATAAAAAAATAAATAGTGCCTTTTAGGCACTATTTTGTTTTTGTTTTACTTTGCTTCTTCTTTGTTTTCTTTTACAAATGTATCAGGTTGTTTTCCTCTTACATTAACTACTTTTCTTGCAACTCTAATTACTTCTGGAAGAATGATTTCACCATCAGCCTTGCCAATAATCTTAGTTGGTTGTCCTTTAGCAGATGCAATAGCATCAGCAAGGATTCCTAACATTAATCATTGTGTTTTAATTGAATGAGTGTTAGCAGGAATGATGAAGTCAATTAAATCAGGGTTAGCATTTGTGTTAGCAATAGCTACAACTGGAATGTGTAAGTCTCTTGCTTCCTTAACTGCATTGTGTTCAGCAATTGGATCAGTTACAACTACCACTTGTGGCAAACCTTTCATGTTCTTAATTCCACCAATGAACTTTTCTAGTTTAGCAACTTGTCTTTGCATGTCTAGTTGTTGTTTCTTAGTGTAACGACCAACATTTTCAGATTCAAGTAAACTTGTTAATCTGTTAAGTTTGTTGATTGAGTTATTAACAGTTTTAAAGTTTGTTAATGTTCCACCTAATCAACGTTGGTTGATATAGAATGCACCACAACGTGTTGCTTCTTCTTGGATGTACTTCTTAACAGAATCATTGTGTGTTCCAACAAATAGAACTTTACCATCTTGCTTTGCAATATCATGTAAGAAGTTGTAAGCTCTGTTAGAGAATACAATAATCTTTAACATATCGATGATTAAGTTTCTAGATCCTTTAGATCTATAAATGAATGGAGCCATTTTTGGGTTTCATAAGTTAGCTGCTAGGCCAACATGTGCACCAGCTTCCATTAATTTAGCAACAGAGATGATCTTTTTAAGATCCTTGTTGTCCTTGTTAGATTCGAAGAACATGTTTACTTTTGCTTCGATTGTGTCTTTAGCAGAAGCACCTTCTTTAACTAGTGGTTTCTTAGTTGTCTTCTTAGCAGAAGGTTTTCTTGCAGGTTTCTTAGCTGCAGGTTTTTTAGCAGTAGCATCTGTTTCTACAACAGCTACAGCTTCAGTAGTTTTTTCAACTTGTTTTGGCATTATTTTACCTCTTGTTTTGTTATTATATGTATTTATGAAAGCTATTTAGCAAGCTTTAAGTCTCCAAACGCAACTTCTAGAGAGTTAACTCTTCCGAAGAATTCAACTTCTACTTTTGCAGTTTGTTTTTCTAAGTTAATAGATGTAACTGTACAGTTAGTACCAGCAAATGAACCATTGATTAATTCTAGGGTTTGTCCTACTTTGAATGGTGCTTCAGTTAAAACTGGCTTTGGTTGAGGTTTAACTTCAACCTTAGCAGCTTCAGCTTTGATTGCAGTTTCTCCTGCAGCAATTCTTGCTGCATATTCAGCTGCGGCAGCATCATTAATTAATCTTTCATATTCGTCCATTGAACAAGGAATTGGTTTTGCAGCCTTACCTGTTGAACCAACAAACCCCATAACACCTACGGTGTTTCTGATGTTATATCAGATGTCATCATCTAGATCACATTGAACAAAGATGTAGTTTCCAAATCTATTTACTTTTTTAGATTTAGTTCTTTTGTATCTACCATCAGGCAGAGTTTCTCATCTTGTTGTTTTTGTGTTCTTTAATGTTTTAGGAAGTTCTGCACTATTCTTATTAAAGATTTGTTCAGATTCTTGTCTTTTCATGAACACTCTGATCTCTTTAACTTTTGGTTGTTCACCATTAGCTAAAGGAGCAGAAGCATCATTTTCTGATGTTTTAACAAAGTTGGCATAGCCAAAGTTGTTCATTTTTTCACGTAATGCTTGAGCAATAGATTCTTCTTGTCCACCTACTGCTGTGATTACGTATCATTGCATTCTGTTTATTTCCATAGTCCACCTCTAACGTATTGCAACTATAATCATGTCAATTGCAAAGAATATTACTCCTAAGAAGACACATACTAGAATAATCGTAACAAAGTCTTTAATTCCTTCATTCTTTTTATATCAAGCAACTCTTCCAGTTTCTTTGTTCAAACCTTTAGATCAAGTTTTCATCACAAGACCAAATGGTCTTTTTACTACAGCTTTAGCTGGATCATTTAGATCTGCTAACTCTTTAGTGATCTTATCCATCTTATCTTGGATTCTAGACTTTACTTTAGGATTTTGAGCTTTATTAAACTTAATACTTAATTTAGCTTTTTTCTTTTCTAGCTTAGCGATTTTTGCTAATCTATTTTCTTCAAGCTTTATCTTGTATTGTTTATTTCTTTGTTCTTGCTTTAGTTCTTTTTTACTTTTACTATCATTGGTAGTACTAGTACTTTTATTAGTATTAATGTCAGTCATTATCTTGTTTCCTTATGTTTAGTGACTTTTTTACACTTTGGACAGTATTTGTTTAAAACGATACGTTCAGTTGATAACGTATTCTTCGTAATATGGTAATTACGGCTTAAACATTCGTCGCAAACTAATATAACTTTTTTTCTCATAAATAGTCTTTGGTTAAGAAAAAAAGCCCGAAGGCTCTTTTTAATAACTAATATATTATATATATAAATATTATTTTTTCTTAGTTTCTTTGTGCAAAGTTACTTTCTTGCAGTAAGGACAATATTTCTTAAGTTCTAACTTATCAGGATTGTTCTTTGCGTTTTTAAATGTTAAGTAGTTAATTTGATGACATACTGAACATTCTAATCTAATACTTCTTTTGATTGCCATAGTTTGTTTTCCTATCTAAATATTATACTAATATTTGCTTGTTATTTTTTCAATTTCCACTAGGGGTTTGAACCCTACAATTGTTTGTGCAACTTTTCCTTTAATAACAATTACCATTGTTGGAACTGCTTGAACATTGAAAGCTGCTGCTACATTATTATTAGCGTCAGAGTCTACTCTGATTATTGTTCAGTCATTATGTGACTTAGCAAACTCTTCTAGTTGTGGTGCAAGCATTTTGCAAGGCCCACATCATGTTGCATAGATATCTATTAAGATCTTGTCATATTTTGACATTAAGAAGTTAATATCATCTGTCTTTTTAAAGTCGATAATCATTATTTCTTCGCTTTCTTGTTAGGTTTAGCACCAGGTTTGTAGTTCTTAACTTCTTCTAAGTTATTAGCTAAGAATGTACATTTTGGATAGTTTGAGCATCCAATGAATGGCTTACCACGTTTACTTGTTCTTTGAACAAGGTTGTGACCACAAACTGGACATTTAACTTCTAATTCCTTTGTACCTGGGAATTCAGCATATTTACAATTTGGGTAATCACTACATCCAATAAATTGTTTGTGTGTCTTTTTGCTGAATCTGTAAACTAATGGTTTACCACACTTAGGACATTTTCTTCCTACATCAAGAGATTTAGCTTCAATAGTCTTAGTCTTGCTTGCTACTTTCTTTTCAAACTTTGGAACAAATGATAATAATCATTTATTTCATGGTTCTTTCTTGTCAGCGATAGCATCAAGTCTTTCTT
Source organism: Candidatus Hennigella equi (assembly GCA_018064845.1). GTDB lineage: Bacteria > Bacillota_I > Bacilli_A > Mycoplasmatales > Mycoplasmoidaceae > Hennigella > Hennigella equi. Next base: position 13,255 of record JAGHUK010000041.1, on the reverse strand, counting down.
CCATTTCTTTTGTGAAGTTTTTGTCGATTACATCGTCAAAGTTTCCGATTAATCCTTCAATAACTGAGTTTCCAATTGGAGTCATAAAGAATGCTCTATTCTTTACTTCACAATAACCTCTTTCAGGGTTAACATCAACCATCATTCTATATGTTGATGGTCTTCCTACACCAGCATCATCTAAGGCTTTAACCAAGCTTGCTTGGTTGTATCTTGCAGGCGGTTCAGAAACGTGTTTAACACATTCAACAGATTTAGCTTCTAGTTTTTGTCCATTCTTATATGGTTTTACTGTACCAGCACCTACTAATGCCGTATCGGCATATACTCTTTTATAACCATCGAATTCTAGAACGTTAGAGTATGTAAAGAATTTACATCCATCATTTTTAAAACGAATAGTTTTATGAATGTAACGACATGGAGTCATTAATGAAGCAATTGATCTTCTTCAAATTAATTCATACATCTTTGCGTAGTCTTCGCCAATTTTCTTTTTAAGACTGTTTGGGTATGTGAATGGGTTAATAACTCTAATACATTCGTGTGCATCTTGCACATTTTCTTTTTTAGCTTGTTTATTAGGTCTTTCACCTGGGTTTACATACTCATCACCATAAGTAGACTTAATATATTTTCTAGCTTGAGCTTTGAATGTATCAGACATTCTGATACTATCAGTTCTTGGGTATGTAATTAGGGCAGTTTGTTCACCATCAATTTTAATACCTTCATATAAGTCTTGGATTACTTTAGTAATCTTACTTACTGATCAACCAAAATAGTTAGAAGCAACTTGTTGTAAAGTTGATGTTTTAAATGGATCTTGAGGATTACGTCTCATTACCTTAACATCTTCTTTTCCTTTAGGGAAGTAAACTTCAAAGTTTTTCTCAAGTTTAGACTTAATGTCTAATACTTCTTTTTCAGTTTTGAATTCTAGAATAGAAGTATCTTCTTTTTCTTCGTCTCTTGTTTTTGTTCCAACTTTACGCAAGAAAATCTTGTCACCATTTTTAAGTTCTACATCTAATGTGTATGTTGTAACTGGTTTAAATCTATTGATTTCTTGTTCACGTTCATAAATAAATTTAAGAGCGACAGATTGAACACGTCCAGCAGATGAACCATTGAATTTGTCTCTAACAAATTTAGATAAGTCATAACCGACAATACGGTCAAGCACTCTACGAGCAAATTGAGAATGAACTCAGTTCAAGTCAATTTGTCTTTCATGCTTGATAGCTTCTTCTATAGCATCTTTAGTAATTTCGTTGAATGTGATTCTTACACATTTCTTTTGGCTTGCCTTAGGCAATACTTCAAATACGTGTCAAGCAATAGCTTCACCTTCACGGTCAGGGTCGGTTGCAAGATAAATCTTGTCAGCTTTTTCAGCCATAGCTTTAATCTTATTAATAATTTCTTTCTTAGATGTCTTAGTTTTAGAGTTGTAAGAAATCTTTCAGTTTGGTTCGTATGTTTTAGGGTCAAAAGCTTTTGAACCTGAACTTGGAATGTCACGTATATGACCGACTGTAGCAAGAATGCTAAAGTCCTTTCCTAAGTATTTACCAATGGTTTTTTCCTTGTTAGGAGATTCGATGATTACTAAATTCTTTGCCATAATATTTATAAATTATATATATAGTCAAAAATTTGTTTCAACATAATAATCTATATATATTACATATATATAAAATGTTAATTTTGACCTAAAAACACTCTTGATAACTGGTCTAATTCGTCGATAATAAATACTTTATTATTCTTAAATGCCTTAGCTTCTTTAGAGCTATAAACTTTTTTCAAGATACCTACTTTAATGTTCTCTTTGTCGCAATATTGGCTTAATGCCAATAGTTCTTTTGCTTTTAACTCAGAAACAATTAAGACTTGCAAACTTAATCCAAGATATAGTCTTTCTTGCCATTGATTAGAATAATCAATTTGTGATTTTCTTTCTCAGATTTCACTGCAGAAAGCATTTTCCATAATAATATTTTCATTGCTTAATATGTTTTGAAAGGTTTTATTCCCCGCATTCTTCATTTCTTCCATATAGAAGATGTTGTTAGTCGGGAATGTTGCTAAGATGTCTAACATTTCTTTGTTTGACTTCTTTACTCATAATAAATTGAAACCATCGCTTCGCAAACAATCAAGATATTGCACATTGTCTTCGTCAATCTTGCCAAACACTGTGACAATGTTTTGATGCAGTAATTTGCTTTTTCCATAATTAAACACACCAAAAGGTGGTTTGTAAATGGCTTTTAAGTTCTTTGGGTAGTCTGAACTGATTAACGTAATTCAATCAGCATCAACTTCATTGACAGCCTTCTTGATGTCATATACTTTTAATTCTTCTTTCTTTTGAAGACTATCATAGATAGCCATTCACTCGCCAAAGTATTTAAGCGATAAATATAATAAAATTTCATCCATAATTATTTTCTCCATATACACCTTTACCTAAAAAATAAAAAATTTAGGAAAAATAAATAGGCAAGTCTTCTAAAAAGCGGATAAATACTATTTATAAGTAAAACCAAAAATAACTATATTTTTGTATAAAAAAAGTGGGATTACCCCACTAAATATAGTTATTTAGATTTCAACAGATCTGGACGATATTTTTTAGTTTTTGCTAGTTGATTAGCTTTTCTAAACTCTGCAATCTTCTTGTGATTACCAGATAGAAGCACTGCTGGAACTTTATGCCCTTCAAACTCTACTGGTCTTGTGTATGCGTCATAATCTAATAATTTATTATTAAATGATTCAAAATCTAAAGAACTATCAGTAATAACACCTTTGATTAATCTAGCCACGGCCTCAGTTATTGCCATAGCAGGTATTTCGCCGCCAGTTAAGACAAAGTCTCCCATTGAAATAACTTCATCAACATAGTTGAGTATTCTAGCATCAAAGCCTTCATAGTGGCCACAAACAATGATAAAATCTTTCTTTGTTTTAGCTAGAGTGCTAGCTTTAGCTTGATTAAATGGTTTGCCTTGAGGACTAGTTAGTAAAACTAGACTATTCTTTGTTTTATATTTTTTGATAGCTGCAACAATTGAAGGTAAAGCAATAATCATTCCTGCTCCACCACCAAATTGGTAGTCATCAACTTTTTTATGTTTGTTTTTTGAAAATTGTCTGAAGTCAATAATATTTAACTTTATTTTCTTGTTAGCTATTGCGCGTTTAATAATGGAAAACTTCTTAAAGTTTTCAAATACATCAGGGAATAAAGTTAAAATTGTAAACTTTTTCATTACCTGCTACCTTGGCGTTGTAAAGCAAATGGCCCATCAACTGCATATAAGTTAGAAATTGTAATAGTTGATAATTTATCAATTGTATTGATTTGATCAATAATCATTGGAAGTTCTGTAGCAGAGCAAATTGTAATAAACATTTGTTGTTTCTTATTACTATAGCCACCGATTCTGTCAGCTAAGCTACTACCATGAACGTAGTGATTCTTGTATAACAAGTCACGGATTTGTTTAGCCTTCTTACTATATACTTCAACTTTGCATCTTCTTGAGTTTGGGTAAAGTCTTTTGTAGATAGCAGTAAAGATTAACATTGAAATCAATGTTCCTAATCAGTTAGCATTAAAGAAGAATTCAACACTTCTACATTCAGGACAAGCTAGACTAGCTGGAATAAATGTTCCAATTGCTGAAGCTAGAGTAATCATGATTAAGTTTAGAGCTAAGAAGAATGTTCCAACATTTTTCTTCTTTTCCGCAGCAAGATAAACTGATATGATGTCAGTTCCTGCTGTAGATCCACCGACAATAAATAGAATTGCAAAGACAAATGATGCAATGAATGCATATGTTACAGTTGAAAGAATTAATAAAAGAGGTTTAACATAGTTAGATGGGTGATAATCAACAGCTAATGCTTCAGGTACACTGAAAGGTAATACTTGAATATGGTATTTTTCAGTTAAGACATGGATCCATTCTGAATGGCTTGTTTCTTGCGCACATCATAATGTAGTGTTACCAAACAATGATCATCCTTCAATTCCAGGAATAAAGTCAAAAACAAAACCTGACAAACTATTAGAAATTAGGAATGTTAGAGTTAATAGTGCAAATCTATGCCCTACTTTGCACCAAGCAAAGACAAACAATGGAATGTTTCCAATTAATAATAGTCCCCAGAATAGCGCTGAGTAAATCATGCTGCTGTATGTTCCTGTGGATTCTGTTATAAAGTAGTTACATAGTTTTGCTATACCTTGCAAGAAACTTGATAATCCATAACTAAATGCCCCAGTATTTTTAATGAAGCATGTAGTTAGGAATGCAAAAATTATTCCACAAAGGGCAGCTACCACATATTTAAAAGGCACAGACTTATTTAAATATAGCTTAGAGAACGGAATAGGTTTAGCGTGTAAATGTCTAAGCTCATATTTACCGAAATTAAAATCGGTTCTTTTATTTTTAATTTTCATACGTATATTATAAAAAAATAAGAAGCTTTGCTTCTTATTATTTTGTTTCAGCGATTCTTGCTGATTTTCCAGAACGTTTTCTCATGTATGAGATGTAAGCTCTTCTTACTTTACCTTTTTTGTCAACGTTTACTTTAACAATTTGAGGTGAGTGCATTGGGAATGTTTTTTCAACTCCGTTTTCTTTTCTCAATAAGAATGTTTTAGAGTTTCCTGCACCTTTAATTCTTAAACATACACCAGTGAATGTTTGAATTCTTGCTTTCTTTCCTTCGATAATCTTGTAACTTACAGAGATTGTGTCTCCAGCTTTAAAAGCAGGAATGTCATCACGCATTTGACCAGTAATGATCTTGTTTAGAATCTTTTGTTTATTGATCTTTGCCATAATTATTTAACTTCCTTTGCTGGTTCTTCAGCTTTAGCTGCAGGTGCTGGATTAGCAGCAGGTTTAGCTTTCTTAGGAGCATTTTTCTTTGCTAATTTCTTTGCAACTTTTTTCTTAGAAAGTTTTCTTTTACCTTTCTTAGCTGGTTTTTGTTTTTTGCTTGCTAAGAATTTAGCATAGATGCCTTGCTTTTTAAGAATACTTAAAACTGTATCACATGGTTGGGCACCTTGTGCTAATAGTTTTAGAGTTAGTTCTTCGTCTAACTTAGCAACTCCTTTTACTGGATCGTATGTACCTAATAGATGTAAATATGCACCATCACGTCTTTTACGTGAATCGATGGCAATTACTCTATATGCTGGTAGTTTGTGCCTACCTAACTTTGTTAATCTAATTTTTACCATATAAAACTCCCAATGTGTTTTATCTTTTTTATTTTGTCTATATATTATATGTAATTTTTGAAAATTTACATATTAAATAACATAAAATTAATATATTAAGTGATTGATATGAAACGTATTGGAATCTTATACGACAAAGATAGCAAGAAAACTTTTCTTCTTCCAAGGGAAGTAAAAGCTTTAACAGAAAAAGGCATTACAGTTAATATTGCTAGTGGTGCTGGTAATTGTATTAATGTTAGTGACTCTGCATATATTAGTGCTGGAGCAAACATTTGTCAACAATGGCAAACTGTCATTGCTAATTCAGACATTTTATTAAAGACAAATGCTTTTTCTAAGAGTGAACTAAAGTTAATGAAAAAGAAAATAGCCATCACTATGGTTAATTATTTAGCTAATGTAGAAATGCTTTACTACATGCTAGAAAACCAAGTGACTGGATTAGAATGAGCAGCATTAGCTGATCGCTCAAACTATGTGTTATTTGGACAATTAGAGGAAACTAAAGTTCCTTTAATAATGAACTATTTGCAACATGCTATCTCTAAAGGCCTTAGCAAAAGCAAAAAGGATTTGGTAGTTTATCCAAAAGACCCAAGTATCCTAATTTTAAACGCTACTTTTGCTGGAGTGGCTCTAGCTGAAAAAGCAGCAGCTCTAGGATGAAAAGTTACAATTGCTGATAATGACGCAAAATATTTAGCATCATTAAAAAAGACAAAAACACTTAAGGATATTGAATGTGTCGATGCTGGTTATGAGACAATAAACTATAAGTTTAAAACTCAAAATATTTTTGTTAACACAGTAATAGATCCATTAGATCTAACTAAAACTAGAATAACTAAAGAAATGGCTAAGTCTATGCCAAAAGGTTCTTTGTTAATTGATGCAGCATGTGAAAATGGTTACGCTTTTCAATTTGTTAAGAAATTTGCTGATAAGCAACCTAAATGAAATAAATTCGAAAAGTCATTCTATTTAGCGCATGAATGTTTGACTGATTTAGTAGGTCAACAAGCAAGTGAAATTATTTCAAACAAATCACTAAAGTATTTATTAAATGTAGTTGAACAAGGAACTGATAATGCTGTTATTTGAAAAATAACAAATTGTCAAGACGGCAAAGTTGTTAATGCAGCTATTAATGCTAAATTAAGACTATATTAATTTGTTAAGCTTTTTAACAAATCTATCAACTTGTTCTTGAGAGACTGAGCTACTTGTAAAGATAGCGCAGTCTTTTTTCTTCGCTAGTATTTTTTTATTTAATTTAATATGTTGTGGGTCGACAAAAACAACATGTTTTTGTCTTGCTTTTAAAACTTGATATAGTGATTGACCATTGTGACTATTTGGGTCAGAGATGACAAATACTAAATCATATTGTTTTGCCTCAAGAGCATTTTCTTGTCGTTGTCTGCTAGAATGACAAATTGTATCAGCAAATTTAATAATGGCTGGTGGAGTGAATCATTTTTGCGTAGCAATATATTCTTGTTGGTCCATGGTTGTTTGAGCCACAACTTGGACATACGGTTTGTCCAAAACTTTCTTTAAATCTTTTTTAGTTTTGTAAATAGTCAAGTCATTGCCACCATGTCCTTTAGCCGCAATAGCTTCAACATGGTTTTTATCTCCAAAATATGCCACATGATAACCATGCAAAATAGCATACCTTATCTTTGAAAAAATACGATTTACTCAAGGGCAAGTTAAATCAAAAACTTTCCAGCCTTTTGCTACAGCAAAATCAACTGCTCTTGGGTCTGTGCCATGAGCTGAAAAGATGATGACATTATTATTGGTTTTGATAGATTTAACTAAAGCAAGACGATCGTGGTTCTTGTTTTCTAGAATCTTTACGTTTTTATTTTTTAGTAATTGTTTGCACAATTCATCATTGTGCACAATATTTCCAATTAAATAAATATGTGCTGATTTGTAATCAGCAATTATTTCTTTGGTTTTTTGAACGACTCTTTCTACTCCAGGGCAAAAAGCACATGGTCTAACTAAGTTAATCTTCATACATTAATTATCTATTTTTTATATGAAAAAAATCATAATCTATATAATTAAATCTATATGGCAGATTTAAAAGAACAAATCAAAAACAGTCTAAATATGGGTAAAACAGGCCTTGAAATGAAGGCTAATTTATCAACTAAAGAACCTAAGATTCAACAAAGTTGAATTGACTCTAAGGTTTATGAACAAGTTTTAGCTAGAAATCATAAAGAAAATAAACAATGGATTTTGCACGATGGTCCTCCATATGCAAATGGTGATTTACACGTAGGTCATGCTCTTAACAAGATCCTTAAAGACATCATTGTTAGATATAAAAATGCGAAAGGTTTTTATAGCCCATTTGTTTTAGGGTGAGATACTCATGGTTTGCCAATTGAGCATGCTCTAACTAAAAAATTAGGTAAAGAATATAACCAATTAACGATTTCGCAAAAAAGACAAAAGTGCTATGACTTTGCTTTAGCAAACATTGCCAAGCAAAAAGAACAATTTGCTAAATTCGGTTTATTTACAGATTATGACAAGTTCTACATGACAATGTCTAAGGATTATGAAACTAGACAATTAAACCTATTCTTGTCAATGATTGAACAAGGTTTAATCTTCCAAGCTCTTAAACCAGTTTATTGATCATGATCTAGTCAAACAGCTTTAGCTGAAGCAGAAATTGAGTATAAGGATTTAGAAGCATATTCAATCTATGTTGGCTTCAATGTTATTGATGGCAAGAAGCTTTTAGAAAAAGATGATCAAATTGTTATTTGAACAACAACTCCTTGAACAATTCCAAGTAACTTAGCTGTTGCAATCAATCCAGATTTTGAATATGCAAGAGTACAAGTTGGAAAGAAACATTATGTTGTTGCTAGCAAATTGTTAGACGCAATTGCTAAAGCATTAAGTTGAAAGCAACATAAAGTTGTTAAAACATTCAAAGGAACAGAACTTGAAAAAGTTATGTATGCTCATCCTTTATATAGCAAACCATGTCCAGTCATTTTAGCAAAATATGTATCGATGGATGACGGAACAGGTTGTGTTCATAATGCACCAGGTTTTGGCGATGATGACTATTTAGCATGTAAAGCTTATAAGATTGAACCATTCTGTCCAATTGATAAATTAGGTAAATTTACTGCTGAAGTAAATGATAAAGAACTAGAAGGAATCTTCTATGAAGATGCTAATGAAAGCATTGTTAAACGTTTAGAAGCATCAGGCAACTTATTGAAGTGTGGCAAGATTGTTCACTCTGCTGCAATTGACTGAAGAACAAAGAAACCTGTTTTATATCGTGCAACTAAACAATGATTTGTAAATATCGATTCAATCAAGAAAGACATTATCAAGAACCTTGATAAGGTTGTATTTAATTCTGAATCAAATAAGAACCACATGAAAGAAATGATTGATAATCGTTCTGAATGATGTATCTCAAGACAAAGAGTTTGAGGTGTTCCAATTTGTATTATTTATGACAACGAACAACCAATTCTTGACTTAGATTTATGCAAAAATATTGTTGACATCTTATCTAAAGAAGGAACAAATGTTTGGTTTGAAAAACCTGCTGAATATTTCTTAACTGATAAATATAAAGGCGGAAAATACACAAAGTGTATGGACACTATGGATGTTTGATTTGACTCTGGTTCAAGTCATATGATGTTTGAACAATTAGGATGAAACAAACAATGTGAACTATATTTAGAAGGTAATGACCAATACCGTGGTTGATTTAACTCTTCTATTATTACTTCAACTATTGTTAAGAAAACTTCTGCTTATAAGCAATTAATTAGTCATGGTATGACTGTTGACGAACAAGGCAGAAAGATGTCCAAGTCATTAGGCAATGGTGTTGATCCATTAAAAGTTTGCAACCAATATGGAGCAGACATCTTAAGAATGTGAGTAGCTAATAGCAACTATGTTGCTGACGTATCAATTTCTGACAATATCCTAAAACAAATTGCAGAAATGTATCGAAGAATTAGAAACTCATTATTTAGGTTCTGTCTAAGTAATATTGATGATTTTAATTTTGCAAAAGATGCTAAATATTTCTTTAGCCCAGAAGACGTTTATGTTTTAAACCAATTGAAATCAAATATTGAAAAGATTAATCAAGCCTATGAAAAGTTTGATTTCTCAGTCGCAGTTAAAACAATTAATGCTCACGTGATTGAATTAAGTAGTTGATACTTTGATTTAATCAAAGATACACTATATTGTGACGAAGCAAACAACGAAAGAAGAAGAACAATCCAAACTGTTTTGTACTTCTTACTAAATAGTTACTTATGTTTCTTGACTCCAATTATTCCTCATACAGCTTGAGAAGTACATAGTTTCTTTAAGAAAGATAAAAAACAAGCTAACATTATGTTAGAACCATGAGTTGATAAGCTTCCATTTGAAGTTGATGCAATAAACGAAGCAATGTGAAATCAAATCTTTAAGTTAAAAGATCTTGTCTTTACTAAGATTGAAAAGATGAGAAATGATAAAACACTTGCGAAGAATAATGAAGCTGATGTTGTTTTAACATTTAATAATGAACATAAGATTGACGCAAACTTATTAAAGAAGATCTTTAATGTTGCTAAAGTTACAATTAATTCAATTAAAGAAGACAAATACGAAGTTGAAGTAACAAAGACTAAATATGTTAAATGTATTAGATGCTGAAATTATTATCCAGCGGATCAAGTACATGACGATCTTTGTGAAAGATGTACAAAGATAATTAAGAAATAAATTTATCTTTAGCTATGAAGACTAGGTCCTTACCTAGTTTTTTGTTTACTTCTTGAACTATTTTGTTTAATTTATTTTGTTTTTTAACAACAAGTTTTTGTTCAAGAGATTCCATAGAATCTACTTTAATAAGTTTAGAAATGTTTATGCCTAGTAGTTGGATCATACTATTTCCATCTCAAACCATTCCTAATAGTTTAAGCGCATAGTTTGCTAAATCTTGTCATTTATAAATGTTATGATTTAGCGTTTCATTCTTAATTCTATTAACTTTGTTAATCTTATAAATAACACCAACACAACTACCAGCCATATTGTAAGCCTCTAACTTAGTTTGTAATTCTTGAGCAATATATTTTAATGTTGTTTCAATCTCTGCAACATCATTAGTAGGATCTAATAATGTATGACTTACAGATTGACTCTTAGGGTCGTTCTTTCTTGTATCAACAAAGTCATCTCCATTGCCTAAAGCATTTTGTCATGTTGTGTATCAATTACGATCAAGTGTTGCTTCTAGCAACTTAACATCATCAAAATTAGCTAGATCTCCAATAGTTTTAATTCCAATATTCCTTAAACGTTTGGCAGTTGGAGGGCCAACAAAGAACATCTCCTCAATAGGCAATGGTCATATTTTAGTTTTTAATTCTTCAGGGGATAGAATAGTTGTTATTCCATATGGCTTGTTTAAATCTGTGGCCATTTTAGCCAAGAATTTATTATGGCTAATTCCAATTGAAACAGATAGGCCCAATGTCCTTTTAACATTAGCTTGTAGTGTTTTAGCCAATAACACAGGATCATTTTTGTAATGTTTAAGTGCATTTGTTACATCTAAAAAGCATTCGTCAATTGACATTTCTTCACAAATATTAGAAAAGTGCTTCTTTATATATTGAAAGAATTGCATGCTCATCTTATCATATAGTTCGTAGTGCCCTGGCACAACAATTAAACTAGGAACTTTATCTAGTTCCATATAAATAGGTTTGGCAGCTTTAATTCCAAGTTTTCTTGCAGGATAGCTTGCGCAAGAAACAACAGATCGTTTGTTTCTACCACTAACAACAAACGCCTTACCTTTTAATTTTGGATTAACGATTTCTTCGCAGCTACAGAAGAAAGCATCTAAGTCAATATGAAATATTGTTTTTCTCATTATCTTCTCCTGAAGCAAACTAAGAATTCTGTGTTGTTGCTTTTTGCTCCTTGTATTGGTGAAGCTATTACATTGCTAACTTCAAGTCCTAGCTGTTTGGCATAATTGCAAACTGAACTAATAGCTTGTTGATGATATTTTTCTGGAATAACACCTTTGCATTTATCAAGGATTTCTTTAGTCAATTCGAATTGAGGTTTAATTAAACAAACAAAAGTAAAAGGATAGTTAAATAGTTTAACTACATGTTCAATTATTTTCTTTGCAGAAATGAAGCTAACATCACAAGCGATAAAATCAATATGTTCAAAATCTAACACATTAGTATGACAAAAATGTGTTTGTTCCATTAATACTACTTTATCATTAAGGATGCTTTTATCAAATTGATTTGTGCCAACATCAACTGCATATACCTTTTTTGCATTGTTTCTCAACATTACATGTGTGAAACCACCAGTTGAGCAACCAATATCAAGACAAACTTTGTCTGTTAAGTCAATTTTATATTCTTCTAATGCTTTCAATAATTTGTATGCACCACGTGAAACTCATACATCATCTGTGCATACTTTTAAATCAACCTTATCGTTATCATTCACCAAATAACTTGGTTTAGTTTGAACTTTATTATTAACTAAAACATAACCAGAAAGAATAAATTGGTTAAGTTTATTTCTTGAATATTTTGAATAAGTTTTTGCTAAAAATTTATCTAATCTAATAGCCATAATTTTTAAGTTGTAATTATTATATAATTAAATAGTTATGGAAGTTCAATTTACAAAAAAGACATATTCCAAAACCCAAGTATCACTATTGACTAAATCAATGTTGATTGCTGGTGTGTCTTTCCTTATTATTGGGTTATTGAGTTGAGGATTTAGCGCAATGTTTGACAAATATGATGTTGGTCAACAAGTTTTTGTTGGCTTACCTATTTGTCTAGTTATGCTAATCTCAGGTATGATCGTATCAATGCTATGAGCTGCTAACATGATGAAAAATGGCTCTGTTGGCTTAACTGCTTTGTGTTATGCAATTTATATAATAACGACATCAATTGCATTCGGCTGAATCTTTGCTGTTGGTATGGTCCAATCGCAAGCTTATTGATTGCCTGTTATTTTTGCAGTAGTTGGAGCAATTTTCTTGATTGCAACAATGATTGCTAAGGTTATTTCAATTAATGGCATTATAACAATGGGCAAGATTATCTTTGCTGTTGGAATCGTTATGGCATTGTTCTTCTTGATGTTTTTTATTATTCTATTAGTAATGATTTTCTCACCAACTGCCGGAATAATCAGTGGCGACATCTTGTGTACAGGAATAATGATGGGAATGTCAATTGTTTCATTCTTATATATTGTTATTGATATTTGACAAATTAGCAAGATTAGTGAATTTGCTACAACAACTGGTCAAGAATACTCTAAGATTCTTCCTTGATTCTTAGGATATAGACTATTAACTGATTTAGTAAACTTACTATTCATTGTTGTTCTATACATTATCAGATTTGGATCTAGAAGATAGTATGAGTTGTATTTTTTGTGATATAGCTGCAGGTAAGATTAAGTCATATAAGATAGGTGAAAATAAAAGCGCTATTGCTATTTTAGATAATGCTCCATTAGCTAATGGACATACATTGATCATTTCTAAGAAACATTATCCAGACTGACAATCTACACCATTAAATGTTTTACATGACATGGTAGATTTAAGCGTTGAAATGGCTGATAAACTAACAAAAAAGCTTAAACCTTGAGGTTTTAATTACATTAGTAACCAAGGTAAAATCGCTAGTCAAGCTATTTTACATGTTCACTTTCATGTAATTCCTAAATATGCTGCAGGCCAAGGCTTTAGACTAGATTGCAATCGTGTTAATATTGAAGACGTTGAAAAGATTGCTAAGAAATTAAAGGCTAAGTAATGAAAAAACAAAATAAATTTGTAGATTTTGTGTCAAAGCAAAATTACATTTCTGAATTATCTATACCAGAACATAT
>JAGHUK010000033.1 GCA_018064845.1 Candidatus Hennigella equi | reverse complement strand
ATTTGTGCATATGAAATGGCACAATTAGACAATTTTAATAAATTGTCTAAAGTTGAACCACACAAGATTGATTACTTAGATAAAATAAAATAATAATTGTTATAATTCTTATTAGATATTTTTAACTTATGGAAGCAAGAGATACCAACACCGGTAAAACCATAAAGAATCGTAACGTCGTTAGACGTTTTGGTTCTGCATTGGCTAAAGGTGGTAAGAAAGCTTTAAGAATTATCGTTGGGAAAACATTACCTCAACGATTATTTAGACTATATCTTATCGTTATTGTTACTGGTGCATTATTACTTTGCGCTCCATTCTGTTTAAATAAAATTGAAATTAACGGACAATTAGTTCAATTAAACGGTTTTGCAAATGTTAATGGATATAACTTTGTTCAAGCATTGTTCATTGCTTGTTCAGGGTTTAGTGATACCGGACTAACGCCAGTTAATATCTATGAATACTTAAATCCAGGTGGTCAAGTTGTTCTATTGATTTTAATTGAAGTTGGTGGTATTGGTGTTGTTGCGTTGTTCTACTATGTATGAAACTTCTTCAAGAAGAAAGATGACAAAATTGACGTTGGTCAACTTTATATTTTACAAGCTGAACGTGGTGGAAGTAGATTATCCCAATCATTCCATGTTATTAAAGTTGCATTAATTTTTATTCTTTCTGCACAAGTTGTTTTCATGTTTGGTTTTGCTCTATGTTTTTGTTTCATTCCAGCATATGAACAAACATTCTTAGAAAACCTTGATCCTACGATAACACAACATGCTGTTTTCCAAGGTATTTCATTCAATACTGACAAGATGTTACCAATGTACCACAACTTTGGTTACTCTTTATGAATCGGTTTATTTACAACTGTTTCAGCAATGAACAACGCAGGATTTGATAACATCTCTGCTACATCAATGGCTCCATTTAGAAATGACCTTGGTATTATTTTCCAAACTTTAATTGTTCTAGAACTTATCATCGGTGGTCTTGGACACTTTGTATGATTCGATGTAATTGAAAAGATTAAATGTAAAGCAATTGGTAGAAGATACAAAATGTCTTTATATTCAAAAGTTGCTATTAGTGTTTACGCTATAGTTGCAGTATTTGGTTTAGCTGGAGCATTTATTGCAGAATTCACAAACCCTCAAATAAACTCTACTTTAGTTGTTGATTCAATCCACGGTCGTCCAATCTTAATGAAAGACCTTTGTATCATTGGAAACCAAAACCAATTCGGTGAATTTGGTAAAAATCCAATGCTTAACAAATGTTTTGCCATTATTTTCCAAACATTTAACTGCCGTTCATTAGGAATGGAAACAATTAAGACAAATGTTTTCTGCGAAGGAACAAAGTGAATCTTAGTTATCTTAATGTTTATTGGTGCTTCTCCATGTTCAACAGCCGGTGGTATTAGAACTACAACATTAGCCGTAATTCTTGTAACTATTTGATGTAAGTTGTGTGGTAGAAAGAATGTCTTCTTCTTCAAGAGAAGAATAAATCCTGATACTGTTACTCAAGCATTCATGATCTTTGTAATTTCATTAGTATTGTTATTAGTTGGTGCGGTTGTTGTCTGATCTGCTACTCCAGTTCCACCAGAATATGCAGCAACACCAAGCGTATGATTCACATTCTCTGAATTTATGGTTGAATGTGCTTCTGCCTTCGGTACTGTTGGTTTGTCTGCTGGTATTACAGGTGTTACAGAATGATGAGGATTGTTGTATTTGATTTTATTAATGTTCGTTGGACAACTAGGTGTAATTAACACATTATTGTCTTGAACAAGATTCCACCCTCACTTCAATGACATTGAATACCCATATGAAGATATAAAAATAGGATAGTTTACTATCCTATTTTTCTTTATAATAAAAATGTTATGAAACGTTATATTTTGACAATCGATGAAGGAACAACATCATTACGTGCAGTCCTTTTTGATGTTAAAAAACAAAAGATTAAACGTTTTGAAAGAGCTTTTACCAAATTAATTGAACCTAAACCAACATGAGTAGAACAAGACGCTAACGATATTTGAAATAAAACTATTGCTTGTCTAAAGAAAGTAATGGTTGGAATTAAAACTGAAGATGTGTATGGTTTGGGAATTACTAACCAAAGAGAAACGGTTGTTGCTTGAGATAAAAAAACTGGCAAAGCATTAACTAATGCTATTATTTGAAAATGTAGAAGAACAGCTAAATATTGTCAAACTCTTAAAACACAAAAGATAGCTAAAACAATACAAAATAAAACCGGTTTATTAGTTAATTCATATTTCTCTGCAACTAAGATTAAATGAATGTTAGAAAATGTTCCTGCAGTTAAAAAAGCTTTGAAAGAAAATAGATTGTGCATTGGAACAATTGAAAGCTATTTAGTTTATCGTTTAACAAATTGCACCGTCTTTGTAACAGATGTTACAAACGCTAGTAGAACAATGTTGTTCAATATCAAAACTTTAAAATGAGATGAACAATTATTGAAGTTCTTTAAGGTTCCAAAAAACATTTTACCTAGACCAGTTGATAATGATAAGATTGTTGGATTTACTTCGTTATTAGGTAGTCCAATCAAAATTGCTGGTTTAATTGGCGACCAACAATCATCATTACTAGGGCAAGGTTGTTTTCACAAAGGTGATATTAAAAACACTTACGGAACTGGATGTTTTATGTTAGCTAACATTGGTGTCAAACCAATAATATCTAAACATAATTTACTTGTTACTGTTGCAAATAGATTGCAAAAAAGAACTTCCTATGCACTTGAAGGAAGTGTATTTAATGGTGGTTCCATCATTAATGAGATGATTAAGCAAGGTATTGCTCCAGATCATCGTCGTTTAACAAGATTAGCAATGAAATGTAGGACATCTAATGTCTATTTAATCCCTGCATTTAATGGCTTAGGTGCACCTTATTGAAGAATGAATGCACAAGCTAAATTTGTTAATTGAAATAAAGATACTAAAGCAAAAGAGATTGCAAAAGCAGCATGAGAGGCGATTGCTTTTAGAAATTATGATGTGTATGAAGCATTAACACAAGATATTAAATTAAGTACTAGTCGAATGTGTGTTGATGGTGGATTAAGTAAAAATAAGTATTTAATGAGATTACAAAGTAATTTAATTCAACTTCCAATTTCAATTATCAACCTTGAATCAACATGCATGGGTTCAATTATTTGTACAGGATTAGCAACAAAGGCATTTAAATCTTTAGACGATATTAAATTTAAACTTGTAAAGACTTATTATCCAAAAAGAACAAAAAACCAAATGGAAGAAAAGATTGATGGTTGAAAGAAAACAATTAATCAATATCTTAAAGGATTGAAATAATGACAGAAAAATTTATTAATAGTTTTGATGGAAAGAGAATCTATTGCTATTTATGAGATGATGTAGATAAGCCTATTGGTATAGTTCAAATTTTTCATGGCATGGCTGAACACGCTAAGAGATATGAAGAGTTAGCAAAAGAATTAAATAAAGCTGGCTACATTGTATTTGCAGATGACCACCGTGGTCATGGAAAAACACCTGAAAATGGTAAAAAACTTGGAACATATGAAGGAAAAGATATTTTTATTGACACTCTAAAAGATGAAATCTTTTTCAGCAAGATGTTAAAACACAAATATAGTTTGCCATTGTATGTATTAGGACATAGTTATGGTTCTTTTCTAGCTCAAGAATACATTACTAAATATGATGACTATGAAAAAGTCATTATTTGTGGTTCGGCGCTTATGAAAGGTAGACTAGATGTTAAATTTGGTTTATTCTTGGCTTGATTTTTAAAATTAGCTGCTAGTAAAAAAGAAGCAAAATTAATTGAAAAAATCAATTACTCTAACTACAACAAAATGGTTAAAGAAGGTAGCTGATTAAATACTGACACAAAAGAAGTAGAGAAATATTATGCAGATGACTTCAATGGAAAACCGCTAAGCAATAAGTTTTACTTTAATATGTTTAATGGTTTTAGACATATGTACCGTAGATCAGCAATTAAAAGAATCCCAAAAGATAAACCGATCTTCTTAATTGCTGGAGAAAACGATCCTGTAGGATCAATGTCTAAATCAGTTAAGGCTTTGCATGATTTTTATAAAAAGAATAACATCAAGAATGTTGAAATGAAAATTTATAAAAATGCAAGACATGAAATTTTAAATGAACCAAAAATAAAACAAGAAGTTTATAAAGACATTATCAATTTCTTAAAAAAATAAAAGAGGCTTAGCCTCTTTTTTAATGATTAGATACAAAAGATTGGAGATAAACAAATTGGTTCGTCTATAGGTGTTGGTACTTCTCCACTTTCAGAACTAGACCCTCATCTAGACACAGATCATTGATGAAAGTCATATGTATGTTCAGGATCAGAACTTAAATCTTTTAATCATCCAGATCTCAATCAATAATTTTGAGTTAAACCTTTACAATCTGATAAGATTAGGCAACGAACAAAATCTCAATACCCAATGTTTGTGCCTAGAATGTTTTTGTAATAAGAGTAAGCTGTTTGCTCTCCAGTTTCATTTATTCTATTGCCTTCATCTACATAAAAATCTTTAAATTCTTGACCTCATGTACTTGGAGGCGTAGGTAAGCAAGCCTTACTAGTATATATATCAGCTAATGAAGGAATGAAAACTTGTTCCTCATATCCTTGTACTCTTGTATTTGTAGTATAACCAATATGAAGTTGTACATTTGTATTAAAGGATCTTTTGTATACCTTTTCAATTGCGTTAGAACCTAATTGTTCTTTTAATTGTGTAATAAACGGTTGATATTCATTTTCCATTGCTTCAGGTGGTTCATATTCTGGATTATTTAAATATTGCTTAGCATTACTAACTTCTCAGCCACAAGCATTTATGATTGGTTCCAAACCTGGAATTGTTTCTTCTGCTGCAAATTTAATTTTTACTGGGAGAATGTCATTGTCATCGTCTTTATAAGAAACGACATTGTCAAATTGGAAAGTTAAAGCGACAGGTTTTTTATAATCTGGTTCAATAAAACCATGTTCATCTGTCTTGCATTTAAAATCTTCATTTTCTCCTATAACCTTAACAGTATGTTCTAGACCATTAATAGTTACTTTTCTTTGAAGACCCACAAAAGATTCAACATTGTAATGTTGTTTTAATGAGTCTAACCCTTGTTTTGATAATTCAACTATTTTTGATCAGTCATCAGTAGAAAAATTATGTCCGTCAGATTTTGATATATCTCCAC